>DATEGZ010000274.1:0-10705 GCA_035279905.1 Vicinamibacterales bacterium
GCTGCGCCGCGATGTCCGGCTGGCGGACCACTTCGAGGAAGTGTTGATCCCCGATCGTGGGCGGCAGGCGCAACATCGATCGCAGGGCCGGATTGGTGAGCACGAGCCGGCCGGCGCTGTTGACGAGCACGACGCCCTCCACCATGCCGCTGAGGATCGCGTCCATGTGCGCGCGCTCGCGCGCCATCTCGGTCAGCTGCGCGCCCAGGTCGCGCGCCGTTTCGTCCAGCACGGTCGCGACCGTTCCGATCTCGTCACGCCCGTAGTCGCGCGCGGGCTGGCCGAAGTCGCCGGAGCGATAGCGCTCGGCGACGTCCGCCACGGCGCGAATCCGCCGGTTGAGCAGCAGAGACGTGAGCCACGCCAGGCCGACGGCCGCTACGAGTCCGGCCGCCAGGCCGACGAGGGCGAAGCGCCGCACGTGAGCGACGCGCGCCTCGGCGGCCGTCAGCGGCAGCGCGACGCGGGCGTAGGCGATCGGGCCTTCTTTCACCCGCACCGCGGTGTACATCGTCCACACACCGGTGGTGTGGCTCTGGCGCGCGGCGGTGCCTTCGCCGTCTTTCGCGGCGGCCAGGACCTCTTCACGCGTCGCGTGATTCTCGAGCGTCGACAGCTCAGCCTTCGAGACCTCGGAATCGCCGAGTACCTGGCCGTCGCTCGCGATGAACGTCACGCGCGACTGGATGCGCGCGCCGAGCGCGTCGGCTTCCGCGTCCGGATCGCCAATCTCCGGCCGCTGCGCGAGAAACACGGCCGCGAGCCGCGCCTCGGTCAGCAGGCTCTGGCGCACGTCCTCGTAGAGCGAGGCGCGCACGGCGCGTTCGGTAAACCACGTCCCGGCGGCCACGGCAAGCACGGCCGCGAACATGGCGCCGAAGAAGGTCCGGGTGCGGAACGTCACGATCGTGGCGGCGAGTCCTCGAGTTTGTAGCCGAACTGCTTGACGGTGGTCAGCGCCGTCTGGAGCAACGGCAGCTTCTCACGAAGACGTCTCACGTGTACGTCGACCGTGCGGGTGCCGCCCGTGTACTGGTAGCCCCAGACGTCCGACAGCAGCAGGTCGCGCGAGAGCACGCGGCCGCGGTGCTCGATGAGGTAGCGCAGGAGCAGGAACTCCTTCGCCGTCAGCCGCAGGTCCTCCTCGCCCGCGCGCACGTGGTGCCGATCGATGTCCATCGTCACCGGGCCGTAACGCAGAACCGTGGCCGGAGGCCGGGACGGCTGCGTCCGGCGGAGCAGGGCAGCGACGCGCGCGACGAGCTCCTTCGGGCTGAACGGCTTGGTGACGTAGTCGTCGGCGCCCAGCTCGAGCCCGCGCACGCGGTCGGCTTCCTCGCCGCGCGCGGTCAGCATGATCACCGGGATCGCGGCCGTCGATCGATCGTGGCGCAGGGCCTGACAGACCAGCAATCCGTCCATGCCGGGCAGCATGAGGTCGAGGATCACGATCTCGGGACTGGTCTTGCGCGCGCGCGGCAGCGCGTCGTTCCCCGACGCGACGACTTCCACCGTGTGTCCGGCCCGCTCGAGGTAGTGACGAATCAGGTCGGCGATGTCCGCGCTGTCTTCGACGACGAGAACCCGGCTCACGTCAGGCCTGCTGGAGCGAGCTGTTGCGCCAGAAGAGCAGGAGGACGGCGGCGACGGCGGAGAGCAGCAGGCCGTTGACGGCCATGACGTGGGGCGCGGTGAACTTGTCGGCCATCGCGCCCGCGACGAGGCTGCCGATCGGCCAGCCGCCGCGGAGCGAGACCATGTAGATGCTCACGACGCGGCCGCGCAGGTGATCCGGCGCCGTCAGCTGCACGAGCGAGAAGCTGATCGAGAACACCGCCATGAAGAACATGCCGCCGATGAAGAGCAGCCCGAGGCTCAGCGTGAGCGTGCGCGACAGCGCGAACGCGCCGATCAGCACGCCGAGGATGATCTGCACGACGAGCAGCACGCGGCCCATGTGCTTGAACCGCCCGAGGCTGCCGATCGTGAGCGCGCCGACGATCGATCCCAGGCCTTGACACGCGAGCAGCATCGACAGCCGCGTCTGCGGCGCGTGCGTGTTGTTCGTCAGCACGTCGGTCGCAAACGACGGCAGCATCGTCAGGATCGGCATCGTCAGGAACGTGCTGACGAAGACGAGGACCGTGAGCGTCAGCATCAGCGGGTTGTCGCGGACGTAGCGCAGGCCGCTCTTGAGCTCTTCACTGAGATGGGTTTTCGTGGACGGCGGCGTGTGCGGCGGCAGCTGCAGCTGCGACAGCGCGAAGACGACGAAGAAGAAGGAGAGACCGTTGAGCGCAAAACAGCCCGCGGTGCCGACGAGCGCGAGGACGATGCCGCCGGCTGTCGGGCCGAGGACGCGCGAGAGATTGAACTGCGTCGAGTTGAGCGCGATCGCGTTCGGCAAATCGCGGCGCGGCACGAGCTGCGGAATCATCGACTGATACGCCGGGCCGCCGAAGGCCTGGCCGCAGCCGGAGACGAACGACAGCAGAAAGATGTACCAGACCTTCACGTGTCCGCTGAGGATGAGCGCGGTCAGCGTGAACGCCGAGAACATCTGCACGTACTGCGAGCCGGTGAGCAGGCGCCGGCGATCGTACCGATCGGCGACGACGCCGCCGATCAACATGAAGAGCAGGACCGGCAGCTGCGCGAGAAACGTGTCGAGCCCGAGATAGAAATTCGACTTCGTCAGATCGAACACGAGCCACGCTTGCGCGTAGTTCTGCATCCACGTGCCGATCGTGGAGCCGAGCGCGGCGAGCCAGACGAGCCGGAAGTTGCGGTGCGTGAGCGCGCCGGCCACGCGCTGCACCCACGGTCGAGCCGCGTCGGCGTCTGCGGCGACGGTGGTGGCAGCTTGCGGTGATTCGGTGGACACGGACAGCAGATCTTACATTGGCGACATTGGGATATTGGGTCATTGGGTCATTGGGTCATTGGGTCATTGGGTTATTGGGTTATTGGGGCGGCAGTTTTCGTTTCAGCCGATCGCCTCGACATCGGCGAGGCCGTGACTGGACCGCGTGCATGCCAATAGCTCAATGACCCAATAGCCCAATAACCCAATTGCTCGATTGCTTGCGCTTTCGTCTCTTGATCGCTAGTCGTCTCTGCCCTATACTGCTCCTCCCTTAAAGCGAAAGTAAAGCGAAACATGAAATCTACGGCCATTTTTCGGCTCGAATCGCTGCTCCAGGAGAAACGCCTGGACGGCACGCTGGCGGGACTTCGGCTGGACGCCGGGGTGCGATCGGTGTCGACGGGTCTCGACGCGCTGGACGCGATGCTGGGCGGCGGATGGCGGCGCGGGGAAGTGTCCGAGCTGGTCGGCGCGCGGTCGACGGGACGGACGAGCGTGCTCGTCGCGACGATGGCGGCGGCGACCGCGCGGGGCGACGTCGTCGGGCTCGTCGATGCGCTGGATCGCTTCGATCCGGCGTCGGCGGCGGCCGCGGGCGTCGATCTCGATCGCGTGTTGTGGGTGCGCGGGCCCACGCTCACCGCCGAGCTGGCGCGGGCGGCGGTCGTCGAGCGCACGGTGCACCAGGCGATCCGCGCGCTCGATCTGATCGTGCGCGCGGGAGGATTTGCGATCGTCGCGCTCGACGTCGCCGACGTGCCGTCGCGCCATCTGCGCGCGCTGCCATGGACGACCTGGCTGCGCCTCGCGCACGCCAACGAAGGCCGCGAGTCGGTGTGCCTGCTCGTCGGCGAGTCGCCGATGGGCAAGAGCCCGCGCGGCATCTCGGTGCATCTCGACGCTGAGCGCCGCTGGACCGGCGCGAGCCCGCAAAGCCGCCGGCTCGGCGGACTCGGCGTCCAAGTGCGCGCGGGAACCAACGGAAGCGCGCACTTGGAACTTCGAACTTCAAACTTCGAACTTCGAACTTAGAACCCCGGAACCTCGGAACTCCGGAACCCCGGAACCATGCTGTTTTGTTGCCTCGTTTCCCCCGTGTCCGCGGCCGCTGTCCTCGAGGCGATCGCTCGCGGCTGCTCGCCCCGCATCGAGGCGCACGGCGATCGCGCCGTGCTCTTCGACGCGAGCGGTCTCACGCAGGCGATTGGCGCGCCCGGGGACATCGCCGGCGAAGTACAGCGCCTGGCGCGCGCGCAGAGCCTCGACGTGCGCCTCGCGCTCGCGGCCACGACGACGACAGCGTGGATCCTCGCGCACGCGGCGAGGGAGGGTGTGACGCTTGTCGCGCCGGGCCGGGAGGCCGCGGCGCTCAGCGCTGTTCCACTGCATTGGCTCGAGGCGACGCGTCTTCTGGGGCCTGAGGCCTGGGGCGTTGGGTTCGATCTCGTCCTGCCGGATGTCCTGGACATTCTTTCCCGCTGGGGGCTGCACACGCTGGGCGACTTCGCGCGGTTGCCGCGCGCCGACGTCCACGCGCGGCTCGGCTCGATCGGCGTCGTCCTGCACCAGGCGGCGTGCGGCGAGCCGATCGCGTCGTTCGTGCCGGCCGGCGAAGCCGTACGGTTTGTCGAGCGGCTCGAGCTCGAGTACGCGATCGACGGCCTCGAGCCGTTGTCGTTCGTGCTGGCGCGGCTGTGCGAGTTGCTTTCAGCGTCGCTCGAGCGGGCGGATCGCGGGGCAGTCGAAGTGCAGGTGCGCCTGCGGCTCGTGACGCGCGCGGTCCACGCGCGCACGCTTCATCTGCCGGCGCCGCTGCGCGACGCGCGCGTGTTGCGCACGCTGATCCTGCTCGACCTCGAGTCGCATCCTCCGCCCGCGGCGATCGACTGGGTCGAAGTCGAGGCCGGCGTCGTGCCGGGCGCGATCGTTCAGGGATCGCTCCTCGCGCGCACGCTGCCTTCGGCCGAAGATCTCGCGACGCTCCTCGCGCGCCTGCGCGCGCTCGCCGGCGAATCGCGCGTCGGCGCGCCGGCCCTCGTCGACACCCACGATGCACGCATTGTCGCGATGAGCACTTTTCAGGTTCCGGGGTTCCGGAGTTCCGGGGTTCCGCGGTTCAGAGCACGCCGAAACTTCGCGACTCCGTCACTGCCGAACCTCGGAACCTCGGAACCCCGGAACCGCGGAACCACTCCGATCGCTTTTCGCCGTTTCCGTCTCCCCATCGCCGCGCGCGTCGCTCTGGAGCACGGCGCACCCGTGCGCGTCGATCCCGCCGCGCGCGGACTCGCCGGCGGGCGCGTGCTCGCGTGTGCCGGGCCGTGGCGCACGTCGGGCCGCTGGTGGACGCTCGATCAATCCGGCTGGGATCGCGACGAGTGGGACGTCGAGCTCGCCGACGGCGTCTACCGCCTCGCGAAAGATCGCGTCACGAATCGCTGGGTCATCGAAGGGGTCGTGGACTGATTGTGTATCTGGAGCTCCACACCTCGTCGGCGTTTTCGTTTCTGGATGGCGCGTCGCTGCCCGAGACGCTCATCGAGCGCGCGGCCGCGCTCGGCTATCCCGCCCTCGCGCTGCTCGATCGCGACGGCGTCTACGGCGCCCCGCAGTTCTACCGCGCCGCGAAAGCCGCGGGCATCAAGGCGATTGTGGGGGCGGAGCTCACGATTGATGCCGGCCCCAGGCCTCAGGCCTCAGGCTCGAGCCACGAGGAACCTCCAGGAACCCCAAGGAACCCCTTGGAACCCCAAGGAACCTCTTGGTCCCTGTCCGTCCTCGTCGCCTCCGCCGAGGGCTACCGCAATCTCTGCCGGTTGATCACGCGCGCAAAGTTGCGCGCGCCGAAGGGCGAGTCGTGGCTCACGCTGGACGACTTCGCGGGACAGACGGCCGGGCTGATGGCGCTGGTCGGCGCGTCGGCGCTCGACGCGCGGCGCCACGGGGTGGGCGGGCTCGTTGACCGGCTCGTCGGTGTGTTCGGCCGCCGCCAGGTGTGGATCGAATTGCAGCGCCACTTTCGACGCGACGAGCAGTCGACGCTGCAGTCGCTGGTCGATTTGTCGGCGGCGTTTCGCGTGCCGGTGATTGCGTCCAACGGCGTGCGATTCGCGGCGCCCGAGGCGCGGCCGCTCTACGACGTCTTCACGTGTCTCCGGCACAAGACGACGCTCGAGCGGGCGGGGCGGCGGCTGACGCCGAACGCCGAGCGCTATCTCAAACCGCCCGAGCACATGACGCGGCTGTTCTCGGATCTCCCGCAGGCGCTCGCGGGCACCGAGGCGCTGGCCGAGCAGCTCGAGTTCACGCTCGCCGATCTCGGCTACAAGTTTCCCGACTACCCGGTGCCGGCCGGCGAGACGCAGGCGTCGTTTCTGCGCCGCATCACGCAGGTGGGCGCGCGCGATCGCTACCGGCCGTATCACGACCGCGCCCGCGCGCAGATCCAGCGCGAGCTCGATCTCATCGAGAAGCTCGACCTCGCCGGCTACTTTCTCATCGTCTGGGACCTCGTCAATTTCTGCCGGCAGCAGGGGATTCTCGTGCAGGGCCGCGGGTCGGCGGCCAACAGCGCCGTGTGCTACGCGCTCGGCATCACCGCGGTCGATCCGGTCGGCATGGAGCTGCTCTTCGAGCGGTTTCTCTCAGAGGAGCGCGGCGAGTGGCCCGACATCGACCTCGATCTGCCGAGCGGCGATCGGCGCGAGCGCGTGATCCAGTACGTCTACGAGCGCTACGGCAAGATGGGCGCCGCGATGACGGCCAACGTCATCACGTACCGCGGCCGCAGCGCGACGCGCGAGGTCGGGAAGGTCCTGAGCCTCGACGAGGCCGAGATCGATCGGCTCGCGCGCATGATGAGCCAGTTCGAGTTCGTCGATCCCGACGAAACCATCGCGCGCAACCTGCGCGAGACCGGGCTCGACCCCGACGATCAGCGCTACCGCCTGTTCGCGAAGCTCTGGCAGCAGATGCTGGACCTGCCGCGCCACCTCGGCCAGCACTCGGGCGGTATGGTCGTCTGCCAGGGCCGGCTCGACGAAGTCGTCCCGCTCGAAAACGCGTCGATGCCCGGCCGCGTCGTCGTGCAATGGGACAAGGACGACTGCGCGGACCTCGGGATCATCAAGGTCGATCTGCTGGGGCTCGGGATGATGGCGGCGTTGGAAGAAGCCATTGAGATCGTTAACGGATCAACTTCGAACTTAGAACTTAGAACTCAGAACTCAGAGCATGCTGAACAGCGTGAGGTGCCCGAAAGTTCTAAGTTTGAAGTTCCAAGTTCTAAGTTTGATCTCGCTCATCTTCCTCCAGACGACCCTGCGGTGTATCGCATGTTGCAGGCCGCGGACACGATCGGGATCTTCCAGGTCGAGTCGCGCGCGCAGATGGCGACGCTGCCGCGGCTCAAGCCCGCGCACTTCTACGATCTCGTCGTCGAGGTCGCGATCATCCGGCCCGGGCCGATCGTCGGCAAGATGGTGCATCCGTATCTGGCCCGGCGGCGCGGCGACGAGCCGGTGACCTACGCGCATCCGGCGCTCGAGCCGGTGCTCAAGCGCACGCTCGGCGTGCCGCTGTTTCAGGAGCAGCTCCTGCGCATGGCGATGGTCGTCGCGGGCTTCACCGGCGGGGAAGCGGAGGAGTTGCGCCGCGCGATGGGCTTCAAGCGATCGGTGAAGCGCATGCAGCAGATCGAGACGCGGCTGCGCGCGGGCATGGCCAGGAACGGCATCATCGGCCAGGCCGCGGACGACATCGTGCTGTCGATCACGTCGTTCGCGCTCTACGGGTTTCCCGAATCGCACGCGGCGAGCTTCGCGCTGATCGTCTACGCGAGCGCGTATCTCAAGGCGCACTTTCCCGCGGCGTTCTACACCGCGCTCCTCAACAACCAGCCGATGGGCTTCTACTCGCCGGCCACGCTCGTCAAGGACGCGCAGCGGCACGGCGTGCGCTTCGCGCCGATCGACGTGCAGATCTCGAAGTGGAACTGCAACGTGCAGGAGGACGGCGTGGTGCGACTGGGACTGCGGTACGTGCGCGGATTGCGCGATCAGGCAGGGAAGCGGATCGAAGATCAGGCACCAGCAGATCAGGCACCAGGCACCAGGCATTCGGCACTAGCGAGTGACACGCGTTTCAGATCAATGGATGAGCTCGTCGCTCGCGCCGGCCTCCGCCAGGACGAATTGCGCACGCTCGCCGAGATCGGCGCGCTGACTTCACTCGGTGGCGATCGCCGATCGGCCTTGTGGCAAGCGGAGCGAGCAGGTCGGCCGGCTGGGCCACTCTTAATGGACACTGACGATGATCAGGCACCAGGCACCAGGCATCAGGCACTAGCGAGTGACCGGTCGCCTCTCCCGTCTATGTCTCTCCCCGACCGCGTTCGCGCCGATTACGACGGCACGGGTTTGACGATCGGGCCGCATCCGATGTCGTTTCTGCGCGCGTCGCTTGCGACGCGCGGCGTGCAGCGCGCGAAAGACCTGCTCAACGCGCGCGCCGGCCGGCGCGTGCGAGTCGCCGGCGCGGTGCTCGTGCGCCAGCGTCCGGGCACCGCGAAAGGCTTTGTCTTTCTCTCGCTCGAGGACGAGACCGGCATCGCCAACGTCATCGTCACGCCCGACACGTTTGGCGTTTACAAGCGCGTGATCGTGGACGAACCGTACCTGCTCGTCGAAGGCGTGCTGCAGAACCAGGACGGCGCCGTGTCGGTGAAAGCCGATCGCGTCGACGCGCTCAGGCACAGCGGACCCGAAATCGAGTCGCACGACTTTTACTGACACTCCTGTAATCCACGTCGATCCGGCCGCTTCATCGGCAGAATCCGGCCGCAAACCCGCTGGCACGCGAGTTGGATTGTCGAATGGCATGCAGACACGGCACATGAGATCCGCCCTTTTGACTTTTTGCGCCCTCATCATTGCGACGACGATCGGGTGCACGAAATCCGCGCCGAACGCTCCGAGCGCGACCCTGACCATCTCCGGCCAGCCGCAGAATCAGACGATCGACTACGGCGCGTCGGCGACGTTGTCCGTCGCGGCGAGCGGCGGCGGCACACTGAGCTACCAGTGGTACGTCGGCGCGAGTGGCGCGACGTCGGCGCCGGTGTCGGGAGCGACGTCGGCGAGCTATTCGACGCCGGGGCTCACCGCTACGACGAGCTACTGGGTGCGCGTCTCGGACGGCCGGAATCAGGCCGATTCGGCCTCGGCCACGGTGACGGTGTCGGCGCCCGCGGCGCCGGTCATCACCAGGCAGCCGCAGGACGTCGCGATGCAGGCGGGCGACCATGCCACGCTCACGGTCGAGGCGGCCGGCAGCGGGCTGACTTATCAGTGGTTCGAGATGTCGAACGGCGTCGAGCACGTCATCGACGGCGCCACGAGCGCGTCGTACGTGACGCCCGGCCTCACGCAGGACGTGAACTACAAGGTGCGCGTGTCGAACGCGGGCGGCAGCGTCGATTCGAACACCGTGACGGTGTCGATCGTCACGCTGGGCAGCTAGCGCGGTTTTTATTAGAAGTTAACGTAGAACTTAGAACTTAAAACTTAGAACTTAAAACTTGGAACTCAGAACTTCAGAAGGTCGCGCTGTTCGGCGTGCCCCTCCGAAGTTCTGAGTTTGAAGTTCTACGTTCCAAGTTGACTATTTCTTGTACACCCTTCCGCTTTTCATCACGAACGACACGCTCTTCAGCGTGTTGATGTCCGTCAGCGGGTTGCCCGGCACGGCGACGATGTCGGCTTCGAACCCGGGGGCGATCGTGCCGATCGTGTCGCCGAGCCGCATCGATTCGGCGGCGATTGACGTGGCGCCGATGATCGCGTCCATCGGTTTCTGTCCGGCCGCAACGCGCGCGATGATCTCGCGCGCGTTCTGGCCGTGCGCGCCGGCGACGGCGTCGGTGCCCATCGGCATCTTGAGGCCGGCGACGAGGCCCTTCTTGAACGAGTCGGCGACGTGCGGCAGCACGTTCTGCATCGACGCGAAGCCCTCGTCGTTGAAGTTGCCGCTGCCCATGAACTTGTCTTTGTTCTCCAGGTAGTTCTGCAGCACCAGGCCGATGTTCGGATCGAAGTAGACGTTCGCGTCCTTCATCGCCTTGATCGACGCGTCGTCGGCAAAGAGACCGTGCTCGACCTCCGTGCAGCCCGCTTTGACGGCCGCGAGGATCGACGCCGGATCGTGCGCGTGCACGATCGTGCGCAGCCCCTGCGCTTTGGCCTCGCCGCACACCGCGTCCGTCTGTTCCTGCGTGACGTTCATCTTGCCGCCGTCGCGGATGCTGCCCGAGGCGAAGAACTTGATCAGATCGGCGCCTTGCGCCTTGGCCTGGCGCACGCGATCGCGCAGCTGATCGGGCGTGGAGTTGCCGCCCTGAATCTGCGAGACCGACGTCAGGATGCGCGGCCCGACGACGACGCCGGCCGCGATCGCGTCGCGCAGCGGCACGTCGCTCGCCGCGCCCGGCGACTGAATCGTCGTGAAGCCCGCCATCAGGGTCTTGCGCGCGTTCTCGAGCTCAGCCTGGATTTGGTAGTCCTGCGTGTCGCGGTTCGCGCTGCCGTACTTGCCGTCGGATCCGAAAATCCAGTTCAGGTGCACGTGCACGTCGATCATGCCCGGCAGCGCGGTGGCCGTGCCGAGGTCGTACGTGTAGGTCTGTCCCGCGGTGGCCGGACCGACGGCGGTGATCTTGCTGCCCTGAATCGTGATGACGCCGTTGTCGATCACGCCGCCCTTGCCGTCGATCACCCGCGCCGCGTGGATCGTCACCGGTTGGCCGCCGCCTCGGCCGCGGCCCTGGCCGGCCGCGGGTGGCTG
>DATEGZ010000275.1:0-32912 GCA_035279905.1 Vicinamibacterales bacterium
GTCCTGGGCCGCGGCGATCCGCGGGCGATTGCCTCGGCGTTGGACCGCGCGCTCGTCAGCCGCGCCGGACGCTCGACGGACGGGTCGCCGGCCGCGCGGGCCGCGGGTCTCGCCCTTGAGACGCGCGGGCTCGTCCGTGTCGAGCGGCTCGCCGAGTTCGTGGGCGTGTCCCGGCGCCAGCTCGAGCGCGCGTTTCAACAGGAGATCGGTCTCACGCCGAAGCAGCTGCTGCGCGTCGCGCGATTCCAGCAGACGCTGAACGCCTTGCGGCAATCGCGCACGGGGTGGGCTGACCTGGCCGTGTCGCTCGGTTACTACGATCAGGCCCACTTCGTGAACGACTTCAGACACTTCACCGGACAGCCGCCCGGCGCGTGGCAAATCGACGACCAGAGCTTGACCGCCGTGTTCAGCACGGGCCGTCGATCGGCCGACTGACGTGACGCGTTTTTCCAAGACGCCGGCGCGGCAGACGCGGCATGCTGGCGCCCCGGAGGTTTCACTCGTGATGCGACTGGCTCCTGTCTTCCTGATCGCGGTGCTTGCGGCCGCTTCGCTTACGGCCCAGGCTCCGCCCACGATCGATGACGTCGGCTGGCTGCAAGGGTGCTGGCGCATGACGCGGCCTGATGGCTTCACCGAGGAGTTCTGGCTGCCGCCCGCGGGCGGCGCGATGATCGGCGTCAGCCGGACTGTTCGCGGCGGCCGCATGACCGAGTACGAGTTCGCGACCGTGCGCGTGATCGAAGGCAAATTGGCCTACGACGTGAAGCCGTCCGGTCAGTCGCAGACGGTGTTTCCGCTCGCCAAAGTCTCACCCACTGAGATCGTGTTCGAAAACACCGAGCACGACTTTCCGCAGCGCGTCATCTATCGCAAGACCGCCGACGGCATCACGGGACGCATCGAAGGGACGCTGAACGGGCAAAGCCGCAGCGTAGACTTCCCGTACCGACGATGCCAGACGACGCCGACGTTCGCTCCCGGCTAGACGCGTTCGCCTCGAAGACGCCGGGCCTGCAGTACCTAGTCGTCAGTCCCGGCGGCACCGTGTTCGAGTACGCCGGCGGCGTCGCCGATCTGGCGGCGCGGCGGCCGATGACGCTCGAGACGTCGCTCATGGCCTACTCGATGAGCAAGACGATCACGGCGGCGGCCGTGCTTCAGCTCGCCGGCGCCGGTCAGATCGCGCTCGACGCGCCGCTCGATCGTTACGTGGACGCGCAGCCCTACGGCCCGGAGATCACAGTGCGGCAGGTGCTGTCGCACACGTCGGGCATTCCGAATCCGATTCCGCTCCGCTGGGTCCATCCCGCGGCAGAGCACGCGTCGTTCGATGAAGCGGCGGCGCTCGCCGCGGTGCTGCGCCAGCATCCTCGCGCGGCGTTCGCGCCCGGTGCGAAGTACGCCTACTCGAACATCGGGTACTGGCTGCTGGGATCGGTGATCGCGCGGGCGAGCGGCGAGCCGTTCGTTTCGTACGTCACCGTGCGGGTGCTGCGGCCGCTCGGGATCGACCCCAGTGACCTTGGCTACGCGATCGAGGATCCCGCCACGCACGCCACGGGCTATCTCGAGAAATACTCGCTCATCAATTTGATCAAGGGCGCGGTGATCGATCGCGCGCTGGTCGGCGAGTACCACGGGTCGTGGCTGGAGATTCGGCCGCACTACCCGAACGGGCCCGCGTTCGGCGGCCTGGTCGGCACCGCGCGCGGGTTTGGCGCGTTCCTGCGCGACCAGCTGCAGCCGCGCTCGCGCCTGTTCGATGCCGCGACGCGTGCGCTCTTCTACGAGCCGCAACACACCGCCGGTGGGAGGACCATCGCGATGACGCTCGGCTGGCACACGGGCAGCGCCGGCGCCTCGCCGTGCTTCTACAAAGAGGGCGGGGGAGGCGGATTCCACTGCATGATGCGGGTCTATCCGGCGTCGCGGATCGCCTCGGTGGTCATGACCAACGCCACAGGAATCGACGTGCGCGGCCTGCTCGATCGCGTCGACCCGCCGTTCCTGGGCTGACCAATCGACCGTCTACTCGTCAAGATCGCTGGGATCCACCAACCAAACACGACGACTTTTCGTCTACTGGTAGATAATCGACCTGAGGAGACAACTGGCCGATGCCGAAACGTGGAACCCCGCCGATCCATGGCGACCTGCTGCAGGGCACGCTCGACGTGCTCATCCTGAAGACGATCGCGATCGGCCCCGCGCACGGCCACGCCATCGCCTACGCGATCGAGCGTCAGTCTGACGACGTCCTGCAGGTCGAGCACGGATCGCTCTATCCCGCGCTCCATCGCCTCGAGGACCGCGGGTGGATCGCGTCGTTCTGGGGCACGTCCGAGAACAACCGGCGCGCGCGCTACTACCGGCTGACGCCGGCGGGCCGCCGCCAGCTCGCGCACCAGACGACGCGTTGGGACGAGCTGGTCGGCGCCATCAATCGCATTCTCCGGCCCACGGGAGGCTAAGTGAGCGTCACGCGCTTCCTTCGGCGGTCCCGCTGGGACGATGAGCGCCGGCGCGAGCTCGAGGCGCACCTCGCGATCGAGACCGACGAGAACGTCGCGCGTGGACACCGTCCGGAAGACGCGCGGGCGCTGGCGATCCGCAAGCTTGGGAACCCGGCGCTCGTGCGCGAGGAGATCTATCAGATGAACACCATCGGCTGGCTCGAGTCCGTGTGGCAGGACCTGCGATATGGCGCGCGCGTGCTCCGCCGCAGCCCGGGGTTTGCCGTCGTGGCGCTGCTGTCGCTCGCGCTCGGCATCGGCGCCAACGCCGCGATCTTCCAGCTGCTCGACGTCGTGCGGCTGCGGACGCTGCCGCTGCGCCACCCCGAGGAGATCGTCGAGATCCGGATCGCGCCCAACAAGACCGGCCGCACGGGATCGTTCAATGGCGCGCGGCCGTCGCTGACCAATCCGCTGTGGGAGCAGATCCGCGACGGCGGACAGACACTGACGGATCTGTTTGCCTGGGGGACGGCGTCCTTCGACATGTCGTCGGGCGGCGAATCGCGTCCAACGGAAGGGCTGTTCGTGAGCGGCGGGTTCTTCCACGCGCTCGAGGGCCGGGCCGTGCGCGGGCGGCTCATCGAGCCGGCCGATGACGTGCGCGGATGCTCGCCGGCCGCGGTGATCAGCTACGCCTTCTGGCGCAAGGAATTTGGCGGCGCCGACGATGTGCTCGGCCGGACGATCCGTCTGGACAACCAGGTGCTGCCGCTCCTCGGCGTCGTGAGCGACGGGTTTTCAGGTGTGGAGATCGGCCGCCGCACCGACGTGTACGTGCCGATCTGCAGCCGGCCGCAGCTGAAGCGCGCGAACCCCGCGCTCGACGAGCCCAGCGTCTGGTGGCTCGCGGCGTTCGGGCGGCTGAGGCCCGGCGTGACCGTCGAGCAGGCGAACGCCGAGCTCACGTCGCGCTCGCCGGGGATCTTCAAATCGACGATGCCGCCGAAATACGCGCCCGCCGACGTCGCGGCCTACGCCGCGTTTCAGCTCAACGCGTTTCCGTCCAGCACTGGCGTGTCGAATCTGCGCACGCGCTACAGCACGTCGCTCACCGTGTTGCTGTCGATTGCCGGGCTCGTGCTGCTCATTGCGTGCGCGAACCTGGCGAATCTCATGCTGGCGCGCGCCAACGCGCGCGGACGCGAAATCGCGCTGCGCCTGGCGATCGGCGCGTCGCGCCGGCGCGTGTTCCGTCAGCTCATCGCGGAGAGCCTGCTGCTGGCCGGCCTGGGTGCGTTTGCGGGCATCTGGCTGGCGCTCCTGCTCAGCCGCGTGCTCGTGTCGATTCTCACGAGCGACGGCAGCCCGTGGACGTTCGATCTCGCGCTCGACTGGCGCTTGATCGCGTTCACCTCCGGGCTCGCGATCGTCGCGTGCGTCGTCTTCGGCTTGCTGCCGGCGCTGCGCGCCACGCGCACGCAGCCGGGCGTGGTGCTGAAACTCGCGGGCCGCGGGCTGACCGCCGATCGCAGCCGCTTCCTGGTACGCCGGATCCTCGTTGTCGGGCAGATTGCGGTCTCGCTGGCGCTGGTCGTCGGATCGCTCCTGTTCATCCGGACGCTCCGCAACCTCGGCACCAGCGATTTCGGCTTCTCCGATCGCAACGTCCTCGTCGCCGAGCTGGATCTACGGCCGGCGGGCGTGGCGCCCGAAGCCATGCTTCCGTTTCAAGCGACGCTGCTCGAGCGGCTGCGCGCGGTTCCGGGGATCGCGCAGGTCTCCTCGGCGGTGATCGTGCCGCTGAGCGGATCAGGTTGGAACGAATCCGTGATCATCGACGGTGAAAAGAAAGAAGGCCACCCGGACGCGAACCGCGTGAGCGACTCGTATTTCAAGACATTGAGCATCCCGTTCGTATCGGGCCGCACGTTCGATGCGCGCGACCGCGTGGGGGCGACGCCGGTCGCCATCATCAACGAAGCTTTTGTCGCGAAGTATTTCCCGGGATCGAACCCGCTCGGCCGCACGTTCCGGCTCGAGGTTGGCCCGGGGCAGCCGGACCCGACGTACGAGGTGATCGGCGTCGTCAAGAACACGAAGTACCGCGATCTTCGCGAGCCGCTCGGGCCGATCACATACTTTGCCGACACGCAGGAGTCCGATCCCGCGCCGTTCCTCTCGGTCGTGCTGCGGGCAGAGCGCGATCCGCGCGCGCTTCGCGCCGGAATCGTGCAGGCTCTGGCTGATGTGCATCCGGCGATCACGGTGACGCTCACGGAGATGACCGAGCAGGTGCAAAACACGCTCTTGCGCGAGCGGTTGATGGCGGCGCTCTCGGGTGGATTCGCGGGCCTCGCTGTCGTGCTGGCGGCCGTCGGACTCTACGGCCTCATGTCCTACGGCGTTGCGCGCCGCCGCAACGAGATCGGCGTGCGCGTGGCGCTCGGCGCGACGCGCGGCCGCATCGTTCGCATGATCGTGCGTGAGACCGTGGTGCTCGTCGCGATAGGCGTGGCCGTCGGCATCGGGCTGGCGATCTGGTCCGCGCGAGCCGCCGAAGCCCTGTTGTACGGGTTGACCCCGTCCGATCCCTGGACGCTCTCCACCGGCGTGACCGCGCTGGCGGTTGTCGCCGTGATCGCGAGCATCGTGCCGGCGCTGCGCGCGGCACGCCTCAATCCCACGCTGGCGCTGCGCGAGGAGTAGGCGCTAGCCTCCCGCCATCGCGCCGACGATAAGGAAGGGTTCGCGCCCGCGCGCGACCTCGTCGGGCAGCAGCGCATCCGGACGGGCGAAGGAGAGATCTTCTTCGCACGCGAAGAACCGGACCAGCGGCCGGCGCTCCCGCGTGACGTGATCGCGAATCGTGCCTTGCAGCATCGGATACTGCGCTTCGAGCGCGTCGAGCAGAGTGCGCTGCGTGACCGGGCCGGGGACGTCGAGCGTCAGCTCGCCGGTCACGCTGGCGAGCGTTCGCAAATGCGCCGGCAGCACGACGCGGATCACCTGGGACTCCCTCACCGCCGTGGCGCCGAGTACGTCTGCACTTCGACCGAGAGCACCGGCGGCAGATCGTGCACGATGGCCGCCCAGTGGTCGCCTGAATCCTTCGACGCGTAGACCTGCCCGCCTGTCGTGCCGAAGTAAATCCCGCACTCGTCGAGCGAATCGACCGCCATCGCGTCGCGCAGCACGTTGACGTAGCAGTCGCGCTGCGGCAGCCCGTTCGTCAGGGCCTCCCAGTCGTTGCCGCCCGTGCGGCTGCGGTAGACGCGCAGTTTGCCGTCGGGCGGAAAATGCTCGGAGTCGCTCTTGATCGGGACAACGTAGATTGTCTCGGGCTCGTGCGCGTGCACGTCGATGGGGAAGCCGAAGTCCGTCGGCAGATTGCCGCTGACCTCGTGCCACGAGTCGCCCGCGTCGTCGCTGCGCATCACGTCCCAGTGCTTCTGCATGAAGAGCACGTTGGGGCGCGTGCGGTGCATCGCGATCCGGTGGACGCAGTGACCGACTTCCGCGTCGGGATCCGGCAACTCGTACTTCGACTTGAGCCCGCGGTTGATCGGCGTCCACGTCTCGCCGCCATCGTCGGTCCGGAACGCGCCGGCCGCCGAGATCGCGACGAACATGCGTCCGGCGTGCTTCGGGTCGAGCAGGATCGTGTGCAGGCAGAGCCCGCCGGCGCCCGGTTGCCAGTGGGCGGCCGATCGATGCCGGCGCAGTCCGGGCAGCTCGTGCCACGACTGTCCGCCGTCGGTCGTGCGAAAGATGGCGGCGTCTTCGACGCCGGCGTACACCGTGTCGGGATCCGTGGCGGATGGTTCGAGGTGCCATGCGCGCTTGAATTCCCACGGATGCGGGGTGCCGTCGTACCACTTGTGCGTGCCCGTCGCGCCCTCGTAGAGGAACTTGTTGCTGACCGGCTCCCACGATCGGCCGCCGTCCTTCGAGCGCTGAATCTGCTGGCCGAACCAATCGGTGTGCTGCGACGCGTAGAGGACGTCGGCGTTGGCCGGCGATCCCTTGAAGTGATAGATCTCCCACCCGCCGAAGAGGGGACCGGTGACCTCCCACCTGTCGCGCATGCCGCTCGACGTGAGGATGAAGGCGCCCTTGCGCGTGCCCACGAGCAGACGAACTTCGACCATGGCCGCAGTGTAGCGTGAGTGCCGGCCGGGCGACGCTGGACAATCCGCGCCTCGCGTGAGACTGTTGGCGACATGCCGGAGCAACACGGACCGGCGGCTCCCCGGCCGAAGTCGGACAGCGGCATCCCGCAGGCGGACGACCAGGCGACACGTGTCGTCGGGGGCGCATCGGCCCAGGATGCAACACGCGTGCTCCGTCCCGAGGGCACGCCCGCCGAAGTCACCCGGCTCGAGGCCGATGTCACCCGTCTCGGTGCCCCCGACCCGCGCCCCGACAGCGACGCCACTCGTCTAGGCCCCGCTACACCGCCGGAAAGCACCGACGCCACCCAGTTGGGCGGTGACATGACCCGGCTGCAAACCGGACCGCGCGCGTCGGGCGACGACTCGTCCGGGCCGCTCGCCGTCGGATCGCAGTTCGGGACCCGCTACCGCATCACGAGACTGCTTGGTCTCGGCGGCATGGGCGCCGTCTACGAAGCGTGGGACGCCGAGCTTGGCGTTTCGGTCGCGCTGAAGGTGATTCGGCCGGAGATTTCAGACGACCAGACGGCCGCGAAGGACATGGAGCGGCGATTCAAGCGCGAATTGCTGCTCGCGCGGCAAGTCACGCACAAGAACGTCGTCAGAATTCACGACCTCGGAGAAATCAACGGCATCAAGTACATCACGATGCCGTACATCGAAGGCAAGGACCTCGCGACGGTTCTCAAAGAAGACGGACGCATGCCGCTGGCGCGCACGCTGGCGGTTGCTCGGCAGTCGCTCTCCGGACTCGTCGCCGCGCACGCCGAGGGCATCGTCCACCGCGACCTGAAGCCGGCCAACATCATGGTCGACACGCAAGGCAACGCGTTGCTCATGGACTTCGGCATCGCGCGCTCGATCGGCATGCCCGGCCCGCCGATGCCGGGCTCGAGCGGTGGTCGTCCGCTGCCGGGTGGGGTCGATCCCACGCTCATCGGCGCAGTCGTCGGCACGATTGCCTACATGGCGCCCGAACAGGCCCAGGCCGCTGAGGTCGATCACCGCGCGGACGTCTACGCCTTCGGACTCATCCTTCGCGACATGCTGCTGGGCCCGGGCCGCCAGAAGAGCGCGGCGACCGCGCTCGGCGAGCTGCAGAAACGGATGGATGCGCCGCCGCCGCCGATCCGGTCGATCGATCAGACGGTGCCCGAAACGGTCGATCGCATCGTCACCCGCTGCCTGCAGGTCGATCCGAAAGATCGCTACCAGACGGCCGCGGATCTGCTCGCCGACCTCGATCGCCTCGACGACGAAGGCAAGCTCAAGCCCGAGCCCCGACACCTGACGAGGAAGCTCGCGCTCGTAGGCGCGGTGGTGCTCGCGGCGGTGATCGCCGGGACGTACTGGCTCGCGCGCACGCCTCCTGCGACGCAGCACGCGCCGATCTCTGTGCTCATCGCGGATTTCGACAATCAAACCGGCGATGCGGCGTTCGACGGCTCTGTCGAGCAGGCCATGGGCATCGCGCTCGAGGGCGCGTCCTTCGTCACCACGTTTTCGCGGGATCAGGCCAAGAAAATTGCCGGTCAACTCCAGCCGGGTTCGCGCGTGGATGAAGGCATGGCGAAGCTGATCTCGAAGAGCGAAGGCATCAAGGTCATCGTCGCCGGATCGATTGTTCGCGAGGGCTCGGGTTTCAAGGTGTCCGCGCGCGCGATCGATCCGGCCGCCGATCCGGCCAGGACCCAGCCGCTGGCCACGGCCTCAGGGACGGCGGCCAACCGTGACGGCGTGCTGTCGACCGTCAACCGTCTTGCGGCGTCGCTGCGCGGCGAGCTCGGCGACACCGAGACCGAGAGCGCGCGCCTCGCCGCAGGCGAGACCTTCACCGCGAGCTCCCTCGAGGCCGTCAAGCAGTACACGCTGGCGCAGGATCTGGCCGGTCGCGGACGCGACGCCGACGCGATTCCGTACTATCAGCAGGCGATCCAGGCCGATCCGAATTTCGGCCGCGCGTACTCGGGGCTCGCGACGTCGCTCTTCCACCTCGGCCGCCAGGACGAGGCGGGCGAGCAATGGAAGAAGGCGCTGGCCTTGATGAGCCGGATGACCGATCGCGAGAAGTACCGCACGCTCGGCGGGTACAACCTCGCGTTTGCCGGCAACTACGAGCAGGCGATTGCGAATTACTCGACGCTCGTGAATCTGTATCCGAGCGACTTCGCGGGACTGAACAATCTCGCCTTCGCTTATTTCAACGTGCTGAACTTCCCGAAGGCGCTCGAGATTGGCAAGAAGGCGGTCGATCTCTATCCGGGCAATACGATCATCGGCAACAACTACGCGCTCTACGCGATGTACGCCAGTGAGTTCGACACGGCCGCAGAGCAGTCGCAGAAGCTCGTCGCCGCGGATCCCGGCTTCATGAAGAACTACCTGCCGCTCGCGGTCGTCGCCGTGTTGAAGCTCGACGATGCCGCCGCGCGCGACGCCTACGCGAAGATGGCATCGACCGGGGCGCAGGGGGCGTCGCTTTCGGCGATGGGGCTGGCCGACCTCGAGCTCTACCGCGGCCGATGGTCGGACGCGGAGCACCAGCTGTCGCAGAGCATTGCCGTCGATCAGCAGCAGAAAGCCAACGGACCCGCCGCCGAGAAGACGATCGCGCTCGCCGAGACGTTCGAGGCGCAAGGCCGCCGGGCGCAAGCGCTCGATGCCGCGCAGCGAGCCTTGAAGATCTCGCGCGAGCCCGGGACGCAGTTGCCAGCCGCGCAGTTGTTCGCTCGTCTGGGCCAGGCGAAAGAGGCGGCGGCGATCGTGTCAGAGCTCGACAACACGCTCCAGACACAGAATCGCGCCTACGCGCGTGTGATCGAAGGCGACCTCGCGCTGCGTGCGAACAAGCTGGCGGACGCCGTAGACGCGTTCCGCGCCTCCGTCAAGCTGATCGACATGTGGCTGCCGCACTTTGCGCTGGGCGTGGCCTACGTGCAGGCGGGGCACTTCGCGGAAGGGCTCACCGAGCTCGAGATCTGCCAGCGGCGTCGCGGCGAGGCCACCGCGATCTTCCTCGATGACACGCCGTCGCTGCGCTACCTGGCGACGTTGCCGTATTGGCTCGCGCGCGCGCAGGAAGGCGTTGGACAGCAGCAGGATGCCGTGTCCAACTACAAGGCCTTCCTCGCCATTCGCGCCGACGCCGCGCCGAAAGACGCGCTGGTCGTCGACGCCAGACGCCGCGCCGGCACGCAGTAACTCGGCCCGCCGCTACTTGAGCACGACCGTGAACGGTCCGAACGCCGTGCCTGCGGCGAACGTCTGTCCCGTCTTCAGGCTGCCCACATAGACCTGGTAGGTGCCAGCGGGCAGACCCGTGCCCTGCCAATTGAACTGCCAGGTGTAGCCGTTCGCCGCGGTGGGTGGCTGGAACGAGCTGCTGCCCGGATCCTCGGGCGTAAATATGAGATTGCCGGTCGGTCCGGTGATGCGAATCTGCGGGTCAGCGTCGAAGCTGTTGATGACGACACCGTTGACCGTGAATCGGAACTGCAGCGGCACCGAGCTGCCCGCGTTGAATTTCTTGCCGGCCGGCGGTGGCAGATTCAGCACGCCGACGAAGCCGTACGTCAGCGGCGGGAGCGGAAGATTGACGGTCACCGTGAACGAGCCGCTCGCGACGTTGCCGTGCGAATCGGTCGCCGTGCAGTTGACGGTGGTCGTGCCGCCTGCAAACAACGAACCCGACGGTGGCGTGCAGGTGACGGGCAGGCTGCCGTCGACGATGTCGCTGGACGTTGCGACGAAGTTAACAACCGCGCCAGACGAGTTCGGTGCGTTGACCGTGATGGGCGACGGCAGCGTCAGCGCCGCCGCCGTCGTGTCGAGCACGTGGACGACAAACGTCGTTGGGACCGCGAGGTTTCCGTGCGCGTCGGCTGCCGTGCAGGTGACTGCTGTGTTGCCGACAGCGAAGACACTACCGGACGACGGCGAACAGCTCGCCGTGCCGGGGCCGTCGACGGCATCGCTCGTTCCTGGCGCAGCGTAGCTCACGGCCGCGCCGGCGCTGCTCGTCGCCTCAACCGTCACGTCCGCATGCGGGCCGATCGTCGGAGGCGTCGTGTCCACGATGTGCACGGTGAACGTCTGCGTGCCGACGTTACCGTGCGCGTCGGTCGCCGTGCAGGTGATCGTGGTATCGCCGATCGGCAGCGCGGTTCCTGACGGCGGCGTGCAGCTCACGGGAACCACGCCGTCCAGTCCATCGAACGCCGACACGCCGGAGTAGGTGCCGGTGGCACCGCCCGGTCCGGCGGCTTGAATGGTGACCGTGGCGGGCACGGTGATCGCGGGCGGCGCATGGTCGATGATGACCTGCGGCAACCCGCCCGACGTGTTGCTGGCCTGGGCCGTCGCGACCACGGTGATGCTGTCCGGCACGAACGGTGCGTTGTTGATCACGCGCAGCGTCACGACCGCCATGTCGTTGGCGCCGAGGGTGAACGACGCGTTCGACGCGCTCGAGCTGAGGCCGTTCTGCAGCGTCAGGGACGGGTTCGAGATGTTGACGAGCGTCGCGGCGTTCTGCTGCTGACCCAGGTCGCAGCCCGAGACGCCCGGCGTGGAGTAGACACGATTGACCAGGAGCTGGAACGTGGCGTCCGCCGGCACCGCCGCGAGGATCGCCGAGAAGTTGTAGCCCGAATCGACGTTGCCGGTGTTGGTCAGCTGCCAGCTCACATCCGTGACGAGCGGCTGGTTGACGAACGTGGGATTGAGGAACGTCGGATTGAGGAACGTCGGGTTGAGGAACGTCGGGTTGACGAACGTCGGATTGACGAACGTCGGGTTGAGGAAGGTCGGGTTGACGAACGTCGGGTTCAGGAACGTCGGATTCACGAACGTCGGGTTGACGAACGTCGGGTTCTGATACGTGTTGACGAACGCCTGACTCAGCGCAAGCGTGTGAAACTCGTTGTTCGCGACCGATCCGTCGGCCGGCGGCGGCGCGGTGGCGTCGGAGTTGACGATCGTCGAGCTCTGCAGGCCGTTGGCGACCGGGTTGCCGCTCGCGTCGATCTCGAACACCTTCACGATGGCCGTCGTCGTGCCGGCGACGAAGATCGTCCGCGCGATCGACGAGTACGGCGGCACGTCGGCGTCCACGTGATCGAGCGGCGCGTCCGGCAGGAACGACGCGGGGCCGCCGGGCGCCATGCCGGTCTGCAGGCGGAACCGGCGCTGCACCGCCGTCGCGTTCTGTGCGAACACCGCAAACGCGCGCAGGAGCGATCCGGCCAGACGAGAGCTGCCGCCCGCGCCGACGTTCAGTCCCTTGCTCAGCCTCGACGTGTAGATGTTCTGATTACGGATCGACGCCTGATTGGCCGGCGCGCATCCGCCCGGCGAAATGTAGTTCGCCCACATGTCGTTCAGCGCCGGCACGACGTCCCGGTTGTCGGTCCAGGTCGCGTGAATGACCGGCGACGGATCGGTGTTGTACGTCCATCCAGCGTTGCCGAGCGGCGGCAGGAACGGCTGTGCGGGCGCGAGATCGATGTAGTCCCCGAGAAACGGCAACTGGCCTCCGGAAAACAGCGGCCAGTTCACGGGGTTGAATTCGAGCTGGACCAGCTGCTGCAGGCCCGTGTCGAACGCAAAGTTGTAGCGGGACACTTTGATGCTCCCGCCGAACTGGCCGTTCGATCCGGTCTGCGCGGCGCGGACGTCAATCGTGTGCGCGGGCGGCGGCGGAATCGGATCGGCGATGATCGTCCCGAAGATCGACGGGCCGAAGAGCGTCTGCGCGTTGTCGTCGCGCTGGTCGTACCACAACACGGTGGCGGTGTTGGCCGAGCAGGCCATCGCCGGCATGAGCTGGTGGCCGCGCCCCGGGTAGTTGTCAACCGGTACGGGCGTCGACCACGAGTTGCCGTTGTTCGATGTCGAGACGAGGATGCGGGCGTCGCCCTGCGGCCCGTACCCGCGCTGCGCCCACGCGATGCGCGCGAGGCCCGTCGTGTCCGTGCACATGGCCGGATAGCCATTGGTGCGGAACATCCGGAACATCGTCCCGTTGGGGACGCTCGGATCCGGCAGCGTCGACAAGTCGAACGCGGTTGACGCGTTCTGCAGACCGAGACTCGCGACCTGCACGGGCTGACCGAAGGAACTCCCGAAGTTCGTCGACCGCGCGACGTAGATCCGGCCCGGGCTGCTGTTGTTTGGCGTCGCAAACGCGCGCCAGGCCACCAGGATGTTGCCGTTGACAGGGTTGATGCTGATGGTCGCCGACTGGCTGACGTCGACGCTCGAGTCCAGACGGATCGGATTGCTCCACGTCTGGCCGCAGTTCGTGGATTTCGCGAACAGCAGCTTGGAATTCTGGTTGTTGCCGCTGCCGGTGAACACACTGTACGCGATGTACACGTTGCCCGCGGGCACGACCTGCGCCGGCACGCCGTTGCTGGCGGGAATCGTGCACGAGCCGCCGCCGCGCGGGATGTCCGCGGCGACCCACGGCTTGTCGAGGAACTGGCCGCTCGTGCCGTTGTCGGTGATGACCGTACGAATGTAGCGGGGCGGCGCCGTGACGTCCTGCGAGTTGTTGTCGTCGATGAAGAGACTCGCGAACATGACGCCGGACTTGCCCGTGCCGCCCGTCGATGCCGCGGGATTGAACGCGATCCCGGTGTAGTAGAAGAGCCCGTTCGTGCCGGCCCGCACCGTGGGATCCGCCGTCGCAGGGAAGCCTTTAATCGGCGAGGCCAGCCCGGCCGGCGACGTGTCCTGCGGGAATCCCGGCAACGCTGTGCTTCGCCACGTCTGGCCGTCGTCGTGCGACCAGAAGACGCCGAGCCACGCATCGCCGGTCACTTGATCGGCCTGCGTCCCGGGCACGCTGACCAGCCGATAGTCGTTGGCGCCCGCGAGGCAGGTGATGGCGCTCCTCGATGAACAGGCCATCGACGGCTCGTTCTGCCGCTGGAGGTAAGGATCGCCTTCGATTGACAGCGGCGGCCCCGAGTGGAGTGCTGCCGGCCCGCCGACCATGTTGACGTTCTGGCCGGCGGAGATCTGTTGCTGTGCCAGCAGCCCGACCTCGGTACGACGTGCGGCCACGACCATGGCCACGAGGAGTGCTGCGGTGATTAAAGAGTGGCGCGCGTACGCGATCTTCCGCGCATTTCTCGATAGCGGCATGGGGGAGCCTGCTTCCGAAGTCGAGACGGTGGCCGACACAATTGCCGGCGCACTAAGGCCAGTAGTTTACAGCGGTTAGGGCCTGCCGCTGAGATCCAGAAAATGGAGGAGAAGTCTTCCTAGGGGCAGACTAAAGCGGCGGAGATGGTTATCGCTTTCTTCCTTTGATGAGTACGTCCAGGCTGTCCGTCCGTCCGTTGAAGAAGTCGAGCCGGATCTTCTGATCGGCCGTCTCCGAAATCACGGCGGGAATCGACGAGGCCGTCAGATACCAGCCCGCTGGCAGGACGACCGAGTTACGTGGACGGCCGAGACTGCGATCGAACACGAGATCGGCGCCCTCGAGGCGGTAGCTCTCGGGCGCCGTGTACGTCTCCGAGATTCTCAGACGCACGGACTGGCCCGCTTTCACGGCCGGGAAATACACGACGACGACCTCAGTGTCTGCGGTGACGGTGCCCGCGTCGATCTTCGCCGCGGTGATCGCGTCACCTTTGAGCGTCTCGTGCCGCAGCTGTTCGCCGGTATCGAGGATGTAGGCCGACGGGTTCGAGACGCGGCTGCCGGTGCGCACGACGTTGACGTACTTGTCGATGCCCGGACGCGATTCGGTGTAGTCGTGAAACAGGCTGAACGAGCTCGTCGACGGCTCCTGCAGGAAGTACGTGATGTCGCGATCCTGATGCGCGCGCTCGGCGAGCCGCGCGGTCTCGGTCGGTCCCTGCGCCGGCGGCGGTTCCCAGCTGCGCTTGGTCGTGAGCGGCGTCGGCGCGCCTTCCGGTCCCGTCTTCGCGCCGGCGCGCGTGCGGACGACGAGCGTGGTTGGAGCTGGCGCCTGGTTCATGAACGCGACGCTGATGCGTCCGTCCGGCAGCGACAGCACCTGTGCGGCGACGTTGCACGCGACGAGCTCGAAGCCCGCGGGCAGCGCGAGCAGGCCCCGCCGGCTCGGCAGCACCGTGGTGAACGTGCCGGTCGTGCCCTCGAGCACGTAGGCGCGCGGCGCTTTGATCGTCTTGTCGATGCGAATGCGCGCCTGACCGTTGCGCGGCACCGGGCGCGCGAGCGCGACGTTGATGAGGCTCGCGTTCTGCGTGACCGTGAGCGGCTGACCCGTCATCAGATCCGTGGCCGTGACGTCGCTGACCGTCGTGCCCGGCTGAATGGGATCCGTGTAGCGGCGCATGTTCTCGGTGGTCGCCGACACTTCGAACGAGACGTGGAATGACGCTGACGCCGGCGGCGACAGGTCGTAGCGCACGTACTCATCGGTCTGCGTCTGGACGGGCTGGATTTGGGCGCGTACGGTGGCGATTGGCGCGAGGCCGAGCACCGCCAGCAGCGCGAGGCGACGAAGCGTCATTTCTTCACTTCCCCGGGTGATATTCCCGTGCCGTGTGCCCTTGCAGTTGCGCGCGATAGAAGTACACATCGCGCAGATCGCCCGTCGCATACCGCTTCGCTTGATCGTTGAAGTGCGCTGATTTCGGATCGCCGCTCTCGCCGCCGGCCGTGACGGCTTTGGCGCGCACGGTCGGGCCGAATTCGACGACGGCGACGAAGCTGTTGCCGCTCGTGCCGTACCACTTCTTCGTGCCCGGATACGCGCGCGCGCCGAATGACGCGAGCGATCCCCACGTCGCCGACGTGAACGCCACCGGAATGCTCGGGCCCGCGTCGTTGAACGGCTGGACGATGTCGCCGGTGAGGCGCTGGAAGCGGTTGATGTCGCCCCACGGCGTCTTCCAGCTGCCGAAATCCGCCTTGAGCCGGTTGCACGCCGCGACGAGCGCCTGCAGCAGCTGATCGGGCGGCGCGGAGTCGACCGAACCGCCACGGCCGCGCCCGCCGCCGCGCTGTACCTCTTCGCCCCAGAACACCGCGAGCGACGTCGGCACGGAGTCCGCGGCCCAGCGCAGGTCCCACGCGCGCAGGAGCGCGATCGGCTCGGCCAGCTGCGTCTTCAGCGGGTCGGACGCCGCGAGCCCGTCGTACGCCTTGAGGAGCGCGGGCATCGGCTTCTCGAACCAGGTGAGGTAGCTGTCGTACGCGGCGGCGATCAGCGACTCGAGCGTGAAGTCCTTCTTGTTCTGAAACACGCGGACGGCGTGCAGCCCGCGCGCCGACTCGCTGCCGTTGTCGACGTACTTCGGAAAATCCGCCTGCTTCGGGCTGCTCGGGCCGGAGGCCGACCACGGCCAGTTGTTCGAGTTGTACAGCCAGCCGCTCGCGGGGTTGAGCAGGTGCGGGGTCTCGTCGATCGACAGCAGCTGGCCCCAGTCGGTGGCGGGGTCGCTGCCGTCGACGGGCCGCGTCCAATCGAACGTCGGATCGCGCTTCGGGATGAAGTTGCCGTGGAAGTACGCGATGTCGCCGTCGGCGTCCGCGAAGATCGTGTTGTTCGACGAGTTGGTGTGCAGCTCCATCGACTGGCGGAACGACTTGTAGTCCTTCGCCTTGGTGCGCGAGTAGGACTGCGTCAGCGCCTTGACCGGCTCGTTCATCAGCGCGAACGCCACCCACTTGCCGCTGGCTTCGCGGACGATCGGGCCGTGCGGCGTGCTGAAGGTCGTGAACTTCTTCTCCGCCATGCCGCTGTCGGTCTTGTACGGGACGGTGATCTCGTGCGTCGCCACCGGCAGCCAGTCGTTGCCGTGCTTGTAGAAGTACTTGCCCCCGCGGTTTTCGACGGTCTCGAGGAACTCGTCGGTGTTGTCGACCGCGCTCGACGTGTGCATCCAGCCGACCTTGTCGTTGAAGCCCTGGTAGATGAAGAACTGCCCCCACGTGGACGCGCCGTAGGCGTTGAGGCCCTCGTCGCTCACCATCTGCAGCTCGGACCGGAAGAAGAACGACGTGTGCGGGTTGATCAAGAGCAGCGAGTGGTGCGCCGCGGTGTTCGCCGGCGCAATGGCCGCGCCGTTCGATCCGCGCGGCTCGTCGTCTGTCGGGAAGAGCAGCGCGGGCTCGGCCGCAGGCTCGGTCGCCGGGGTCTTGCCGTAGAACGCCTGGAGCTGATTGACGTTCACGCGCTCGATGTCGCCGCCGATGCTGCCTTCGGTGAACGACAGCGCCATCCACGGCTCGAACTTCTTGATCACGCGCGGCTTCACCTCGGGGTGTTTCGACAGATAGAAATTGAGACCGTCCGCCCACGCGTCCATCAGCGCCTTCAGCCACGCGGGGCTCGAGGCGTAGCCGGACTTGAGCGTCACCGGATCGATGAACAGCTTCATCCGCAGGTCCTGGTAAACGCGCTGTTCGCCCTCGGCTTCGGCCAGCCGGCCCATCGCGTTGATGAAGTTGGTCTCGACGCGGTTGAAGTCGTCTTCCGCCTGCGCGTAGATCATGCCGAACACGGCGTCGGCGTCCGTCTTGCCGAAGACGTGCGCGATGCCCCAGTCGTCGCGAACGATCGTCACGCTGGCGGCCTGCCGCTCCCAGCGGGCCGCGTCGGCGCCCTGAAATGCGGACGGCGCGGGCGTGGCGCCAGCCACGAGCGCGAGCACGGCGAACAGTCCAAGTTTTTTCATAGGTGGTCCGGGGTAAAGATACCACCGCCGCTGGTGTAGCATCTGCCGCATGCGCCGCCTCCTGATGCTCGTCGCGACGGTCGTCCTGGCTTCGTGTGGTGGCGGCGGCGGCGGAACCGGGGCGCCGCCCGCCCCGTCGGGCAATACGCTGACGGCGCCCAGCAACTTTCGCATCACGCTGCAAAAGGTGAATCTCACGAGCAACGAGATCTCGCTGTCCTGGAGCGGCAGCGGCTCGACCTACCACGTGTTCGGCGCCTCGACCTCGGGCGGCGGGGACAAACTGTCGGTCGACGTCACCGGGCAGTCGTACACCTGGGTCGCCCCGCGCGAAGAGGCCGTCTACTTCGTGCGTGTCGTCGCGACGAGCGGCGGCAATGCGAGCCCGCCCTCGATCGAGCTGCCCGTCTTCACGATGGATCTCCGCAACGCCATCGACGCGCTGTTCTTCGGCAGCGGTCCCATGGCCGACCAGCCCGAGCAGTCGCGCTTCAATCCGCCGGCGAGCATCTGGCCCGACGGTACCGTGGTGCGGATCATGGTGTCGGCCGAAGCGGGTGACGCGAATCGCGTCCTGGCTCAGGTGTTTGCGGACGACTACGCGGCCACTGTCGGCGGGGCCGTTCGCGCGACGACCGAGATCGTCTCGGACGACTTTCACAACACGCCCCTCTCGGGGTTGCCGGCGTTCTCGATCGGCATGCGCGTGCTGCGAGTCTGTACGGGGACGCTGGTCGTCGCGTGCGCGAACTTCGGTCCGGCGCCCCTCGGCACCAACCGTGCGTTCGTCAACCTGAATGGCGTCGGCGGCGGCATCTCCGTGTCACACGAGATGGGCCACACCTACGGGCTGTTCCACGTGCACGTCAACGCGTCGGCGCGTCCCGAGCTCAACTTCCTGATGAACCCGGTGCTCCTGACCGATCGGCTGAGCGATCCCGAGAAGAACGCGATCATCGCCGCGCGCAACGGCGGCATCCACGCAGGCACGACGCGCAACGAGGCGCTGGCGGCGGGGCTCGTGCTGCCGGTCACGGGCCAGCCGTCGATCTTCAACAGGCGCTGATCGCGCTACTTCATCTCGCGCCGCACTTTGAAGATCGGATAGATCGCGGCGCCCTTGTCCGCGCCAAGCGCGCGCAGCTTGTCGTCGAGCACACTCCAGCCGACGAACCCGTCGCGCGCCTGCGGCTCGAGGTAGTAGAACGCGGCGTTGGCCATCGGTTGCGCCATGTCGACGTAGAACGAACCGGCGGGAAACTCCTTCGTCGCAAGCGGCGCGAACGTGCCGTCAAGCACCGTCATGTCGTAGCCGCCGCTCCGGTTCTTCCGCATCTTCTCGATCCTGAACTCTTCGCCTTCGACCTTGATCGGCTTGTCGATCGCCTGGATCCTGATGTTGTGGGCGCGCAGCTTGGCGGCGATGTCGGCCAGATCGGCCGGCAGCACGTAGGCGCGCGGCACCACGGCGTCTCGCGTGCCCACCGGCATCGTGAGATCGTCGACGCCGTGCACCACTTCCGGCGGACCTGAGGCCGTGCCGGGCCGCGTGCCCAGGATGCTCGTGCCGGGCCGGTACTCGGGCACGTTCGTGCGATAGGCGAGCAGATCGATCTTGCCGCGCGATCGGTACTCGCCGTCCAGCCAGTTGCGGAGCTGTCCGGATTCGGCCTTCGCCTGGACGCTGGCCACGGTCTCATCGTCGGCCTTCTTGACGACGGCCTGCATCTCCTTCGCGTGCGCGTTCGTGTACTCGAGCAGCGCCATGATGTAGGCGTACTGCGCGTAGATGCGCCGCTCGAACGTCGGCTGGCCGGGCGTCTCGGTGATGATCGCGAGGCGGTTGCGGAGGCCGTAGTCGTTGACGATGAACTTCGCCTCGACGGTCCAGGCGGCGGCGTCGTGGCTCCAGACCGTGGGCGGGAACGGCCCGCGCGCGGGCAGCGCGTGCGTGAAGACCTCGAGGCCGAACTCCTTGCGCACCATGTCGCGCACGGCAGGGAAGAGCGTGTCGTGCGTGTAGTCGCGCGGGCCTGGCGCGGCGGCCGGCACCGTCGTCGTGCCGTAGGTGTTGGCGTAGCCGTGGCTCACGCGGCTCATCAGGTGGCCGTCGAGCAGCAGCACCGGATCCCAGTCATTGAGCACGCGGTACAGGCCCTGCGTCTCGATCGCCTGGAGTTTCACCGCGTCACGATTCAGATCGAGGCCCGCCGCGTTCTCGCGCGTGCCCTGGATGTACGGCGTCTCGCTGCCGAGCGATCCGTCCTGCGTCTCGAACGTGTCCGTGCCGTCGATGTTGAAGATTGGCGCGATGATGACGATCTGGTTGTCGAGCAGGTTTTTGCGCGCGCCCATCGCGAGGTCGCGCGCGACCAGCATCAACGCCTCGGCCGCTTCGGGCTCGGGCGGATGGATGTTGCCGAAGAGGAACACCACCGGCTTGCCGGACGTGCGCGCCTGCTGCGCCGACGTCACGCGCGGGTTCGAGATCACGATCGCCGGCGCCGCCTTGCGCATCGGGCTCACGAACATGTTGACGACGTGCAGGTTCTCGCTTTTGCCCTTGAGCGCGCTGATGAACTCGAGGAGCTGACCGGACGAGACCGTGCGCGTGAACGCGCTCCGCTCCGCGACGGTCTGCACGTCAACCGGCCATTGCCCGTGCCAGCCGGCGGGCACCTCGTCGCCCCAGTAGATTTTCTGTTGGGCGGCGGCCACGCCTGACCAGATGGCGAGCGCCGTGAGCAGCGCGGTACGTCGGCGGAGATTCATGCGGCGGATCCTACCGCGAGTGAAGCGCGCTAGGGGGGTAGGGGGACCCGGACAAAAACGCGAATGAGCGAAGCGAGTGAGCCGGCGGAGCGGAGCGGGGATCGTGGGGCCCCCGCGAGCGACGCCGTCGGGGGGTGCGCGGGGGCGAAGCCCCCCGAATAAAAAACGGACCCGGGCGTTAGAGCCCGGGTCCGTTCACTGGACGTTCCGCAGGGGTCTTCTGGCGGTTCGTCTCCGACGCTGACTAGAACACGATCTGCGCGCCGACGCGGAAGACGCGCGGCGGGATGATCGCGCTTGGCGAGTTGAAGTTCGTGCTCGCCATGTTGTTGCTCGTGTACGACGTGATCGTGTTGACGTTCAACACGTTGAACGCGTCGAACATCAGCTTCAGGCGGTTCTTGCCGCCGCGGAACGTGAACACCTTCTGCGCGCCAAGGTCCAGCAGCTTGGTGGCCGCGAGCCTCGTCGAGCCGGTTGGCTGGAAGGTCAGCGTGTCATAGCCGCTGATCGTCGTGTTGCCGCCGCTCGAGTTGACGCCGCCGTAGACCGTGCCCGGTCCGTTGACCGAGAGCGTGCGGTTGGCGCCGTCGTTGATGTTCAGGTTGCCGGAGGCGGTGATGCCCCACGCCAGTGCGTACGTGCCGCTCACCTTGACGAGATACCGCGCGATCGTGCTGCGGCCATCGGTGAACTCCACGCCCGTCGGGTTGGTGTACGAGCCGAGCGGCTGATAGCTCGGGTTCGTCTGGAACGTCGCCGACGCGTTCATCTGCCAGCGGTTGCTGAACCGCTTGTTGAGCGTCGGGATGATCGCCTGGTACACGTTGTAGCCGAGGCTCGTGATCGTCACTGCGCCGATACCAGACGGCCGCTGACAGCCCTGGCAGATCTGGTAGTACGGCGCCTGAACGCCCGTGACCGGGTCCGTGTAGTAGAGCGGGCCCGTGTAGATCTGCGACAGCGGGAACTGCGACGACCCCGGCTGATAGCCGGCGGTGTAGGCCGCGGTGCCGCGATCGTAGTTGCGGTAGACGTAGTCGACGCCCACCGCCAGGTTCGGGATCAGCTCGTGCTGGACGCCCGTGATGAACTCGCGGGTCCGGGCGAGCTTGGCGTCCTTGCTGGTCGAGTTGCCGGCCGGCGTGAGGACGCCCGTGTTGAGATCGAACCGGCTGCTGCTCGTGGTCGGCGTGCCGATGAGCTCGCCAATCTGGATGATCCCGTCGCGATTCGCATCGGTCCAGCAGGAAGCGCCCGCGGTGGTGCTGCAGGTGCCGTTGCTGTTGTTGTTGCCCCACTGGAGCGACGTCGTCGTGGACAACCCACCGAGGTTGTTCGCGAGCGTAATCTTCGTCTGGTAGTAGAGCGAGTAGCTCGCGTGCACCGACGTCTTGCCGTTGCCGAACAAGTCGTAGGTGGCCGACACGCGAGGCGCCCAGACGCTGAAGGCCGGGATCTTCTCCATCACGTTATTGCCGTTGGCGTCTTTGATCGCCACGCCCGTGTTCGGATCGAGGACCGTCGATTGATCGGTCGCGCCCTCGCACTGGCTCGGCAGCAGATCGGGCCGCAGCACGTTGGCCGGCACGCAGCCGCCGAGGTACGACGAGGTCTGCCAGTCGTACCGGAGACCTCCCTGGAGGCGAAGGCGTCCGCGGCTGTAGCCGTCCTGCAGGTAGCCGTTGTAGGTCCACCAGTTGTTGTTGAGCAACGCGTCGCGGAAGAGGACGGCTGAACGCGGCACGAAGCCCGTCGCCGAGCCCGGCGCCACCATGTTGCCGTCGCCGCAGTTGTTGCTGTTGTTCCCGACGCACTGCACGGTGGCGCGACCGCCGCCGCTGTAGTGCGAGAACGTCAGGATCGGGTTCTTGCGCCAGCCCACCCCGAACTTCAAGCTGTGGTCGCCGCCGAGCTTGTTGGTCAGGAAGTAGGTGCCGTCGGTCTTGGCTTCCCAGGACTTGCGGACCGTCTGGTACGTGGACAGGAACGACCGCTGCGCGAAGCCCGTCGTGTTGTTGCGCAGGGCCTGCTGATTCCAGAGGCAGTTCGCGTCACGCGAGTACGTGTTGATGTCCGCGCTGCCGTTGTACCGGCTCTGCGCGCAGTTGCCCTGCGGCGGCACGTCCTGGTAGTCGAGGAAGAAGCCGCCACCGACGTAGGTGAACTGGTTGTTGAACACCAGCTTGTCGGTGAGGATCAGCGTGTGCGTCAGCGAGTGCGTCGGGAGCGGAAGGTTCCACGGCATGTCCGACGTCTGCTGCGTGCTCGCCTCAATCGCGGTGGTCGAGCTGGCGCCGCGATGGTTGCGGTACTTGTTGTCGCTCGTGAACAGGTACTGGACCTTGTTCGCCGAGTTCAGCTGGTAGTTGAACTTCCACTCGAGATCCTTGATCACCGTCTTGTCGTTCGTCAGACAGCCCTTCACGTCGTCGAGCTTGTCGTAGCTGACGGCGTTGGCGAGCGCCGTGGTGCCCTTTTTCTGGGCCGCGACGAGCGCCTGACAGTACGGGCCGAGGCTCGGATCGAAGAAGTTGACGACGCCGGCGTTGATGTCCTGCTTGTCGGCCGCCGCCCACCACCACAACCGGTTGCGCATGATCGGCCCGCCGTACTCGACGGAGTACACGCCAATCCGCTGGATCGGGTTGCCGGAGAGCAAGCCGCTGTTGCCCGAGTAGAAGAGCTCCGGCGTGACGTTGTTCGCCTGCATGTTGTCGTTCTCGAACGTCGCCACCGCGGTGCCCTTGAACACGTTGCTGCCGCTCTTGCTGACCAGGTTGATCGAGAGACCCGACGACTGCACGGAGACGTCGCCGCCGCCCGTCGTCACCTGGATCTGCTCGAACGAGTCGAAGTTGAAGTACGACGGCGAGGAGTTCGAGGACAGGTCGGTGATCGATCCGCCTTCGAGGTTCCACTGCACGTTCGATGAGGTGCCATACACCGACAGGCCGACCTGCTGGCCTGACGCGGAGCCGCCGACGTTGAGGCCGGCCTGTACGCCCGGCGTCATGCCGATGATCTGCCACGGGTCACGCGCGGTCGGGATGTTCTCGAGGATGTCCTTCGTGAACACCGCGCCGGTGGTGGTCTTCTTGGTATCGACGACGGGCGCCGCGGCGGTGACCGTCATTTCTTCGGACACCTGCCCGATCTCCATTTTCTGATCGATGGGCGCGTTGAAGTTGGTAGTGATGACCACGTTCGCCCGCGCGGCTTTCTTGAAGCCGGTCAGCTCGAACGTCACGGTAAAGGTCCCGATCGGTACGCTGGGAAACTGGTAGGTCCCGCTGGTCGACGTTGTCGCGACCAACGGGCGTTGCAGGGCCGGGCCCGTCACCGTCACGGTCACGCCAGGCAGTACGCCGCCCGACGGGTCCGTGACCTTGCCGAAGATCGAGCCAATGGCTTGTGCATTGACTGATCCAGCGCTCGCTACGAGGATGCCCGCGGCGAGCAGGATCCCCCGGTAGACTCGCGTCATCGTTCCTCCTTGGCAATCCCATCCACCTTCAACACGCGTGGGACCAAGACGTCCGAAAATACAAAACGCCCCGTAGACGCCCGAGCGCGCCTCTCACAGGAGGCCACCCATGTGCGCCGAAGACGAGGGATGCTCTTGTAGCGTAAGGAGGCAGTCTCCCGGGTAGTATCCTGTGAAGGCTGTATTTATCTCGCGTCAATGCTGGACTTAGCGCCCGTTTCCGGGCACCAGCAGCAAATTTGCCCGCTACGGCCCACAATGGAGCGATGGGCGAACCCGCCCCGTCGGAAGGCCTCAGCCTGCGCGTGCTGCTGTTGTTGGGATTCGGCAGCGTGTTCGCGCTCTGGCTGATCTCCGCCTACGCCCTGGCCGACAGCATGATCCGCACCGACGCGCGCAGTACCGCGCTGCGCACGCGTTTCGTCAAGAACGAACAGCTGCTCTCGACGGTACGCGCGCAGGCGCTGCTGAGCTCGGTGTACTTGCGCGACGCGCTGCTCGACCCCGATGCGTCGCAGGCGCAGTTCTACCGTGACGAGCTGCAGCGCACGCGGCGCGAGGTGGACCACGCCATGGCGGACTACCTCCCGCGCGCCGAATCCGCGCCCGAACACGCCGACTGGATCCGTCTGCAGAAAGAGCTCGGCGACTACTGGAACGCGATGGTGCCCGTGCTCGATCCCACACGCATGCCGACGCCCGTGGAGTCGCGCGCGTACCTGCGCGACGAGGTGATCCCCAAGCGCGAGACCGTCATCAGCATTTCCGACCAGATCCACGCGCTCAACCAGGAAGCGTTCGAGGCCGAGCAGAAAGAAGTCGCGCTGATGCGCGGCAGCCTGGAGCAGCGCATCTGGCTCACGAGCCTCGTCACCGTCGGCGTGGGCCTGATGATCGCGTTTTTCGCGATCCGCGCCGTCGGCCGGCTCGACGCGCGCGTGCGCGAGCAGCACCGTCACGAGGCCGACCAGAAGCGCGAGCTCGCGCGCCTCTCGTCGAAGCTGTTGCAGGCGCAGGAGGACGAGCGGCGCCGCATCGCGCGCGAGCTGCACGATGAAATCGGACAGTCGCTCGGGGCGCTCAAGCTGGAGCTCGCCGTCGCCGAGCGCATCATGCCCGAGGTCTCGATCGACGAGGTGCTGGCCGAAGCGCGGTCCATTACGGATCGGACGCTCCAGACGGTGCGCGATCTCTCGCAGCTCCTGCATCCCGCGATGCTCGACGACCTCGGCCTGCCGGATACGGCGGACTGGTACCTGCGGGCGTTCTCGCGGCGCACGGGCATCGCGAGCGAGCTGGCGATCGAGCGGCTCGACGAGCGCCTCGCCCCGGAAGTCGAGATGTGCACCTACCGCGTGATTCAGGAGGCCGTCACCAACGTCGCGAAGCACTCGGAAGCCACGTCGTGCCGCGTGCAGATCGCGCGCGACCCCGCCACGCTTCGCATCGTCGTCGAGGACAACGGCAAGGGCTTTCAGCCCGCGACGCGACGCGCCGCGGACGCTCGCGGGCTCGGGCTCATCGGTGTCCGGGAACGCGTCGCCAACCTGGGCGGCCGATTGCGCGTCGAAAGTGCTGCGGGCACGGGCACGAAGCTCACGGTCGAGCTGCCGTTGTCCGCCTAGTCATGACGCCACTTCGGATTCTCATCGCCGACGATCACACCCTGGTGCGCCAGGGCCTCCGCAAGATCCTCGAGAGCCAGACCGGCTGGGTCGTGGTGGGGGAGGCGGGAGACGGGCGCGACGCCGTCCAGCAAACGATGGATCTGCAGCCGGACGTCGTCGTGATGGACATCGCGATGCCGCGGTTGAACGGCGTCGAGGCGCTGCAGCAGATCGAGCGCCGGAATCCGGCCACGCGCGTCCTGGTGCTCAGCATGTACTCGGACGAGGCCTACGTGACGCGGGCCGTGCGCGCCGGCGCGGCCGGCTATCTCCTCAAGGACTCCGCCGACCTCGATCTGATTCAGGCCGTGGGCGCGTTGTCCGAGGGCAAGTCCTTTTTCAGTCCCGCCGTCGCGCGCGTGCTGCTCGACGAATACGTGCGCCAGCTCGCCGAGCGGGGCATTGCCGACCGGTTCGACACCCTGTCCGAACGCGAGCGCGAAGTCTTTCAGCTCATCGCCGAGGGCCACAGCAACAAGGAAGTGGCCACGATGCTGCACATCAGCCCGACGACGGTCGAGACGCACCGGGCGCACATCATGGAGAAGCTCGATCTGCACAGCACGGCGGACATCGTGCTGTGCGCCGTGCGCAAGGGCATCGTGCGGTAGACGCCGCGCTATGTCGCGGCTATCTGCGAGCGCGCGCGACCTGCCGCGCCGTAGTGGCCGGTAGTATCCAGCGAATGGCCGTTTCACCGCGTGTTCCAGTAGGAACGCGGGTTGCACATTGCCGCGGCGCGGTGATGGTCCTGCTCTCGTTCGGCTTCCGGACGCAGTCCAACAAGCGCGACGAAGTCCTGAGCGCGGTCGACGAGGCCGTGGCGCGCTTGCGGCAGCTGCCGGGCTGCTCGCGCGGGCGGGTCTTCGCCGACAACGACGATCCGGACTCCTTCACGCTTTTCTCGGAATTCGAGTCGATCGACCAGGCCGACGTCTTCCTCACGTCCCGCGAATTCCAGATCCTCAAGGGCATCCGCATGCTGCTCCGCGACGAGCCCGTCGTCGTCCTCGACGACGTCCGGACCCGGCTGACGCGCCTCGTGCGCGAGTAGGAAAGGGCCGGCTGCCGGGCGCGCGACCCCACGACCTGTCGCGGACGCCAGCGTCGCGCCCGAGCCACGCAGGCTCGTCGCAACCTGCGGACCGTGGCAAGCTCTTTGCTCCCGGCAACTCGATCCCGGTCTCGCGCCCGCGCGCCCGCATCTTCTATTAATGCGGTGCGCTCGGGACTGGAGAGGACGTCCTCGCATGCCGCTGCACAAGGTTGATCGGAAGGAAACTGACAAGCCGACCGCGCCGGCGACCTACGCCACGGTGCTGTCCGACCGCTCGCTGCCGCGGCGGCGCATGCCGGATGCCGGCGTGCCGCCCCACGTGGCGTACGCCCTGGTGCGCGACGAGCTGATTCTCGACGGCAACTCGCGCCAGAACCTCGCGACGTTCTGCACGACGTGGGTCGAGCCGGAAGTGCGCCAGCTCATGGCCGACTCGCTCGACAAGAACATGATCGACAAGGACGAGTACCCGCAGACCGCGGAGATCGAGTCGCGCTGCGTGCACATCCTCGCGGATCTCTGGAACGCGCCGTCGGCTGACGCGTCGATCGGCTGCTCGACGACGGGATCGAGTGAAGCGGCAATGCTCGGCGGGCTCGCGCTGAAGTGGCGATGGCGCACGCGCCGGCTGGCCGCCGGCAAACCCGCCGATCGTCCGAATCTCATCTGCGGCCCGGTGCAGGTGTGCTGGCACAAGTTCGCCCGCTACTTCGACGTCGAGCTGCGCGAGATTCCGATCAAGCGCGATGCGGTGGGGATGACGCCGGATCAAATCGCGGGCTACTGCGACGAGCACACGATCGGCGTCGTGCCGACGCTCGGCATCACGTACACGGGCGCGTACGAGCCGGTCAAGGGGATCGCCGCGGCGCTCGACGAGGTGCAGAAGGCGAAGGGGTGGGACATACCCATCCACGTCGACGCGGCCAGCGGCGGGTTCATCGCGCCGTTCGTGCAGCCCGATCTCGAGTGGGATTTCCGGCTCGGGCGCGTGAAATCGATCAACACGTCGGGCCACAAGTACGGACTCGCGCCGCTCGGCGTCGGCTGGGTCATCTGGCGCGACGCCGCCGATCTGCCCGACGAGCTGATTTTCCGCGTGGACTACCTCGGCGGCGACATGCCGACGTTCGCGCTCAACTTCAGCCGCCCCGGCGGCGAGATCATCGCGCAGTACTACAACTTCATCCGTCTCGGCCGCGAAGGCTACCGGCAGATCCAGCAGGCGTGCGTGGACACCGCGCGGTTTCTCGCCGGCGAGATCGCGAAGATGGGTCCGTTCACGATGCTCTACGACGGCTCGGGCGGACTTCCGGCCGTCGCCTACACGCTGAAGGATCCGAAAACCGCGGGGTTCTCGCTCTACGACCTGTCCGATCGCGTCCGGATGCGCGGGTGGCAAATCGCGTCGTACCCGCTTCCGAAGGACCGACAGGATACGGTCGTGCAGCGCATCCTCATCCGCAACGGCGTCAGCCGCGATATGGCAGGACTACTGGCCGACGATCTCCGGCGCGCGGTCGATCATCTCCAGAAGCACCCGACCGTGCCTTCCGACGAACGTCGCGTCAGCTACCACCACTGATCGCGAACCGCCGTGGCTGCGTCCTTCTTTCACCTCCTCGCCGATCACCCCTTCATGACGATCTTTTTCGTCCTGGGCTTCGGCTATCTCGTCGGCCGCGTGTCCCTCGGTTTCTTCTCGGTCGGGTCCACCGCGGGCTCGCTCCTCGTGGGCCTCGTCGTCGGTGCGGCCGCGTTCGAGCTCGCCGGCGTCCACTTCGAGATCCCCGACATCGTCGGCACGATCTTTCTTGCGTTGTTCACCTATGCCGTCGGCCTGCGCGTGGGGCCGCAGTTCGTCGATGGGTTGCGGCAGGAAGGCGTGCAGCTCATCACGCTCGTGATGGTGACGACGACGGTCGCGTTTGCGATCGCGTTCGGAGGCAGCAAGTGGCTGGGGCTCGCGCCGGGATACGCGCCCGGCATCTTGTCCGGCGCGAACACGATCAGCGCGGTGATGGGCGTCGCGACGTCGGCGGTTCACGGCGGCCTCTACAAAGTGCCCGAAGGTTTCACGGAGGCACAGGTCACCGCGAACATCGCGGCGGGCTATTCGCTCAGCTACATCCTTTCAATCCTCGCGATCGTGCTGCTCATCCGGAATCTTCCCGGCATGTGCGGGATCGATCCGGTGAAGGCGGCGAAGGCGGTCGAGTCGAAGTACGGCACGACGGGCCACGCGTTGCCGGGCACGAGTCAAGCTTTCGATCTCGGCATGCCCGCGGCCGGGGTGCGCGTGATTCGGCTGACCAATCCGAAGGTCATCGGCCGGCCTCTCCTCGACACGGTGCGCGGTCTCGACGCGCCGGTGCTGCGTGTCACGCGCGGCGGCACACCGTTGCGGCTCCAGTCGAATCCGACGCTCGAAGCGGACGACCTGCTGACGATCGCCGGGCCCGTGGAGTATCTGCTGAAGGAAACGGCGACCTTCGGACCCGAAGTCGCCGACGCGGCCGCGCGGCATCTCGACATCGATCAGGCCGAGATCGTGCTTACGCGCAAGGAGTTCGTCGGCAAGACGCTGGCGGAGCTGCACGCGAGCGCCCCCGCCTACGGCACGGCGATTCGCGCGCTCTTCAGGGACGGCCACGAGCTTCCCCTGTTGCCGGGCACGCCGCTCCGGCGTCACGACGTGATTCGCGTCGCCGCGCCGCCTGCCGCGTTGACGCGTCTCTCCGCCGCGCTCGGCCAGGCGGTGCGCCCGACCAACGCGACCGATATCGTCACGCTGGGGCTGTGCATCGCCACGGGCTACGCCGTCGGCCTGATCACGCTTCGCGTCGGCGGCATTCCCGTCGGGCTCGGGACGATGGGGGGCATCGTGGTGGCCGGGATGGCCGTGTCGATCGCGCGCGCCGTCAATCCGGCGTTCGGCGGGCCGATGCCGGAAGGCGCGCGCGCCTTTCTCGAGAGCATCGGGGTGGACCTGTTCGTGTCGACGCTCGGTCTGACGGTGGCGCCGGCGCTGGTGGCTGCGCTTTCCCAGGGGCGAAGCACGCTGCTCGTGCTCATCTTGGGCGTCGTCTGCGCCACCTTGCCGACCTTCGTGTCGTGGCTCGTTGGCCTCTATATCCTCCGGATGGATCCGATGGTGCTCGCGGGCGCCGTTGCCGGTGCAAGAAACAGCACCACCGCCATGCGCGCGATCTCCGACAAAGCCAGGAGCACGGTGCCCGCTTTTGGCTATCCCGTGGCCTACGCCGTCAGCACCGTCGTGTTCCTGATCTACGGTTATCTGGCGATGGTGCTTACCTGAACGATCACTATTGGCAACTTACAGAAATCTTCCGGTCGTGGATATTACGGGTGGTCTGAATTCTCGATTTTTCCGTTGCCAAATGGCCCGGCTGGCGCGATCGCAGTCTATGATTGATGGCCATGCCGGGGTCTGCGGGGAATTCGTCTGCGAACGAGTCGGGATCTCCCACCGTTTTCGTCGTTGACGATGACCCGTCCGTCCGCACCGCCGTCGAGCGCCTGCTCGAATCCGTCGGGTTGCCGTGCGAGATGTTCTCCAACGCCAACGAGTTTCTGAAGCGAGCCGAGCGCGGCGTCGACGGCTGTCTCATCCTCGACGTGCGCATGCCCGGGCCGAGCGGTCTCGATCTGCAGAACGCGCTCGCCGCGATGGGGCAGGAGATTCCGATCGTGTTCGTGACGGCGTACGCGGACGTTCCGCTGACGGTGCGCGCGATGAAAGCCGGCGCGCTCGAAGTGCTGACGAAGCCGTTCGACGATCAGGCGCTGCTCGACGTCGTCAACTCCGCGCTCGCGCGCGCACGCGTGCGGCGACACGAGCGCGAAGAGACGACGAGGCTCCGCGCGCGGTTCGAGACGCTGACGCCGCGAGAGCGCGAAGTGATGGCGCTCGTCGTCACCGGTCCACCGAACAAGCAGATCGCGCACCAGCTCGGCACGACCGAGCGCACCGTCAAGGCCCACCGCGCGCAAGTCATGCACAAGATGCAAGCCGAGTCGCTCGCCGAGCTCGTGCGGATGTCGGATCGCATCGGCATCTCGAAGGTCCACTAGCACCGATTCCACCGGGAATTCCACGTAGTCCCTAGGACCAAGGGCGGTCGAGCCATGTGCCAATGGACGCACGCTCGACGCCCGACCTACAGTGCTCCCCTCAACCAGGACTGCATGATTCATTTCGCGCCGTTCAGATTCGATGAGGTCGACCTCACGCTCTGGCGCGGGCCGGAGCCGCTGGCGCTCACGCGCAAGGCGGCGCACTTGCTGACGTGCCTGTTGATGGCGCGCGGTCATTGGGTCTCGAAATCAGAAATTCTCGCGGCCGTGTGGCCGGACACGCACGTGCATCCGGACAACATCAAGGTGCTCGTGCGCGAGATTCGCCTCGCGCTGCACGACGATGCCGGCAATCCGCGCTACGTCCGGAGCGAAATCGGCCGCGGCTACGCGTTCGTGGCCGAGGCGACCGATGGTCCGAACGGATCGACCGGCGAAGCCGATCTGCCGTTGTTTGTGAATCGCTCCGGCGAGCTCGCGGCGCTCATCGAGGCGTTCGACGCCGTGCGCGCCGGATCCACGCGGGTCGTGTTGATCACCGGCGAGCTCGGCATCGGCAAGACGGCGCTGTGTGACATGTTTCTCCGCGTCGCGCGGGCGAGCGCGCGGGTGCACGCTGCTTCCGGCGAATGCATCAGTCATCCGCCGGTGGCCGAGCCGCTCTTACCCTGGCTCGACGCCGTGCGCGCGTGCTGCCGCTCGGTGCCGTCCCTCCTGGCACCGCTCGCGGCCGACGCCCCGCTGTGGGCCGCCCGCGCGCCGCGAGGATCGTCGGCGAGAGCTGCCGCTCCCGCCGACACCTCCACCCTCGTCGCCGAGCTGCCCGCCGCGCTGGCGGCGCTCGCGCACGACGTGCCGCTCGTGATCGTGCTCGAAGATCTCCAGTGGGCGGACGCCGCCGCGCTCGGCGCCCTGACCGACATCGCGAGACACGCGCGGATGTCGAAGTGCCTCGTGATCGGCACCGCGAGCCTGCACGGGCCCGCGCGCGATCCGATGGCGCTCGCCGCGCTCGACGCGACGCTGCGGAAAACCTCGTCGAGCTTCGTCCTGAACCTCACGCCGTGGTCCGCCCCGCACGTGGAGCGGTACGTCGACGCGCGCTTCGGGCCCGGCTGTCTCACCGATCTCGCCCGCACGCTGCACGAAATCACCGGCGGCAATCCGGCGATGCTCGCGCTGGCGGGCGATCGGCTCGTCGCGTGCGGCGTGATCCGCGGGCAGGGGCACCGATGGCTGCGCGAAGCCGCCGTGGACGCGATCCAGGAAGCGCTGCCGCGTGTGCTCGCGGCCGTCGTCGGCCTGCAGCTGGATCGTCTGGCGACGGAAGAACGGTCGTTGCTCGAGGCCGCCGCGACCGCCGGCATGGAGTTCACCGCGGCCAGCGCGGCGCTCGCCGCCGACATCGGTGAGCGGGACGCCGACCGCCTGCTCAACGTGCTGGCCGATCGACGGCTGTTGATCCGGCGCACGGCCGAGGTCGCGTCACCGCGGCCCGTCCGCGCGGGCGCGTTCCGCTTCCTCCATCCGACCCACCTCGAATTGCTGACCGAGCGCGCGCCGATCACGCAGCAGATCCGATCGGCGCGGCGGCTGGCCGCCATCGCCGAACGGGCCGCGCGTCAGGAAGCCTGATTGCCGTCGAGCGGCAGGTCGAATTCGAAGACCGCGCCGCGGCCTTCGTGGTTCGCGGCCCGAATCGATCCGCCGTGGGCTTCGAGGATCGATCGCACGATCGACAGTCCCATGCCCATCCCGCCCGGCTTCGTCGTGTAGAACGGCTCGAAGACCAGGTCCTCGGTGCCGGCCGGCAGTCCGGGGCCGGTGTCGTGCATGCTCACGCGCACCGCCTGGCCATGCGGCCGGCTGCAGCGCACGGTGACCTGGCGCGATCCGTCGGACTGATCGCCCACCGCGTCCATGGCGTTCTGCAGCAGGTTGAGCACGACCTGCTGCAGCTGGACGTTGTCGCCCTGGACGAACACCGGCTCGCCGTCGAGATCGACCGAGACGGTGACCGCGCGCACGATCGCGTCGCCGACCACGAGGTCGGCGACTTCACGGATGAGCGACGTGAGATTGACGCGCGTCATCGCCAGCTCGCCGCGGCGCAGCAGCTTCCGGAGCCGCACGATGATGTCGCTCGCGCGCCGGTCGTCCTTCACGATGTCGACGAGAATCGCGTGCAGCTTGGCGACGTCCGGCGACGGCGAGTCGAGCATCCGCCGCGCCGCCTGCGCGTTGGTCATGATCGCGCCAAGCGGCTGGTTGAGCTGGTGCGCGAGTGACGCCGTCAGCTCGCCGACGGTCGACACGCGCGCCACGTGCGCCAGTTCCTGGCGGCTGCGCTGCGCCTCGAGCTCGGCGAGGCGCACGTCGGTGACGTCGGTGCGTGCGATGACGGCGCCGCCGTCGCCCGATCCGAGCGGCTCGACCAGGATCGACCACCACCGTGGCGAGAGCCCGCTCTCCGAGCGGTGATCGAGGAAAAACCGGTGCTGGTTGGCGGCGACGA
>DATEGZ010000276.1:0-6589 GCA_035279905.1 Vicinamibacterales bacterium
TTGGGCGGGATCGCCGCGGAAACTCGAGGGTGCGCCGCTCAGGCGCGGTAATTGGACAGTTTGGTCATACGACCAACCGACTTGAGAAGTCTGCCTGTACCTTGACCACGTTTTCGTGCGCGTGATAACCTCGCAAGGTTATTCGGGTCTAGGACACCCTATCTAGGCCCGCTCCCAGACGAAGCGGCCCGCTTCCTGGTGGTTTCCGTGCGATCGACGCGACGCTCATGGCGTTGCCCTCCGGTCGCCATGCTGAGCGAACAGCAATAGGGGTTTGTCTCGGGTGCCGAGCTTCGGCTCCTAGGCCTGAGACGCGGAATCGCGTCGCGAAAGCGCGCCGCCGTTCCATTTGTTTCTTTTGTTGAGTGCCGTATGCCGACGATCAGCCAGCTGGTGCGCCGCGGCCGCGAAGCGGTCCTGGCGAAGACGAAGAGCCCCGCGCTGCAGAACAGTCCGCAGAAGCGCGGTGTGTGCGTGCGCGTGTTCACGCAGACGCCGAAGAAACCGAACTCGGCCCTTCGTAAAGTGGCGCGCGTGCGCCTGACGAACGGCATCGAGGTCACGACCTACATTCCGGGCGTCGGCCACAACCTGCAGGAGCACTCGCTGGTGCTCATCCGCGGCGGCCGCGTGAAGGATCTGCCGGGCGTGCGGTATCACGTGGTGCGCGGCACGCTCGACGCCGTGGGCGTCGCGGGCCGCATGCAGGGACGTTCGAAGTACGGGGCCAAGAGACCCAAGAAAGCCTAGTTATGCCGCGTCGCAGAGAGATTGCCAAGCGTGAGACTCCGGCGGACCCGATTTACAACAGTCCGCTCGTGACGAAGTTCATCAGCACGATCATGCGGGGCGGCAAGCGCTCCACGGCCGAGCGCATCATGTACAAGGCGCTCGACATCGTGAAGGAAAAGGCGGCCGACGATCCCCTGAAGGTGTTCAAGAAGGCGATCGAGAACGTCAAGCCGAGCCTCGAAGTGAAATCGCGCCGCGTGGGCGGCTCGAACTATCAGGTGCCCGTCGAAGTGAACCCGAACCGCCGGCTGTCGCTGGCGATTCGCTGGGTTGCCGGCTACGCGCGCGAGCGCGGGGACGGGAAGACGATGCAGGAAAAGCTGGCAATGGAGTTTCTCGACGCCGCCAACCTGCGCGGTGGCGCGGTCAAGAAGCGCGAAGACACGCACCGCATGGCGGAAGCCAACAAGGCCTTTGCGCACTATCGCTGGTAAATCATGCCTCGCACCGTTCCGCTGAATCGTGTTCGCAACATCGGCATCATGGCCCACATCGATGCCGGCAAGACGACCACGACTGAACGCATCCTCTTCTACACGGGCATCACCTACAAGATCGGTGAGGTGCATGAAGGTACGGCCGTGATGGACTGGATGGAGCAGGAGCAGGAGCGCGGCATCACGATCACGTCCGCCGCGACGACCTGCACCTGGCGCGACATCCGCATCAACATCATCGACACGCCGGGCCACGTCGACTTCACGGCTGAAGTCGAGCGCTCGCTGCGCGTGCTCGACGGCGCCGTCGCCGTGTTCGACTCGGTCGCCGGCGTCGAGCCGCAGTCCGAGACCGTGTGGCGCCAGGCCGACAAGTACCGCGTCCCGCGCATCTGCTTCGTCAACAAGATGGACCGCATCGGCGCGAACTTCGAGCGGACCTTCGAGCAGATCAAGAGCAAGCTGCAGGGCAACCCGGTCGCGATTCAGTTTCCGATTGGCAGCGAGGACAAGTTCGAGGGCATCGTCGACGTCGTCAAGATGAAGGCGATTCGATGGAAGGATGAAACCCTCGGCGCCGACTACATCGTCGAAGACATCCCCGCCAACCTGCAAGCCGAAGCGCACGCCTACCGCGAACAGCTCATCGAGAAAGTCAGCGAAGTCGACGATCAGATCCTCGAGATGTACCTGCACGGGCAGGAGGTGCCGGAGGATCGCATCAAGGCCGCGCTGCGCAAGCGCGTGGTCGAGTCGGTCCGGCAAGAGGGCCCGGCGTTTGTCGTCGTGATCTGCGGATCGGCGTTCAAGAACAAGGGCGTGCAGCCGCTGCTCGACGCGGTCGTCGACTACCTGCCGTCGCCGCTCGAGATTCCGGCGATGGTCGGCATCGATCCGAACGGCGCGCAAGGCGCGACGACCGAGCGGCCGGCGTCCGATGACGCGCCGTTCGCTGGCCTCGCGTTCAAGATCATGACCGACCCGTTCGTCGGTCAGCTCACGTTCATTCGCGTCTACTCCGGCGTCATGACGTCGGGCATGTCGGTCTACAACGCGACCAAGCAGAAGCACGAGCGCATCGGCCGCCTGCTCAAGATGCACGCGAACAAGCGTGAAGAGATCAAAGAGGTCTACGCCGGCGACATCGCCGCGGCGGTCGGCCTCAAGTCGGTCTCAACCGGCGACACGATCTGCGACGAGAAGAAGCCCGTCATTCTCGAAGCGATGGACTTCCCGGAGCCCGTCATCTCGCTCGCCATCGAGCCGAAGACGAAGGCCGACCAGGAGAAGCTCGCGACCGGGCTCGGCAAGCTCATGGCCGAGGATCCGACGTTCCGCGTGAAGAGCGATCAGGAAACGGCGCAGACCGTCATCGCCGGCATGGGCGAGCTCCACCTCGAGATCATCGTCGACCGCCTCAAGCGCGAGTTCAGCGTCGAGGCGACGGTCGGCAAGCCGCAGGTCGCCTACAAAGAGACGGTCACGAGGCCTGCCGAGGGCGAAGGCAAGTGGATCAAGCAGTCGGGCGGCCGCGGACAGTACGGCCACGCGAAGATCCGCCTCATCCCGCGAAAGCCGGGCGAGGGCTACGAGTTCGTCAACGAGATCGTCGGCGGTGCCATTCCGAAGGAATTCATCAAGCCGATCGATCAGGGCATTCGTGAAGCGATGACGACCGGCGTGCTCGCCGGCTACCCGATGGACGACGTGAAGATCGAGCTGTACGACGGCTCGTATCACGACGTCGACTCGAACGAGATGTCGTTCAAGTTCGCCGGGTCGATGGCGTTCAAGGACGCCGCGAAGAAGGCGCATCCGGTGCTGCTCGAGCCCGTGATGCGGGTCGAGGTTGTCGTCCCCGAAGAGTACATGGGCGACGTCATCGGCGACCTGACGAGCCGGCGCGGGCACATCCAGCAGATGGAAGTGCGCGGCGGGTCGCAGGTGATCAACTCGCGCGTGCCGCTGTCCGAGATGTTCGGATACGCGACCGACCTCCGCTCGAGCACGCAGGGCCGCGGGTCGTACTCGATGCACTTCGATCGCTATGAACCGGCGCCCGCGTCGGTGAGCGAGGAAGTCGTCGCGAAAGTTCAAGGACGATAGCTATGGCTGCATTCAGCGAAAAGATTCGGATCCGCCTGAAGGCGTACGACTACCGCGTGCTCGACCAGTCGACGACGGAGATCGTCGACACGGCCAAGCGCACGGGGGCGAGGCTCGCCGGGCCGGTGCCGCTGCCGACCGAGAAGAACAAGTGGACGGTCCTGCGGTCGCCGCACGTCGACAAGAAATCGCGCGAGCAGTTCGAGATCCGCACGCACAAGCGGCTGATCGACATCTTCGAGCCGACGGCGCAAACCGTCGACGCGCTGATGAAGCTCGATCTGCCGGCGGGCGTGGACGTGGAGATTAAGGCGTTTGGGAAGGAACACAAATAGGTTCCGAGGTTCCGAGGTTCCGGAGTTCCGAGGTTCAGCTGGCAGCGAACCGCGGAACCTCGGAACCGCGGAACCCCGGAACCACAAGGTGACGAGATGGTAACGGGAATCATTGGACGCAAAGTCGGCATGACCCAGGTCTTCGAGGCGGACGGCACCGTGGTGCCGGCCACCGTGATCAAGGCCGGGCCGTGCGTGGTCGTCCAGGCGAAGACCGCGCAAACGGATGGCTACGAGTCCGTCCAGCTCGGCCTGGTCGATCCGACCGCGCCGAAGGCGAACAAGCCGATGACCGGCCACTACAAGACGGCCGGCGTGCCGGTGACGCGCGTGCGCCGCGAAGTGAAGATCGCGCCGGGCGGCGACGCCGTCAAGGCGGGCGATCAAGTGCTGTGCAACATCTTCGCGGCCGGCGAGCGCGTCGACGTGATCGGCACGAGCCGCGGCCACGGCTTCCAGGGCGTCATCAAGCGCCACCACTTTGCCGGCGGCGGCGCGAGCCACGGGTCGATGTTCCATCGCGCGCCCGGATCGATCGGCGCCTCGTCGTTCCCGTCACGCGTCGTGAAGGGCATGCGCGCGGCGGGCAGGATGGGCGGCGAGCGCGTGACGACGCGCAACCTGAAGGTCGTGAGCGTCAACGCCGACGAGCATCTGCTCGTGCTGCGTGGCGCTGTCCCGGGCGCACCCGGCGGCGTGGTCATCGTGCGGCGCGCGGTCGCGCGCAAGCCGGATCCGAAGCCGCAGATCGAGAAGCCGAAGAAAGGCAAGAAGTAGATACCGCGAAGCCCGCGCCGGCCAGGCGCGGTGCTGAGCGAGAGCGAGCGGGGGTGGGGCCCCGCGAGCGGGTTAACAAAGATGAAACTCAACGTCATCAACGCGAGCAACGAGACCGTCGGGTCGGTCGACCTCGACGACGCGGTGTTTGCCGGCGCGATCAAGACCGACGTGATCTGGGAGTCGGTCGTGCGGCAGAACGCGTCCGAGCGCCGCGGCACGCACATGACTAAGAACCGCGCGCTCGTCAGCGGCACCGGCAAGAAGCCGTACGCGCAGAAGGGCACCGGACGCCCGCAGGTCGGATCGTCGCGGACGCCGCTGTGGCGCCACGGCGGCACCGTGTTCGGTCCGCAGCCGCGCAGCTACAACTACTCGATCCCCAAGAAGGTCGAGCGGGGCGCGCTGCGCGCGGCGCTCGCGGCGAAGATCAAGGAAGGCGCCGTGGTCGTCGTCGACGAGCTGAAAGCGGCGGAGAAGAAGACCAAGGCGGCCGCCGAGCTCCTCAAGAAGCTTGGCGCCACGGCCAAAACGCTCGTCGTCGACGTGAAGCTCGACGACAACTTCAACGCGTCGGCGCGCAACATCGCCGGCGTCACGCTCGTGGCGAGCGGCAAGCTGACGGCGCGCGATGTGATGGACACGACGCGCATCATCGCGACCCGCGCCGCGGTCGAGCGCTTGCAGGAGGTGCTCGGATGAAAGTCACCGACGTCATCCGGCGTCCGATCGTCACGGAAAAGACGACGCGGGCGCGTGAAGGCAGCCTGGTGATGGTGCTCGAGGTCGCGACCGACGCGACCAAGATCGACATCAAGCGGGCCGTCGAGAAGCTGTTCGGATCGAAGGTCGAATCGGTCCGCACGCAGATCGGCCACGGCAAGTTCAAGCGGCAAGGCCGGTTCGCCGGGCAGCGCCCCGATCGCAAGAAGGCGTGGGTGCGCCTGAAGGAAGGCCAGAAGATGCCGGAATTCATGGAAGGGGCCTAGACCATGGGGATCCGCAACTACAAACCCACGTCGGCCGGGCGCCGCTTCCAGAGCGTGCAGACGTTCGACGAGATCACGACCGATCAGCCGCACAAGCCGCTCATCGAGACGCTCGAGCAGTCGGGCGGCCGCAACAACCGCGGCCAGCTCACGTCCTGGTGGCGCGGCGGCGGCCACAAGCGGAACTACCGCATCATCGACTTCAAGCGGGACAAGCTCAACATCCCGGCCAAGGTGTCGACGATCGAGTACGACCCGAATCGCACGGCGCGCATCGCGCTCGTGACCTACGCCGACGGCGAGAAGCGGTACATCCTGCATCCGGTCGGGCTCAAGGTGGGCGACGCGATCCTCGCGGGTGAGAACGTCGACATCCTGCCGGGCAATTGCCTCCCGCTCAAGAACATCCCGCTCGGCACGATGCTCCACAACGTCGAGCTCAAGCGCGGCAAGGGCGGGCAGATCGCGCGATCGGCCGGATCGGCCGTGCAGCTGGTGGCGAAGGAAGGCCTCTACGCGACGGTGAAGATGCCGTCGGGCGAGAACCGGCTGATCAGCATCGAGAACTACGCGACCATCGGGCAGGTCGGCAACATCGATCATGAGAACGTGTCGATCGGCAAGGCGGGCCGCAATCGCTGGATGGGCAAGCGGCCGCACGTGCGCGGCGTCGCGATGAATCCGGTCGACCACCCGCTCGGCGGCGGCGAAGGCAAGTCGTCCGGCGGACGCCATCCGGTGTCTCCGTGGGGCCAGCCCACGAAGGGCTTCAAGACGCGCCGGCGCAAGGACTCCAACCGCTTCATTCTCGAGCGGCGGAAGAAGTAAGAGGGCGACATGGGCAGATCACTGAAAAAGGGACCGTTCGTCGACGTGCACCTCCTCGAGAAAGTCGAGGCGATGAGCCGCGAGAACGAGAAGAAGGTGATCAAGACGTGGTCGCGTCGTTCGACGGTCATCCCCGAGATGATCGGTCACACGATCGCGGTCCACAACGGGAAGAAGTTCATCCCGGTGTTCATCACCGAGAACATGGTCGGGCAGAAGCTCGGCGAGTTCGCGCCGACGCGCTTCTTCAAGGGCCACACGACCAAGGCCGAGAAGGCGGCGCAGATGGCCGCCGCGGCGGCCGCGGCGGCTCCGGCGGGCGGCG
>DATEGZ010000277.1:0-11000 GCA_035279905.1 Vicinamibacterales bacterium
GGTGGACGCGGCGGCGGACGAGGTGCAGGCGGACGTGGTGTGGCGCCTCCGGGCGCGCCGGCACCTGCAGCGCCAGCCGGGGGGCCGCCCGCGCCGACACCGGATACCGCCGGACAAACGCTCGCGTCGATCGGTCAGGCGCTCGTCGCGTCGGTCATGCCGTTGCAGGCCGCGGAAGTGCCGCCGACCGCAGCGCAGCTGACGGCGTGCACGGCGCGGCAGGCGGAATTCGGCGCGCTCATGGCGAAGTGGAACGCGCTCAAGCTGAAGCTGAAGGCGGCCGGAGTCTGAGTCGCTCGCGCGTATGAATGAGTAGCGGCGTTCCACGCGACCGGCCGCGCTCGACGCGGCCGGGCTGATCACCGGCTTTCGTCAGCACCGGCGGCAACGAGGCGCTTGGCATCGTACTTGGATTGACACCGGCCAGTGCCGGCGTTCCTTCGAGCGACGACCCGACTCCTCGTCTTCGGCATCGTGGTCACGCTGCTCTTCGTTTTCAAGCAGTGGGCCTACGTCACGACCTATCGGCTCTATCTCGACCACCGCGTCGATGACGCGGGAGCCTCGACGGCCACGCAGCGCTTCGACGTCGACGGAACGCGCGTCGTGCCTGTCATCGCGATGCGCGACGACCGCGTGTCGTTTCACGCCGCGATTGGGCGGGACTCGACGATTCTCGCGACGGTCGTCCCGGCGGGCGAGGCGAGCTACGAAATCCACGTACAGCAGAACGGCAGTGACCGCGTGGCGGCCCAGGGTCACGTCACTGCGCCTACGTCCGTCGCGTGCCCGCTGCCGGCCGGCAACGGAACGATCGTCGTCGTGAGCCGCGGCGAGCTGACGTGGATCGATCTCCGCCTGCAGCGGGACCTCGAGATCAATCATGCGCTCTGGATCCTTGGCGTGCTCGTAGGCTGCGCGGCGTACTGCGTGCGCGCGAGCCGGCGGCTTGCGGGCCCGCGGCCGCTCGCCTGGGCCGCGATGGCGACGATGCTCGGGAGCGTCGCGATTGGCGGCGTCTCGATCGAGGCCGCGCTGCGCCTCGTCGGCATCCGGCTGTCAGCCGGCATCAGCGCGGCGCGTCACGACCTGGGCGAGCTGACCGAGGATCCGCGCTGGCAGACGTCGCTCCGCTACGGCCGTCGCATCAATGCGAACGTCAACGCGACGAACGAATGGCGGTACGGCGACATCGTGCGGATGGGGTTCATTTCGCCGGCGGTCAGCGAAGCCCGCGTCCATCGCTATCCACTGCGGACCGATAGCGAGGGTTTTCGGAATCCCGTCGCGCGCGCGCACATCGAGATCGCCGCGCTCGGCGATTCCTTTACGGACGCGCTGACCATGCCCATCGAGGCGTCGTGGCCGGCCCAGCTCGAACGGATCCTCGACGTGCCCGTGCAGAACTACGGCACGGCCGGGTTTGGCCCGCAGCAGGAGCTCCTCGTGCTCGAGGACTACGCGGTTCGTCATCGGCCGCGGGTCGTCGTGCTCGCGTTTTTCGCGGGCAACGACCTCCGTGATGCCGAAGTGTTCGAGCAGTTTCAAGCACGCGGCGGTGCGGTCGATCCTCCCAGGGTCGGGTGGCCCATCAAGGATGTCGTCACGCGCGCCGACACGTGGTACGTCGTGAACGCCGTGCAGGCCGCGGCTTCCGTGGTGCGCCCGCCCGCCGCGGCTAACGCGATGGCGGCGATCGATCGTCGATCCGCCGCCTCGAATTCGGCTCCAGGATTCGATCGCGGCATGTTCGCCGTGCCCGTCAACGGCTCGATCCTTCGTTGGGCCTTCCTGCCGCCCTATTTGAACTTGCTCTCGTTCACGCCAGAACAACTTGCGGAACGCCGCGGCTGGGCGCTGACGCGGCAGAGCCTGATCGCGATGCGACGCGCATCTCGCGACGTCGACGCGGAGTTCGTGCTCCTGTTTCTGCCGTTCAAAGGCCAGGTGTATCTGCCGCTGCTCGAGCGCACGTTCTCGCGCAACGACCTGGCGAACGCTTTTCAGTTCTCGTTGGGCCGCACCGTGACCGCAGACGACGTGGATGCGATGGCTCGGAACCGTCTTGCGCAGAACATGCTCCTGCGGCGCTTCTGCCGCGAGGCGGGTATTCCGTTCCTCGACGTGACCGACGCGCTGCGGCAGCGCGTCGAGGCCGGTGAGAACATGTACTTTCCTGACGACTCCCATCTCAATGAAGCCGGCTCGGCCGTGGTTGCGGAACAGCTGGCGGCGTTTCTGCAGGACCGGCGGATGCGTTGACGGGTCAGCTGCCGTGCGCGGGCAATCTCAGCGTGAAGGTCGTGCCCTGCTTCTCCTCGGACTGCACGTCGATGCGGCCGCGCATCGAGCGGACGCAGTCCTCCACGATCGCGAGCCCGAGGCCGATGCCGGCCACGTGGCCCATCGCGCCATCCCCGGCGTGCGCGCGAGTGAATCGACCGAACACGGTTGCGAGAGCCGCGCGCGGAATGCCGACGCCGTTGTCACGAACGTCAATACGCACCCACTCGCCGTCTCCCTCCGTGGCGATCTCGACGTAGCGTTCCGGCTTCGCCGGATCCGAGTACTTGATGGCGTTCGAGAGGAGGTTGACGAAGGCGAGCTCGAGGCGGCCGACATCCACCGTCAGCACGGGCTGTTGGTCCGCGATACGGATGTCCACGCCCCGGGCCTCGGCCATTTCGCGCAGCTGCCGGGCCGCCTCGTGACCGACGGTTGAAATCGACACCGTCTGGACCACCGGGTTGTCGCCATCGCTGCGCACGCGCGCGATGGTTTCGAGCTTGTGCGTCAGCTCGATCAAGTGCTCAACGCTGCGTTCCACGGCGGCCAGCGTGCGCTCCATCGTCGGACGATCGAGCGCGGTCTCGCGCAGCGCCCGCACGCCCCATTGCAACGCGGCCAGCGGCTGGCGCCACTCGTGCGCGGCCATCCGGTTGAACTGGTCCAGGCGCTCGGCCTGATCGCCAATCGTTTTCGTGTACAGGCCGACAAACTCTTCGACCGTTGCCTGGGCCAGCACGTCGACGGCGCGCTGGAGCCGCACGACCAGCTGCGCGGTGTCCGCTGGCGTGGGCGACGCGCCGGCGCACTCCAACTCCTCGAACACAAACCTGGTGAGCACGCCGCCCAGCACTTGATACTCCCGGAGCACCTGATGCAGGGAGGCGCGCTGTGTATAGCGAAGCGCACCAAGCTCCGCGGCCTTTTCGAGAATCGCCGTGTTCGAGGCAATCGCCTCGCCCTCAGGCTCTCGGAGGTAATCGCTGATCTCGAGGATCAACGCCGGCACATGATCAAGCAGGCTCTGCGTGGGGAAAATCTCCCGAGCCTGCACCGGCAGGATGTCGAGCAATCGGTCGAACCAGCGGGCGGCAAGGGCCTGGTGCTCCTTGCGCATCCGTGCGGCGATGAAGTCGCCAAAGTTCGAGATGGTCATGACGCCGGAAAGGGCCGAGTATACCGCCGCGGGCCGATCCTTTGGCACGCCGCCGAGAATGACAGTGCGGGCGTATGATTCGGCCGTGACGCTGCTGCCGCTGTTCGTGGGATGGCTCGTCGTCGGCGCCGTTTCCGCGCCGCCGGCCGACTTTTCCGGACGATGGGCGTCCGATCCGCCCGCGATGTCCGGCGGCCGCGGTGACATGGGCAGCGGCTGGGGGACGCCGATCACGATCACGCAGGACGCGCAGCGCCTCACCGTCGAGTACGCGTTCTTCGGGCGCGGCGATCTGCAGCCGCCGCTGAAGTTCGTCTACGCGCTGGACGGATCGGAAACGAAGAACTCGCTGATGATGGGCCGCGGCGTGCAGGTGCAGTCGTCGAAGGCCGTCTGGAACGGCGACGCGCTCGTCATCACGACCGTCCACACCTTCGTTGATCCGGGATCGGGCAAGCCCGCGACGACCGAAGTGAAGCAGACGCTCTCGCTCGAATCGCCCACGTCGCTCGCCGTCGAAACGACGCGCGCGGCGGTCGACGGCGGCCCGCCGAACACGACGAAGACAATCTATAAAAAGATCTAGTCGGTTCCGGTTCCGGGGTTCTTACTGTCCGCCACCCGGTTTGTACGGATCCGGCGCGTTCGGCGGGACGTGCGGGTACTTGACCGTCGTTGCGATGAAGTCGGCGACGATCTTGTCCATCGCGCTCTGCGCCCACGGGTTCACGTCTTTGATGTCCGAGTCCTCGCGTGGATCGGAGAGCAGGTTGAACAGCCGCATCGCGGGCACCGCGGGCGCGCCGCCTTCGGCCTGGAACGCGTAGTAGAACTTCCAGTCGTGCCACTTCACCGCGCGCGGCTGGTTGCCATTGGTGCCGGTGAAATAGATCACGGTGTCGCGGTTGGACTTCTCCTGCTTGCCCTCGAAGAACGGCAGCTGGTTGACGCCGTCGATCGCGCGGTCTTTCGGCACGAGATCGGCGCCGACGGCCGCGGCGATGGTGGGGAACAGATCGATCTCGTGCACGATCTCGTTCGACACGCGGCCGGCGGGTACGCGGCCGGGCCACCGCACCAGGCACGGCGTCCGAATCCCGCCTTCCATCGTCGTGTTGTAGTACCCGCTCCACGGGCCCGGCGACCCGCGCCACGGCCGCCGCGATTCCGCGCCGTTGTCCGTGCACCACAGCACCATCGTGTTGCGCGTGATGCCGAGTCGATCGATCGCGTCGAGCATCAGCCCGACGTTGTAGTCCACTTCCATCATCGCGTCGCCGATGTCGCCGGCGCCGGACTTGCCGGCGAAATCCGGGTGCGCGAGCGTGGGGAAGTGGATCTCGGTCATCGGGTAGTACAGGAAGAACGGGGTCCGCGCTCGGACGTTGCGCTCCATGAACGCGATGCCGCGCTTCGCGGCCTCGCGATCGACGAGACGACGCGTGTTGACATCGAACGGTTCGACGTGGCGCATGGGCTCGCCGGCGCGGCCTTCCCAGATGAACGACGTGCCGGGCGTCGTCGATCCGTTCGCGATCGTCGTCTGGGACTCGTTGCTCGTGCGCGGAATACCGTAGAACTCGTCGAAGCCCTGGTGCGACGGCTCGCGCTTGCCTTCGGGCGCGTCGCCGCCGAGGTGCCACTTGCCGAAAAGTCCCGTGGCGTAGCCGACGGACTTCAGCGCTTCGGCAATCGTCACTTCCCACAACGTGATGCCCGAGGCCTGCGTCGCGCCCGTGCGGATCGCGTAGCGTCCCGTCAGCAGCGCCGCGCGCGACACCGTGCACGAGAACTCGACGTTGAAGTTGTTCAGCCGCAGGCCTTCCGCGGCCATCTTGTCGATGCGCGGCGTCAGCGGCCCGCGCACACTGCCGTAGACGCCCACCTCGCCCCACCCGAGATTGTCCGGGAACATCAGCACGATGTTGGGACGCGCGGGTTGGCCTCGCAGCGCGATGGTCGCGAGCAGCACACACAGCGCGGACGCGCTCAGTCGTCTCATTTCGTGATCCTCGTTGGGTGGTGCGCATCATAGGGAAGGGCGGCGACGTTGTCCACCCAGCCTTCCATCACGCTCGTCAGGCGCAGCGGTTTGCCGGACGGCAGCCGCCACCAGACGACGCGATGCGTTGGAAAAACGAGACCGTCGAATGTCCGGTGCGCGTGGCAGTAGTGCGCGCCGCGCGCGATGGGTCCGAAGACGTCGGCGGTGTAGTCCAGCCGCCGCAGCCAGCCGCGCTCGTCGAAATACATCGTCTGCTCGCGGCAGTGCGCGGGGAACCCCGCCGGATAGACGACGTGCAGGCGGCGCCAGATCTCGCCGCTGCGCTCGCGCCACGGCTCGCCCTCACGCGTCTCGAATCCCGGCCATCGGAACACGTGCGGAATGACCGAGTAGTTCCACATTGCGTAGCCGAAGAAGTAGAGGACGTCGAGATCGCTCCACGGCCAGCGCCGGATCGGCCGGCCGTCGGCGCGCCGGCGGATGTCGCTCGCGGCGACGATCGAGCCCGCAGCGTTTTCGATCCGGACGTGATCGCCGTCGAAAATGCCCGTGTGGCCCGCGCGCGGAAACGGCGAGAACGTCACGCGCGGCCGGCTGGTATCGACGAACGTGTCGAGCGTGCGGCGCTCGGGCGACGCCAGGCGCGAGGCGAGGATCGCGCCGCCAATCCGGACGGAGAACCGCAGGCCGCGGACCTGGCGCCAGCGGTCCAAACCACCGTGCCCTGAAATTGCCTCATCGAGCAGTGCCGACATTTATGAAAACATAGCGTTTTCGCGGCCATTCTCACGAAAAGACACTCGACGCCCGGCCCCCGCGGGTTGTAAATTCCTCATAGCTACCTGGGGTGAACGATGGTGAGACTGGCAGGAGTGTCGGTCGCGGCGGTGTTGTGTGCGGCCCTGACCCTGCGGGCGGGCCCGGCAAGCACGTCCGCGCCTCTGGCCGCGGCGCCCGCGCACGAAGTGGCCTCCGCCGCCGCGCCGCGTCTCGCGCCCAACGACACCATCAAGGAATACTGCATCGGTTGTCACAACCAGTACGACCTCAAGGGCGAGCTCGATCTCGAAAACTTCGACGTCACGAAAGCCGCTGATCACGCCGCCATCGGCGAGAAGATGATCCGCAAGCTGCGCGCCGGGCTGATGCCGCCGAAGAGCGAGCCGCAGCCGGATCGCGACACGCGGATGGCGCTCGTCACGGCGCTCGAGACCACGCTCGACAAGGCCGCGGCGAAGCCGATGCCGGGCCGCCGCACGTTCCAGCGCCTCAACCGCGCGGAGTACGCCGCCGCGATCAAATCGATCTTCGGCGTCGACGTCGACGTCGCCGCGTATCTGCCGTCCGACACGATCAGCGCGAGCTTCGACAACATTGCCGACGTGCAGATGCCCTCGGCGACCGTGATGCAGGGCTACATGCGGGCGGCCGCGTACGTCGCGAGCGCCGTCGTCGGCGATCCCGCGGCGGATCCGAGCTCGACGACCTACGAAGTGCCGCGCACCGAGTCGCAGAAGGAGCGCGTCGAAGGCGCGCCGTTCGGCACGCGCGGCGGGATCGTCGTCACGCACAACTTCCTCGCCGACGGCGACTACAAGTTCCAGCTGCTGCTGCACGGCGAGCCGACGGGCCTGCTCTTCGGCCGCACGATCGGCAACAAGATTCAGATGGAAGTGGCGATCGACGACCAGCGCGCGCAGCTGATCAAGGTCGATCGCTGGATCACGGAGTCCGACGGCCCGGGGCTCGTGCTCACGGCCGGGCCGCTGCCCGTGAAGGCCGGCCCGCACAAGATCGCCGCGACGTTCGTCCGCGAGTTCGAGGGCGAGGAAGACGACCTCATCAAGCCGATCGATCACACGCTCGCCGACACGCAGATCGGCGTCGGCTACGGCGTGACGACGCTGCCGCACCTGCGCAACCTGGCGATCGTGGGGCCGTTCAAGGTGACGGGCGTGTCCGACAACCCGGCGCGGCAGAAGGTGTTCGTGTGCCGTCCGGCGAAGCCGGAAGACGCCGAGCCGTGCGCGAAGCAGATCATGCAGCGGCTCGCGACCGAAGCGTATCGCCGCCCCGCGACCGCGGCGGACGTCGCCGAGCTGATGCCGTTCTACTCGCAGGGCGCGAAGTCCGGCGACTTCGACGCGGGCATCCGCACGGCCGTGCAGGCGATGATGTCGAGCCTGCACTTCATTTTCCGCGTCGAGGAGATGCCGGCCGGCGTGCGCGCCGGCACGGTGTATCGCATTTCCGACGCGGACCTCGCGTCGCGCCTGTCGTTCTTCCTCTGGGGCACGATTCCGGATCAGGACCTCGTCGACGCCGCGCGCCGCGGCGATCTGCAGAAGCCGGATCTGATGGAGAAGCAGGTCCGCCGGATGCTGGCGGATCCGCGATCGGACGCGCTCGGCACGCGCTTCGCGTCGCAATGGCTGCGCCTGCAGGACCTGCAGAAGATCGAGCCCGACGCGCTCCTGTTCCCGTACTACGACGAGACGCTCGCCGAGGCGATGGACAAGGAGACGCTGCTCTTCTTCGACTACCTCGTCCGCGCGGATCGTCCGGCGCTGGAGCTCTTGACGGCCGACTACACGTTCGTCAACGAGCGGCTCGCGCGGCACTACGGCATTTCGGGCATCACCGGGCCCGAGTTCGTCAAGGTCACGTACCCGGACGATCATCGGCGCGGGATTCTGGGCCACGGCAGCATCCTCACGCTGACGTCGCACGGCAACCGCACGTCGCCGGTGCTGCGCGGCAAGTGGGTGCTCGAGGTGCTGCTCGGCACGCCGCCGCCTCCGCCGCCGCCCAACGTGCCGGAGCTCGAGAAGGCCGGCGACGCGGCGAACGGCCGGCTGTTGTCGGTCGCCGAACAGCTCGCGATGCATCGCAAGAGCCCGTTCTGCAGCTCGTGCCACAACGTGATCGATCCGATCGGGTTGTCGCTCGACCATTTCGACGTGACGGGCGCGTGGCGCATCAAGGATCGCGGCGTGCCGGTCGTCACCGACGGCGAGCTCTACGACGGCACGAAGCTCGCGGGCGCGGCCGAGTTGCGCGCGGCGCTCCTCACGCGCTCGGACGTCATCGTCACGCACATGACCGAGATGCTGATGGCCTACGGGCTCGGCCGGCGCGTCGAGTACTACGACATGCCGACGATCCGGAAGATCGTCCGCGATGCGAGCACACAGAACTACAAGATGACGTCGCTGATTCTCGGCGTCATCCAGAGCCCGGCGTTCAAGACGGCCGTGGCGGAAGACACGAACGAGAAAACGAAGACCGTGAAATGAGCAGTCGAACCGATCGGTTGTGTTGAGGAGACGATCATGTTGCTGACGGGCAAGCACATCTCACGGCGCGCGGTCCTGAAAGGGCTGGGCGTCTCGATCTCGCTGCCGCTTCTCGATGCGATGGTTCCGGTGCGCGTTTCCGCGCAGTCCGCCGCGGCCAAGGCGGTCGTCGCCAACAAGACGCGGCTCGTCTGCATCGAGCAGGTCCACGGCGCGGCCGGCTGCAGCGAGTTCGGCGCCGCCAACTTCCTGTGGAATCCGGCGATGACCGGGCGCAAGTTCGACCTCACGCCGACGAGCCTCGTGTCGCTCGAACCGTACCGCGACTACCTGACGATCGTCAGCAACACCGACGTGCGCATGGCCGAAGCGTCGACGGCGCCCGAAGTCGGCGGCGACCACTTCCGGTCGAGCGCGGTCATGTACACGCAGAGCCACCCGAAGCTGACCGAAGGGTCGGACGTCAAGGCCGGCACTTCGCTCGATCAGCTCTTCGTGCAGCACTACGGGCAGGACACGCCGATCCCGTCGATGCAGCTCAGCATCGAGCCGGTCGATCAGTCGGGCGGCTGCGCGTACGGCTACGCGTGCGTCTACACCGACACAATCAGCTGGGCCGCGGCCGATCAGCCGCTGCCGATGGTACGCGATCCGCGCGCGGTGTTCGAGCAGTTGTTCGGCGCCGGCGGCACGCCGGAGCAGCGGAAGGCGCGGCGCGCCACCGATCGCAGCATCCTCGACATGATGACCGAGCAGCTGATCGCGATGCGGGCGAGCCTGGGGCCGACCGATCGCCAGCGGCTTGATCAGTACGCGACGAACATCCGCGAGATCGAGCAGCGCATCCAGCGCATCGAGCAGCGCAACCTGAGCGGCGACGCGCGCGAGCTGCCGGGCGCGCCGGCCGGCGTGCCCGACGCGTGGGACGAGCACGTGAAGATCATGTTCGACCTGCAGGTGCTCGCGTTCACGTCGGACACGACGCGCGTGTTCTCGTTCAAGTTCGGCCGCGACGCCTCAGGCCGCGTGTACCCGGGCAGCGGCGTCGACACCGGCTTCCACAACGCGTCGCACTTCGGCGCCGCCGAGGCGCGCATCAGGGAATTCGCGTTGATCAACAAGTACCACGTGTCGATGCTGCCGTATTTCCTGGAGAAGCTGAAGGCCACGCAGGAAGGCGAGGCCAGCCTGCTCGACAAGACCGTGATCTTCTACGGCTCGCCGATGGCCAACAGCAACAACCACAACCATCGCAACAACCCGCTGATCATCCTGGGCCGCGGCAACGGCGCGCTCCAGGGCGGCCTGCACGTGAAAGCCGAGAACGACACGCCGATGGCCAACGTGATGCTGAGCGTCATGCACAAGCTCGGCATGGACGACATCAAGACGTTCGGGGACAGCACGGGCGAGTTCGCGTTCGAAGCGCCGGACGCGCCAGCAGGTAAATGACCGCGAAGCCCGCGACGACCAGGAGCGGCGCTGAGCGGGCGAGTGGGGGTGGGGCCCCACGAGCAGGCAAGAGAAGAGGACACCATGCGTAGCCGTCTGCCACTTATCGGGCTCCTGAGCGCGCTCGCGCTGACGATCGGCGTCGCGCGCATCACCGCCGTCTCGCCGATCGCGGACGCCGCCATGCGCGGCGACGCCGCGGCCGTGCGCACGCTGATCGCGCAGGGCGCCGACGTCAACGCGCCGCAGGGCGACGGCATGACCGCGCTCCATTGGACCGCGCTCAACGGCGACCTCTCGACCGTGACCGCGCTGCTTGCCGCGGGCGCCAAAACGGAGCTCCTCACGCGCCTGGGCAACTACACGCCGCTCCATCTCGCGAGCTCGCGCGCGCACGGTGACGTCGTCGCCAGGCTGCTCGACGCGGGCAGCAACGCGAAGGCCATGACGTCCACCGGCGTGCAGGCCATTCACCTGGCGGCGCAGGCGGGCAGTGCCGAGGCCGTCAAGGCGCTGCTCGATCACGGCGTGGACGTGAACGTGCGCGATGAAACGCACGGGCGCACGCCCCTCGTGTTCGCGACGTCCGAAGACCGTCTCGCCGTGGTGAAGCTGCTCATCGCCAAGGGCGCGAACGTCGGCCAGACGACGAATGTCATCGACTACCAGCAGCGCTCCGCGGCCGACACCACCGAGCGCCAGGCGCGCGACCGCGAGGTCGCGGCCGCGACCGGAAAGATGCCGATCGGTAATGCGGCCGGCGGCGTGAACGGCGGCGGCAACGGCGGGGCGGCCGTGGGTGGGG
>DATEGZ010000278.1:0-2984 GCA_035279905.1 Vicinamibacterales bacterium
TTGAAGAGCAGTGTGAAATCGATCTCGTGCTGCAACTGCGCGCACGCTTCGATGAGAAAGCGCGCGCCCTTGTTCCGGTCCTCCGAATCGCCCACGAACAGGATCGTGTGCGGCACGCGCTGCGCATCAGGGAGCGGACGCATGATCTCATGATCGACTCCGTAGGGCGTCTGACGGATGTGCGACAGGGGAATATCCATCGAGCGGCTCAGCGATTCGGCGGAGTTCCGCGACCCGGTGAGAATGCGGTCGATACTGTTCGCCACAATCGACTGCATGCGCCACGGAAACCACAATTCTTTGGTGATACGCGCCGGCAACGACTTCGCTTCGCGCAGGTTGTTGGCTTTATCGATCGCCAGCGGGTGATGCAAACTGGCGACGACCCGTTTGCCCATCAGCTTCTTCATCGCGAGGATGCCGTAGCCGAGCGTCTGGTTATCGTGCACGAGATCGAAGGCGCCGCTCTCGCGCTCGACATCGGCCAGCTTCTGGTACGCGCGCACGCTGAACGTGAAGAAGAGCGATGCCAGCGATGCGCGCGTCGTCGCGAATTCGTAGAAGTTCCAAGGGTGAAAGAACGCGAGCGGCGTCGTTTCGTGGTCGTACGCGTGCTCGTCGCGGACGTCCAGAAACGCCCAGAAGCTGTACGAATGCACCTTATGATGCACGACTCCTTCGGCGACGCGCGGGTACGGCCGGCCGGAGATCACGTGCACTTCGTGGCCCAGCTTCACCAGTTCGCGCGTCATGTAATGCAGGTAGACGCCCTGCCCGCCCGAGTACATGTTCCCCTGGTACATGATGAAGCAGATCTTCATAACGGGACGGCGCTTCGGCCGCTGAGGGCGTAGGCAAGATCCGGGGCGCCGATACTGGCTGAACGACAACCCTTAGCAAACAGCCAACAGCAACGCGCCAGTCGAAGGCGATCGACGGGACCGCTAGTCAACGTCCGACCATTCGTCCGGCGTTAGATCGAGCACGGGGCGCGCCGCAACGGGCTCCGCGGCCGCACGCGTGGCATCTTCGTCGTCGGCGCCCGGCTGCTCCTCCGCGTAAGGCGCCCCGCCGGCGTTCGCAGCAGAGCGGCCAGCAATCAGCGGTGGCGGTTCCGCACGCGGCCGGCTGAACGCATGCTCGGCGGTCGGCTCGGGTCCCGGCGCGGCGTTCGGCGCCGCCGGCGCATTATTCGATTGTGCTGTGCGCGTCTCAAGGAGCTGAAGGCTGAGACCATGCGTCGCCGCCATCGTGACGAAGGACGTCCGCACGCCCGCGGACGCTTCGACCGGCGGGCTGACGCGGACGCCCCGCGCGGCCAACTCCGCCACGGCCGCATCGAGGTCATCGACTTCGAGCGCGAGCGTGTAGAACCCCTCGCCGCGCCGTTCGATGTACCGCATCACCGGATTGTCGGCGTCCATCGGCGCCACCAGCTCCAGCGTGTCGTCGCCGAGCGCGACCGCCGTCGAGCGCACGCCGAACGCCGCGACGGCATCGATGGGACCGGCCGCCGCATCGAGCAGCGCAGCGATGTCGGCGCGTGCCGCTTCGATGTCCTGCACGGCCATTGTCACGTGGTGGATGCCAAGGATCTTCATCGCGGCCATCCTAACGCACCGCCGCACCGCATCCCATCCGCACGAGCCTCGTACGACCACGCGGAGCCGGCGGCCAGGAATGTGGCAGAACCCCTCTGACCTCTGACCTTGTATCTCGCAGAAGTTCTAAGATCGACTCCGTAGCCGGGCTGTCGCGGGCGCGTCAGGCCGTACTGACCTCGGTCCAAGAGACCGCGTCGGAGCCTGGTCGGCGCGCCCGTTCCGCCACGAAGCCCGAACAGTTGCTGGGGCCGCGAGCCCGCATGATCTGCAAGGCAGGGCAAGGAGGAGCAATGACGGCCGAACCGTGCTACGTGGGGATCGATGTGTCGAAGGCGACGCTCGACATCTGCACATCCGAGGGCGACGTCTGGCAGGAGGTGAACGATGCCCGCGCGATGACGAGACTGCAGGAGCGATTGCTCGCACTGGCGCCGGCGCTGATCGTGCTCGAGGCCACCGGCGGCTACGAAACGCGCGCCGCGGGTACCCTCGCCGCCGGCGGGCTGCCGGTCGCGGTCGTCAACCCTCGTCAGGTCCGCAGCTTCGCGCGCTCGACCGGCGAACTGGCCAAGACCGACCGCATCGACGCGCGCATCCTCGCCCTGTTCGCCGCACGCATCCGCCCCGAACCGCGTCCGCAGCCCGACGAGGAGACGCGTGAGCTCGATGGCCTGATCACCCGCCGCCGCCAACTCCTGGCGATGATCGTCGCCGAGCAATCCCGCCTCGAACACGCCGTCCCCAGCCTCAGGAAGCCCATCAAACGACACATCGGTGCACTGCGCCGCGACCTCAGCGCACTCGACGCCGACATCGACGGCACCGTGCGCCGCAGCTCGATCTGGCGGGCCAAGGATGATCTGCTCCGCAGCGTGCCCGGCATCGGCGAGACGACCGCGCGCTCGCTCCTCGCGCAGCTGCCCGAGCTGGGAACCCTGAATCAGAAGGCCATCGCGAAGCTCGTCGGCGTGGCCCCGCTCAACCACGACAGCGGCACGCTGCGCGGCCGGCGCATCATCTGGGGCGGCAGGGCACAGGTACGCACGGCGCTCTACCTGCCGACGCTGGTCGCCACGCGGCGCAATCCGGTCATCCGTGCGTTTTATCAGCGGCTGCGCGCCGCCGGGAAGCCCTTCAAGCTCGCGCTCATCGCCTGCATGCACAAGCTGCTGATCATCCTGAACGCGATGCTCCGCGACGGCCGCGCCTGGGACCCGCGCACGGACCTGACCCCATGACACAGAAAACGGACCGAGGCGCCGAGGCCACGACCCGTCTCCCGTCCTACAGACAGACCCTAGCACAGAAAATGGACCAGGCGTCAGGTCACGACCCGTCTCCCGTCCTACAGCAAGCAAAGGAGGGCCACTCCCCAACTTC
>DATEGZ010000279.1:0-8738 GCA_035279905.1 Vicinamibacterales bacterium
CGCGGTGGAGATCCTGCGCGCGGACCTGACGCGCACGCTCAAACTGCTCGGATGCGCCTCGGTGAACGGACTGGACGGATCGTACGTGAGCGTGCCGTCTGACTGGAAATGACGCCGGGAGTAGTTTTACGTGTTGCGTAAAACTACTCCCGGCGTCATTTTCATCTTCTTCGCAGCGATCGCCTGGCTCATCGCGCCCGTTTCCCTGGGCGACGCGCGCGTCGCCATCCCGCCCGGTACGGACCTCGACGCCGTTGGAGAATGTCTGATCGTTGCCGACGGCATGGACAAGCTCCTGACCCGCCCGGCGGCCTACTACGACACCGCGATCCTTTACCCCGATCACCATCAGCTTCGAACGACCGAGCCGTTCCTCGGCTTCGCTTTGCTCGGCTTGCCCCTGCGCACGATTGCGCGCCTCGGCGACGTGGACGTGTTCGAGGCGCTGCGGTGGCTGCTCGTGTTTGCGTCGTTGACGTACGCGTGGCTCTTCTTTCGCGCGCTCGGAGCCGGCACGGCGCTCTCCCTCGCCGGCGCCGTCCTGTGCTGGTCGCAGCCGCCGCTCTTCAACGGCACCGAGCGCCTGCAGGTGCTCAGCATCCCGCTGATCTTCGCCGTGGCGTATCACGGCCTCATCGTCTGGACCTCGGACCGGCGACGACCGGCGCATCAAGTCGGGCTCTTCGCGGCCGCCGCGCTGTACCCGCTCTGTGGCGTGATCAACGCCACGATCTGCGTGCTCGCGACGTTGCTCGTGCTCCCCTCGATCGCGCGCGCCATCGGACACGCTTCGCCACGCCGCCTCGCTTCGATCGCCGTGCCGCTCGCCGCGGCGGCCACACTGGACGTGCTCGCCCTCGCGCCCTGGCTCTTCGATCGATGGGACCTCCGCGTCTACGTCACGAACGAGTTTCTTGCGGTCAAACACTGGTATCCGACGATGCTGCCGGGAACGATCGCGGACGACCCGGCGTTCGTTGCCGCGTACGTGGGCATCGCGCTCGTCCCGGCGGTCTTGTTCATCGCTGCCGTCGAGAAATACCTCTGGCCGCTTCTCGGCTCGGCGGTGGTCGTGGTGGCAGCGGTGATGGCGCACACGGCCGGATCGCTCATCGGCACGCTTCAACTGATCTTTCAGGTGACCTGCTGGACCACGCTGTTCGTGTTCTTCGGACGACAACTGTATTGGCCCGGGAGCGCAGACGAGACCTCCCTTCTTCGTCGGGCGGCGACGACGGCCGCGGGCGTGGGCGTGTTCCTGTGTCTGATGTCGTTTGGCCCGGTATACGTGAGCAATGACCATCCGCTGGCGAGCACGGTAATGCGTGTGCTGCTTGTGGTGCTGCCGCCGCTCAAGGCGATTCGCGAATTCGATCGCCTCTGGACGTTCGGGCTGCTCGCGCTCGGCACCTCCGCGACATTCCAGCTTGCGCTGCTCCTGCGGGCGCGCCGGCCCGCGCTTCGAATGGCGATCGCGGCGCTGCTGGTCGCGGTCGCGGCGGGTCCGATCTTCATGCGGCCGCTCGTGGCCTCGGCGGCCATCGAGGCGCCGCGCGCGCTCGTCGACGCCGCCTCACGCTCGCACGGCACGGGCGGAATCTACGTCCATCCGATGACCGACTGGAACACGATGCCGGCGGCGCTGATGATGCCGGTCGCCAAAGCGCTCCGACGGCCGATCGTGAATGGCTACCTCGGCATCGAGCCGCCGTGGTTCCAGTACGCGGCGAACGTGCTGCGCAGATTTCCCGATCCGGAAGCGCTCTGGCTGCTGCAGACGTGGCACGTGGACACCGTCGTCAATCGTGAGGATCTCAGCGTCACGGATTTGCCCCCGCGCGAGCGGATCGCCCATCCATCGCTCGGCGTCGTGCCGGACCACGCCGATCGCGTCGAAGTGCCATGGGCCCGCGGCGACGGCAGCGACCGCGTGGTGCTGACGGCTGCGACCCCGCCGGGCTTTCAGGCATCCGCCGTCGAGATGCATTTCGCCCCGTCGGCCGTGGATCCGATCCCATCCGAAGTCATCGTCTACACGGGCGAAGGCGGCGTGCGGGCGCGCGCCAACGATGGCGAATCCGGCAGGTGGCTCGAGTCACTGTCGGCCGACGCGCTCGTACGGCGCCAGTTGCCGGTGGCCACGGTTCGGCTGGCCCGGCCGGTGGCCGGCGAGCTCCAGCTGGACCTCGGGGTGTCGAGGATGCCGCCACTCCAACGCCTCATCCTCGTCGGCCTCCAGGGCCGCTAACGAATCGCTTGCGACCGGGCCGGCCGGCCGCTAGAGTCACCCCAGATGGAGCCGCTCGGCACCCAGACGGCGCTGCTGTTCCTGCTGGCGATCCCGATCGCGTGTGTCGCCTGGACGGTCACGCACGAAGAGGTCTTTCGCGAGCCGCGCGACCTGTGCGTCCGCTACAGCAAGATCTGCCGGACGCTGTTGCAGCGCAAGTTCTTCTATCTCTTCACGTGTGAGTACTGCTTCAGCCACTGGGTCACGATGCTGGCGCTCGTCATCACGCGCTACAAGCTCATCTACCCGGACTGGCGCGGCTACGTCGTCGCCGGCTTCTCGCTCGTGTGGGTGGCCAATTTCTACATGAGCGCGTTCGGCAGGCTGCGGCTCGACATCCGCGAGGAGCGCCTCGAGATCGAAAACCTCGAAGGTGACCTCGCGGAAGAGAAGGCCGAGCGCGCCGAGCGCGCCGAACACGCCAAACAGCGCGCCGGCTGGCGCCGCTGACACCCCGCTAAAAAAACGACTCCCGAGGTCGTTTTCCTGGTACCGCGCTTGCTTTGTTACTCAGCGGGCGGCGCGGCCGTGGCAGCACGTTGCCAACGTTGTCCAAACGGAGTTCGACAATGGCCAGATATGGAAAGAAAGCCCAGCAGAAAGTCGAGCGCGCCATGCACGAGCGCAAGCACGGCACGCTCCGCAGCGGCCGATCGGGCAAGAAGGTCACCAGCCGCAAGCAGGCCATCGCGATTGGCCTGTCGGAGGCGCGCCGGGAAGGTGGCAAGGTGCCGCGGGCGCCAAAGTCGCGCCGACGGCGCGCCAGCCAATAACGCGACGAGTTGGAGGAGTGTATGTCCGGATACGCGAGGTGGGCAGCGGTACTGGCGGGGGGCGACGGGACGCGTCTGCGTCCATTCATGCAGCGGCTGGCCGGCGACGATCGGCCCAAGCAGTTCTGCCGCATCCTGAGCCAGTCGACGCTGCTCGGCGAGACGATCAATCGAGTCGCCTACACGGTCCAGCCGGCGTCGACCGTCTTCGTGGTGGCGCGCGATCACGAGCCGTTCTATCGTAAGGACCTCGCCGACGTCCGAGCCTCGCACATCGTCGCGCAGCCGGTCAGCCGCGGGACGACCGCCGCGGTCGCGCTGGCGCTGATGCGCATCGACCACCTCGCGTGCCCTGAACCGATTGTGGGGTTCTTCCCGGCAGACCACTCGTACGAAGACGCGCGGCCGCTGCGGATGGCGCTCGAGCAGGCCTACACGATGGCGACCGCCAATCCGGATCGGCTCGTGCTCGTTGGCGCCAAGGCCACGGGACCAGACACCGACTACGGCTGGATTCAGCCCGGCGACGTCCTGGTCCGGGACCGGATGCGAGGTCCGAAGCGGCTGCCGATCCACGGCGTGCGCGGCTTCGTCGAGAAGCCCTCGGCGGACGTGGCGGAAGCGCTCTTCCTCGAAGGCGCGTGGTGGAACACGTTCGTCGTGATCGGCCACATCCAGGCGTTCATGGACGTCCTGAAGGAAACGGTGCCCGAGATCTGGAATCCGATCGCCGAGGCGGGCGGCACCCGCCTCGCGCGCGATTGCCGGCTGCTGCGGTCGGTCTACGACTCGATCGGCCCGTCGGATTTCTCGCGCGACGTGCTCGCCGCGCGCACCGAGCGGCTCGCGGTCGTCGGCCCGCTGGAAGCCGGGTGGACGGACCTCGGTGAGCCGCACCGCGTGCTCGCGGCCATGGCCAATCGCGGGCTGCCCCGCCCGAACCTGCGGCGCATCGCGAGCTGAACGCCGCGCCGTTCAGCGCTTCTTCGCGTGACGCGCGCGGGCTTCTTCGATCGAATGCGACTGCGACAGCTTCACGTCCCGCTTGGCCAGCGCCGCCAGCTCGCCGTAGAACCGGCGCAGCGTCTCGAGCTCGCCTTCACTCAAGCTCTCGACGTCGATCAGCCGATTGCTCGGGCCCGTCAGCGCCGCGACCAGCTCGTCGAGCTTGAGCTGGATCGCCAGCGCGTCCTTGTTCTGCGCGCGCTGGAGCAGGAACACCATCAGGAACGTCACGATCGTCGTCCCGGTGTTGATGACGAGCTGCCAACCGTTGGAGAAGTGGACGAACGGGCCGACGGCCAACCAGATCAGCACGACCCCGAACGCCCAGCCAAACGCCGCGCCGCTCCCGGCCCACCGGCTGACGGTGGCCGACAACCCGGCGAGGCGCTCGCCTAGCGTCGCTCGAGCTCGGTGAGCGTGCGTTCGAGTCGGCATGTCTCGAGGAACATCAGGAAATCGCGCATGCCCACGCCGGTCCTGGCCGAGACCTCGAACACTGGAACGCCCGGACGAACCGCTTCGATGTTGGCGTGCAGGGCCTCGCCGTTGAACTCCACGGCGTCGGCCAGGTCCATCTTGGTCACGACCGCGGCGTCCGCATGCTCAAAGATCGCGGGGTATTTGAGCGGGGTGTCCGCGCCTTCGGTCACCGACACGAGCACAACGCGCAAGTCTTCGCCCAGGTCGTACGCGGACGATCCGATGAGGCTGCCGACGTTCTCGATGAGCAGGAAATCCAGATCGCTGAGGTCCCATCCGTCCAGCACGCGGCCGACCATGGCCGCGTCGAGCCGGGCGGCTGTTCCGGTGGTGATCTGGCGCACCGGGACCCGCCGCAGCGCGAGCCGCCTGGCGTCGCAGTCTGTGGCCGGATCGGCGGCGATCGCCGCGATCTGATAGACGGACACCAGCGCGTCGAGCGTTCGCTCGAACAGCGCGGTCTTGCCCGCCCCGGGACTCGAGGACGCGCTCGCGACGAACACGCCGGCCTGTCGAAACCGGTGCCGCAAGTCGCGCGCGGCCAGTTCGCCGTGCGTCAGGTCGTTGCGGCCGACGAGGGCCAGCCGCCTGGCGTTCACGAGTGCAACTCGAGGGACGTGAGGAGCAAGTCCCGGCCAGAGACGTTCTCGATCACCAGCTGCGCTCCAGCGAGCGCGGTGTGCTCGGTGGCCATGACGAAGGCCCGCCGGAGCGTGTCTGGCACGAGGCCCGCAAACCGGCCGAGCCGGACGTGGACCGCATCGACCGACAGGCCGCCGAGCCGCTCGAGCTCCTGCTGGACCTTCTCCACGATGCCGACCGCGACTGACCATTCACGCATCGGGTCCTCCATTCGCTGATCTGCATCAAGCAAGAGCAATCGGAGTGCCAGCGTCTTGCGCCTCTCGGACGTTGATTTCTCCGCCCCGGCCGGCCGGATCGGCAGCCCGTTGCCAAGGTGTGGCACCTGACGCGCGCCGTAAGGCGGTTTACGCCACAGGTAAACGCAGCGCGAAGTCGGGCCATTTCCGGGCGTCTTGACGCTGGTCCGGGCCTTGCACAACCGCATGCAGGCACTGATTGCTCAAGGAGAACAGATACAGATGAAGTCGATTCTGATTGGAAGCTGCGCGGCCATCGTCCTGGCCGCGGTCGCAGCGTGTGGCAGTAGTGGTGGTGGGACTCCGCAGACGCAGCCGTCGGGTGTCCCGAGCGGCGGCGGTAACGCGAATTCGTCGACGATCAGCATTCTGGGCGATCGCGGCGGGGCGTCGTTCACGCCGAATCCGGCGCCGAACGGCTTCTCGGAGCTGGCGTTCAAGAACAACGACACGCAGATCCACCGGATCGTCGCCAATGACGGGTCGTTCGATTCGGGCGACATCGCCCCGGGCGCGACCAAGTCCGTCGCGCTGAGCACGGACGGCACGAACTACCACTGCCTGATCCATCCCGACATGATTGGCGCGGTGGCCGCGAACGACGGCGCACCGCCGAAGTGCACGGGCATCTACTGCTAGAGCCGTTCTCACTTCTGTGTAGAGCAAACCCGCGAGAATCGCGGGACCCTCCGCCGGATTTCGGCGCAACGCGCGCTACAGCCAAGTGAGAACGGCTCTAGCTCGTCCCACCCGCACGTGAGGTACGCTTCGCCATGGCGAAAGCCATGGCGAAGCGTGTCGTCGTCAACGATCGGATGCAGCGCGGGTACGTCTACGTGCGCAGCGAGCCGGTCGGCCGCAATTTCGCGCCGGAATTCCAGCCGCAGCTCACGCCGAGGCAGATGCTCCGGCTCGGCGTCTTCGGCGGTAAGTACATGACCGATTGCCGGGCCGAGTTTCCGGCGAGTTGGTTTTCCGGCGCCAGGCTTTCACCAGCTCGATCCAATCCACGGCTCAACTACTTCGGCGTCAAGGCGTCCCTGACGCTCGCGGCCTGGCGCCGCGCCGGCTGGATTCGCCCGCAGGACCCGCGCGGCTGGTTCCAGTGGTACTGCCGCTACTACATGGGGCGGCGCACCGCCGACGACGCGCGACAAATCCGGCGATGGCGGGCGATCGGGCGTCATGCGGCCGCGATTCGGAAGAATTGCGAGAAGCGTGACCTGATGTGCAGACGGAAGCAGAGACAAGCGCTCTTGCACTGGGCGTACGATAGTCGCAAGATCTAGCATCTCGTCAGGTCCCATCCACACTAGGAGCTTCGCGTGAAATCGCACGTGCTCGCCACGGTGACGCTCGTCGTGACCCTGGTCTCGACCGCCGCCTTCGGGCAGGCGCCGGCGCCGCTCCGCGAGATCCGCCTTCCCGGCCTGCGGGTGTCGATGCCGAGCGTGTCGAAGCAGGTGCTGCCCCGGCACCCCGACCAATCAGGCGCCGGCATGGCCGGCGTCGTCGAGCTAGAGGTCGTGGTTGGCGTCGACGGATCGGTCGCCGACGCCAGGATTGCCAAGTCCGCGGGACCGACGCCCGCGCTCGACTACGTCGCGCTCGAAGCGGTTCGTGAGTGGGAATTCACAGCCGCTGTGTCAGAAAACCACAACGTGCCCGCGCTCGTGGTCGTGCGGATGCAATTCGCGGCGTCACGCGAGGCAGGTCAGCCGGGCGCCGTCTCGGCGACGGTCGTCGAGGTTCCCGAGCGGACAACGGTCATCGACCAGAGCGCGCCAGTGCCCGAGGCCCGCAATATGAGAGACGGCGGCCTCCAAGCGCCTCAACTTCGTCGACAGGTTGGTCCGTCTTACACGTCGGACGCGATGCGGGCGAAGATCCAAGGCGACGTCGAGCTCGACATCGTCATCATGGCCGATGGCACGGTGGGCTCAGCTCGAGTCACGAAGTCTCTCGACAGCCAGTTTGGCCTCGATCGCCAGGCACTCCAGGCAGCCAGCTACTGGCTGTTCGAGCCGGCCAAGCTGAACGGCCGGCCCGTTCCCGCCCACGTCACGCTCGTGTTGACCTTCCGACTGCACTGAACCGCGGAAATTACTTCACCTTGTTGTAAATCGAGCGCCGAGAATTCGGCCGTCCCGGAGCCATCGTCTCGACGACAAGTCGTCCCTTCTCGTCGAGATACCGCGTCTCTTGAAGCTCGCGTGTCGAGCCGTTGGATGTCACGGAAAGCGTCGTCACCAGCTTGCGGTTCACCCACGTGCTCGAGGACATCGCCGCAGCTCCGCGGCCCGCGCCGAGCGTGTTGTTCACCTGACGGCCGTCGAGCGGATACACGCGCTTCGCGGATCCACCGCTTGACCAGTGCTCTTCGATCGAGAGCGACGTCGCGGTCTGAGTCATTGTCAGGTTCTCCGCCGACGGGCCGAGGCCGAGACCGCCGCCCTGGCCCGCGCCGCCGCCCGTGCGTGCGCCTCTGCCTCCGCCGGTCGACCCGCTGTCGGCCTGATCGAGCGCCCATTTGCCCGAGAAATCAGGCGGCCCTTGCGCCAGCACGCCAGCTGTCGCCACGACGAGGAAGAGCACGAGCACCCGTACGGATCGTGAAGTCATAGGCCTGTATTCTCGGCCGTTGACATATACGAATTTATTCGTATAATCGAACTCATGCGACGACCTTTGCCGCGTCCGACCGACACCGAAGTGGCGATCCTCCGCGTGCTGTGGACGCACGGACCGACCACGGTGCGGCATGTGCACGAAGTCCTGTCCGAATCCCGCGATTTCGAGACCGGGTACACGACGACGCTGAAGCTGATGCAGATCATGGTGGAAAAGGGTCTGCTCACCCGCGATGCCTCGTCGCGCACGCACGTGTATGCCGCGAAAGTACCGCAGGACCAGACGCAGCGCCTGCTCGTCGCCGATCTCGTCGATCGCGCGTTCGGCGGATCGGCCGCCGCGCTCGTCATGCAGGCGCTGAGCGCGCGCCCCGTCACGCCCGAACAGCTCCAGGAAATCCGTCAACTGATCAAGGAAGAAGAGGAGTCACGAAAATGAACGCGGTGATTGCGCTCGCCGATCATCCCTACGCCCAGGCGCTTGCGTGGGCGCTGCTCCACTTCCTCTGGCAAGGCGCGTTGCTCGGCCTTGCCGCGATGGTGTGCCTCCGCTTGCCCAAATCGTCGACCGTCCGCTACGGCATCGGCGTCGCGACGCTCGCGGCCATGCTGGCCGCGCCGGTCGCGACGACGCTGTGGATCGCGACGCGGTCCGGCGCCGCGGCCGTCACGGCCTCGA
>DATEGZ010000280.1:0-6875 GCA_035279905.1 Vicinamibacterales bacterium
GCCGATCTCGACCGGCGCCGGCGTCAACCCGACGCCAGCCCCGGCGGGTCCTCCCGGTGGTGGCGGCGGCTTCGGCGGCCGCGGCGGCGCCGCGCCGATGGTGGCCTTCGGCCGCTACACCGCGACGCTCGGCCGCCTGAGCGGTGACCAAGTCACAGCTATTGGGAAGGCTCAAAGCTTTCAGGTGGTACCGCTTCCGGCCAGAAATTGGTAGGCCGCTCAGGCGGCATTGGGCCAGTGGGTTATTGAGCTATTGGGGTATTGGTGCGCCGCCGTCCAATAGCCCAATGACCCAATAGCCCAATGACCCAATGTCAGCGCCGCCGAACCGCCTTCCCCGCGGCGGCGTCTTGCTTGGTGAGCGCGAATGCATGAGCTTGCCGAGACGCTGGCTACCCGCCTCGTGACCGCCGAGGACGACCTCGCGCGGGAGTTCGAGGCGCGGCTGGCCGATTCGGCGACGCTGGCCTTCCGCGTCGCGTACAGCATCGTTCGTCAAAAACAGGATGCGGAGGACGTCGCGCAGGACGCGTTCGCGCGGGCCTACCGGCGATTCGGCGAGCTGCGCGACCGCGAGCGGTTCCGCGCCTGGCTCGTTCGGATGACGTGGCGGCTGGCGATCGATTTCAAGCGATCTCAGCGCCGGCGGGCCGCACGCGAGGACTCGGCCGCGCGGCTGATCCCGGACGCCACGCTCGGCGAACCCGACGCGATCGAGCGCGATCGATCCGCGCGCTTGTGGCAGGCGATCGACCTGCTGCCGGATCGGCTGCGCCTGGTCGTCGTGCTGGGCGCGATCGAAGGCCACAGCGTCCGCGACGTGGCGACGCTGCTGGATGCGCCGGAAGGCACGATCAAATCCCGACTCTTCGAGGCGCGCGAAAGACTGCGCGAGCTGCTGCAATGACTGACGATCGAAGCGACGACGTGCTGAAGGATCTCGAGGCCGCGCTCGCGGTGACGCCGTCACCGGAGTTCGCCCACGGGGTTCGCGCGCGAATTCACCGCGAGTCTTCGCGGCGGCGCGTGCGGCCCGTGTGGACGATGGCCGGGCTCGCCGCGGCGGCGGCGATCGTGCTCGCTGTGCTCGTGTGGCCACGGCAGGAGGCAGGGCCCGCGGCCGTGCCGGCAACCGCCTCGCGCGCAGCCGAGCCCGCGATGCCGTCTCCGCAGGTCTCGGCGCCGTCACACCCGGCCGTGTCGCAGGTGGCCCGCGCGGCTGCCCCGCGTCACAGCCCGAGGGCGCCGCAGCCGGTGGTGTCCGCCGGACCCGATCTCGTCGTCATTTCGAACCAGCGCGACGTGCTGCAGCGTCTGTGGCTTCGAGCGTCACAGACGAAGGACTTGAAGCAAGAGGACGCGTCAAGTCCGTTGGCGGCGCCTGTCGGCGATACGCCGATCGTCAGCGAGCTGCTGACGGCGCCGGTGACGATTACACCGCTCGTCGTGACGCCGCTCGGCGACCGCGGCGAGACGCCGGTCATTCGCAATCGAGAAATCAACGCAGGGAGGGCCCGATGAAGGTGATGACTCGCGCAAGGCAGTCCGCGGCCGTGCTGGCCATCGTGGGACTGACGGCCATCGCGCCGATCGCGGCGCAGGACAAGCCTGCGTCGCCGCCGCCGAGGGTGCTGACGCCGCTCAAGGTCACCGTCGTGATCGCGCGGTATCAGGGAGAGAAGAAGACCGGCAGCTTGCCGTTCACGCTCTGGGTGAACGCCAACGAGCGGCGCGGGACGAGCCTCCGGATGGGCGGGAGCGTGGCGATTCCAGCCGCGACCACCGGACCTGGCGGCACTCCCATGAGCTATTCGTATCGTGAGCTCGGCACGAAGATCGATTCGACCGCCGAGGGGCTCGACGAGGGCCGGTTTTCCATCGCGCTGACGATCGAAGACTCTCAGGTCTTCAGCGACGCGAACAAGCCGGCGACCGGGATCGGCGGCGCCATCGGCAGCCTGCCCGCGTTTCAGTCGTTCAGCTCGTCGATGATCGTCATTCTCAAAGACGGGCAGACGGCGCAGTACACGACGGCGACGGACAAGATCAGCGGCGAAGTGATCAAGGTCGACGTGACGTTGAACGTCATTCGTTAGCGGGCGGAGGTGTCGAGATGAAGTTCGTCAGACCTGTTGGACTTGTTCTCCTCGGTGCGCTGCTCGGCGGCGTCGTGATGCGATCGACTGAGCGCGCTCATGCGCAAGACCAAGGACCGCGCCTGATCGTGACCGACGACCAGGATCGCCGCACGCAGCCCGACCTGATGGGCCGTCGCGCGACCACGGGGTCGCATCTGGGTACGCAACGGTTTGCCTTCATCAAGGACACGCAGAGCGGCGCGTGCTGGCTGAAGCTCGAAGCCGCGGTCCAGCCGATCGTCGCCCTGGCGCCGGCGCCGCCCGAGGCGTGCAAGTAGCGTTACCAACTGAACGCGTCCGCGATCGGCAACCGCAGCCGGGTGAGCACGGAGGACTGCAGAGTTCCGCCCGATTCGAACGTTTCGCGATTCACGCCGGTGGGTGTGAACGCGATGACCTCGATGCACTGGCGCCGCGGATCGGCAATCCAGCACTCGCGCACGCCGTACTCTCGGTACCACTCCAGCTTGGTCGTGCGATCGTACCGCCTGGTGCCGCGGGAGAGCACCTCGACGACGAGATCGGGCGCGCCCCACACCTGCTTCCGGATAATCGCGAGCCGTTCGTTCGACACGAAGATGACGTCAGGCTGGACGATCAGTCCGCGTGACTCGTTCAACACGACGTCGATGGGCGAGACGCAGACCCGCCCAAGCCGATGTCGCCGAGCGTGCTGGCTGAGCTCCGTCGTCAGCCCCGTGACCACAGACTGGTGTCCGTAGATTGGCGCAGGCGGCTCGCGCACCATCCCGTACACCAGCTCCCGGCGCCGCATCGTTTCAGCCGCAGTCAAATAGTCGTACGTGGTCATTGAGACGACGACGATGGCATCGTCGTCAGCCAGTTGTCAACGCAACTGAAGGTTCCAGAGCTTAGTGAACGTGCGCGGGCGCCGATGATTTTTCGACGCGCACGACGGACTGCACGCGCGTCGTGACCACGACTTCCGTGCCCACCTGGAACTCGAGCCGGAAACCGCAGTAGACGCCGCGCCACTTGAGGCACGAGCCGCCGGCCGTGCAGCCGTTCAGGCGCACGCGCGTGCTGGTGGGGAAGAACTGTCCGCCGGTGACGAGGACGTCGCCGTTGCGCCCGTCGAGGACGACGAGCTCGTAGACGCTGTTGCGGGTGCGGGCTTCGATGGTTTCGAGCGGCGCCAGGCGATCGATCTGCAGGCCGTCGGACCAATCATGACGCGACCACGAGTCGAGCGTGACGGCCGGACGGCTCTCCGTCTCGCGCGTGTCCTCGCGGCCGACCGGCTGAATCACCGATGTGTCCGCCATCGGCTCACCGCGCTGCGAGACTGCGAATCAGCGTCATCAGCATGTCAATCGCCACCTGATTGTGTCCGCCCTCGGGCACGATCACGTCCGCGTACCGCTTGCTCGGCTCGACGAATTCCAGGTGCATCGGCTTGACCGTGTTCAGGTACTGGTCGATGACCGAGTCCACCGTCCGTCCCCGCTCGGAGACATCTCGCTGCAACCGCCGGATGAACCGCGTGTCGTCGTCGGTATCGACGAAGACCTTGACGTCCATCAGCGCCCGCAGCTCGGCGTCGGCGAAGATCAAGATCCCCTCAATGATAACAGCCGTCCGGGGCGAAAGTCTGTCGAGAGTGGCGCGCCGCGCGTGCCGGGCGAAATCGTATACCGGTACGTCCACACTCTGGCCGGCTTTGAGCGCCTGGACGTGTCCGACCAGCAGGTTGGTCTCGAGCGAATCGGGGTGATCGTAGTTGAGCGCGGCGCGCTCCTCGAGCCGCAGTTCCGGGTGGTCGCGATAGTACCGGTCGTGCTCGAGCACCGTGACGTCCGTCGTGCCCAGCGTGTCGACAATGCGACGGACGACCGTCGTCTTGCCCGATCCGGATCCCCCGGCCACGCCGATGACGATGGGCACGCGCACGTCGGTCGAGGGCATTGTACCCGGCGGCGCATCTGATAGATTCTTCAGGTTCCGGCCTCGCGTGAGGCCGCGTCTGGAGGGTCTCCCGTGTTCGAAGGTGTGTATTCCGTGTTGCCGACGCCGTTCTCCGGCGCGGGCGACGTCGATCTGCCCAGCATCAAGCGCGTCGTGGATCTCGTGGTGAAGTCGGGCGTGAACGGCATGACCGCGCTCGGGGTGACCGGCGAAGTGTCGCGCCTCAACGAGCGCGAGCGCGGCCAGATCGTCGAGGCCGTCGTGAAGGCGGCCGACGGCCGCGCGAAGGTCATCGTCGGCGCCTCGGCCGACGGCGTGCGCACGTGCATCGAGTACTCGCGCGAGGCGAAGGCGCTCGGCGCGGCCGCGGTGATGGTGAGCCCGCCGCGCATGCTGAAGCTCAACACCGAATCGGTCGTGGGCCACTACAAGGCGCTCGCCGCCGCGGTCGATCTGCCGATCGTGGTGCAGGACTACCCGCCGATCTCCGGCTTCGCCATGGAGGCGTCGCTGCTCGCGCGCATCGCGCGCGAAGTGCCGAGCGCGCGCACGATCAAGCTCGAGGATCCGCCGACGCCGTTCAAGACCACGCGCATTCTGGCGGCCGCGGGGGAGACGAAGGTCGCGATTCTCGGCGGCCTGGGCGGCGTGTTCCTGCTCGAAGAGCTCATGGCCGGCGCCGCGGGCGTGATGACGGGCTTCGCGTTTCCGGAAGTGCTCGTCAAGGTCGTTACTCTCTATCGCGCGGGCAAGGTCGACGAGGCCGCGAACGTCTTCTACAAGTTCGTGCCGTTGATGCGCTTCGAGTTCCAGGAGGGCATCGGCATGGCGATTCGCAAGGAAGTCTTCAAACGCCGCGGCGTGCTGGCCGAAGCCGGCACACGCGCGCCGGGACCGACGCTCGACGAGAGCACGCGCAAGGCGCTCGACGCCGTGCTCGCGTGGACGGCAAAACAGGAAGGCGCGTCATGGATCTTGGACTGAAGGGCAAGGTCGCCATGGTCGCCGGCGCGAGCAAAGGGCTCGGCTACGCCGTGGCGCGTGCGCTCGCGGCCGAAGGCGTGAAGGTGTCGATCTCGTCGCGCAGCGACGCGGCGATTGGCGACGCCGCGAAGAAGATTGCGGCCGAGACCTACATGGACGTCATCGGCGTGGCCGCCGACGTGAAGTCCGCCGACTCGCTCGCCGCGTGGCACGCGAAGACAATGGAGAAGTTCGGCGGCGTGGACTTGCTCTACGTGAACGCCGGCGGGCCGCCGGCCGGTCCCACGCTGTCGTTCGACGACGACGTGTGGAAGACGACGTTCGACCAGCTCGTGCTGAGCGCCGTGCGCATGGTGCGTCTCGCGGTACCGTCGATGAAGGCGCGGGGCGGCGGCGCGATCGTCGTCGCCTCGTCGACGACGGTCAAGGAGCCGGTGCCGAACCTGGCGCTCTCGAACATCGTGCGCGCGTCGGTGTCGGCGCTGTCGAAGACGCTGGCCAACGAGCTGGCCGCCGACAACATTCGCGTCAACCAGCTCATGCCGGGACGCATCGACACCGATCGCGTCCGCGAGCTCGACGAGATTCGCGGCAAGGCGGTCGGCTCGTCGCCCGACGATGTACGTGCCATGTGGTCGAAGACGATCCCGATTGGCCGCTACGGCAAGCCCGAGGAATTCGCCGCGGGCGCCCTGTTCCTCTTCTCCGATGCAGCGCGGTACATCACCGGCACGTCGCTGCAGGTGGACGGCGGCATGATCAAGGCAGTGCTCTAGAAAAGTTTGAAGTTCGAAGTTTGAAGTTCGAAGTTGGAGAGTTGTGCCCTCAGCTTCTTACCGCGTTGGCCCTTTCTCGCTCGACGGCGCAGCGTATCGGCTGCTGAAGGGCGGCGATCCGATCGATCTGTCGCCGAAAGCGCTCGACCTCCTGTTCCTGTTTGCCGAGCGGCCGGGCACGCTGGTCACCAAGGACGACATGCTGCGCGCGCTCTGGCCGGGCGTGGCGGTCACCGACAACGCGATCACCCAGGTGGTGTCCGAGCTGCGGCAGGCGCTGGGCGACGAGCCCGCGTCGCCGCGGTACGTGGAGACTGTCCCGCGCCGCGGCTATCGATTCATCGGCGTGGTTGACGCGCTGGCGCCCGCCTCCGCCGAGGCTTCGGCGGGCAAGCCCGGTTCCGCTGACGCTTCGGCGGGCAAGCCGGCGACCCGATCGATCGCGGTGCTGGATTTCGCAAACGTGAGCGGCGACGCGGACGTCGCGTGGCTGTCGGCGGGCATCGCCGAGACCGTGACGAACGATCTCCGCGCGATTCGCGCGCTCCGCGTGATCGATCGCTCGCTGCTGCCCCGCGGCCAGGCGGGAGCGGACGCCGGGGCCGCGAAAGCGAGCGGCCTCGATCTGGCCGTGATAGGCAGCTTTCAGCGCGCCGGCGACCAGCTGCGAATCACGGCCCGCGTGATCGACGTCGCCACGCTCGGCGCCCTCGCGCAAGCCAAGACCGACGGTCCGCTGGCTGACGTGTTTCACCTGCAGGACCGGCTCGTGATCGAGCTGTCGGCCGGGCTGCAGATCGGCGTCACCGCCTCGGCGCGCGAGCGCATCAGCGCGCGCGAGACGGCCAGCCTCGACGCGTACCGCGCGCTCACCGAGGGCCGGCTCAAACTCGAGACGCTCGACGCGGCGCACGTGCCGGCCGCGATGGCGGACTTCGAGCGCGCCCTCGCGCTCGATCCCGAGTACGCGCTGGCGCACGTCGGGCTTGCCCACGCGCACTTCTGGCGATTTCAAGCGTCGCGCGCGCGCAACACGCCCGACCGCGACGCG
>DATEGZ010000281.1:0-6095 GCA_035279905.1 Vicinamibacterales bacterium
CCGGCTGTGCCGACGGGCCCGCGCGTGCTACTGACCTACCCGAACGATCCGAACGACCTCTTGCTCTCGGGCGAGCTGGTCGGCGGTGACAATCTTGCGGGCAACGCGGTGCTCGTGGATTCACCGCTCGGCAAGGGCCACGTCGTGTTGTTCGCGAACCGTCCGTTCTGGCGCAACGAGCCGCACGGCAACTACTTCCTCTGGTTCAACGCGATGTTGAACTGGGATCATCTGAACGCCGGGCGATAAGAGACCTGTCGCTGGAGGTCCGCTGGACTCTTGAAGTCCGGTGGACCTCCGGCGAAGTCCCCAGGACTTCCAGCGAAGTCCCCCGGACCCCCAGCGAAGTCCCCTGGACCTCTTCGCCAACCGCAAGTATCCTTGGCCCGTCAAAAGTCCTAGTTTGTAGAAGATCTCTTATGCCCAAAGGCGACTGGCTCGGCGAGTTCGAGATGTGCGTGCTGCTGGCGGTGTCGCACCTCGGTGACGAGGCGTACGGCATGCGCGTGCGGCAGGAGATCGAAGCGCGCACGGGCCGGGGCGTCGCGATTGGCGCGGTGTACGCGACGCTCGCGCGGCTCGAGGGCGAGCGGCTGCTCGTGGCCCGCGTCGGCGAGCCGCAGCCGGTGCCGGGCGGGCGCGCGCGCAAGTGCTTTCGACTGACCGCGTCGGGCGTGCGGGCGCTCGCGGCGGCGACCGGCATGCTCAAGCGGATGATGGCCGGATGGCGACCGGAGACCGCGAGGTAACGGGCGTGCGGGCGCCATTCGTCATGCGCTGGTTGCTGCGTCTGCTCGCGCCGCCGGGCGAGGCCGACGCGCTCCTGAGCGATCTCGAACACGAAGCGAATCAGATTGCGGCAGCATCGGGCGCGCGCGCCGCGCGGCGGTGGATGCGCTGGCAGGCGGCGCATTCGGTGTGGCCGCTGGCGAAGCAGCAGTGGCGGATGGCTCGCAGAGGCGGAGGTGCCGGCATGAGCGTCGGCGGGTCCTGGATCGATCTTCGGCATGCCGCGCGTCGCTTGAGGCGCACGCCCGGGTTCGTGGCGGTGGCCGTGCTCACGCTGGCCGCCGGCATCGGGACGGCGTCGGCGATCTTCAGCCTCGCGTATGCGATCTGGCTCAAGCCGCTGCCGTATCGCGACGCGGATCGGCTCGTCATGATTCAGACCGCGCACGCGAAGTCCGGCGACGCGTCGATGGACATCGCCGGACCGGAGATCGCCGACTACCGTGAAGGCGCTGCGAGCGTCGCCAACTCTGCGGCGTTCGGCTACGCGGCGGAAATCGCGCGCATCGGGGACGAGCGGGTTCGCATCCAGGCGGACCACGCGACGCCCAACTTGTTTGAAGTACTCGGCGCGCGGCCCGTGCTCGGTCGGACGTTCTCTGCGTCGGATGTCGGACAGCCTGTGGTCGTGCTCAGCTACGCGACGTGGGTCTCGCGGTTCGGCAAGGACCCCAACGTGCTCTCGCGAACGTTCGAGCTCTCGGAAAGGCCGTACTCGATCATCGGCGTCATGCCGCCGGGGTTCAGATTTCCGCAGATTCTCGAGAGCGACATCTGGACCGCGTCGGACTTCGCGAGCTGGACCGATCGGAGTCAGCGTTACCTTCAGCTCGTCGCGCGGCTGCCGGCCGGCGTCACGCTCGATCAAGCGAGCGGGGAAGTGGCCGCAGTGTCGGCGCGACTCGCGCGCGCGTATCCGGCGACGAACGACGGCTGGTCGTCCAGAGTCGTGCCGCTCGACGACCGGCGCGCCGCCGGGTACGGCGCGATCTTCGGATCGCTCCTCGGCATCGTCGGCTTGTTTCTCTTCGTTGGATGCGCGAATCTCGCGGGTCTGCTCGTTGTCCGCAACATCGAACGGCGCGGCGAGCTTGCGGTCTGCGCGTCGCTCGGCGCCACGCGTCTGCGGCTCGCGCGCCAGCTCGGATTCGAGGCGGGAGTCATCGCGCTGGCGGGATCGCTCGTCGGCATGGCGATCGCGTCGCCGGCTGGCCGGGTGCTCGCGTCGGTCATGCCGCCGCGTCTGCCGGGTCTTGCGGACGTGCAGTTGAGCTGGCCCGTGCTCGCGTTTGCGGTCGCGTTGTCGGTGGTGACGGCGCTGCTCTGCGGCGTGCTGCCCGCGCTCAGCCTGGGCACGGTGTCGGCGTCGGAAGCGCTCATCGGGGCGCGGCGCTCGGGGCCGCGATCGCAGCGATTGCAAAGCGCGCTGGTCGTCGCAGAAGTTACGACCGCGATGATCCTCGTCGTCGGCGCGACGTTGATGACGCAGAGCTTCACGGCGCTGCTCAACCGCGATCGCGGGTTCAACCCGCACGGCATGTTCGCGCTGAACGTGTCGCTGCCGTTCGAACAGGACAAGTACCTCGACAGCGCGCTGCGCGCGGCCACGCTGGACGAGATCGTCTCTCGCGTCGCGAAGCTGCCGGGCGTGACCCATGCCGGCGCGACCAACGGGTTCCCGGGCAGCGCGCTCGGCATCCTGGGCACGGCCATGCTGCACTCGTCCAGCGGCGCCAGGGACGTGTCCGCAGCGCTGCGATCGGCGTCGCCGGATTATTTCGCCGCGATGGGCGTGGCGATCAGGAGCGGCCGTGCGTTTCGCGCCGACGACACAGCCTCGTCTCCACGCGTCGCCGTCGTGAACGAGACGCTCGCGCGCGCCATGTGGCCGGACGGCACGGCGATTGGCCGAGTCCTCCCAATCCCTTCGGGCGACGATCGCGGCACGACGTACGACTGGACGGTCGTCGGCGTCGCCGCCGATATGCATCTGGGCGCGCGCAGCCCCGCGGACATCTTTCTGCCGGTCGCGCAGCGGCCTGCATTCTGGATCGACCTGGTGATGCGCACGAACGGCGATCCGGACGCGCTCGCGGAGCCCGTGCGCCGCACGCTGCGTGAGATCAATCGGGACCTGCTGATCGAGAACTCGCGGTCGATCGACACGATCGTGTCGAACAGCCTCGGCCTCCAGCGCGCGCAGGCGAGTCTCGCGACGGTCGTGGGCACGCTGTCCACGGCGGTCGCGGGCGTCGGGCTGTACGCGCTGCTCGCGTTTGCCGTCGCGCAGCGGAAACGGGAATTCGGCATCCGACTCGCGCTCGGTTCGGCGCCACGCGCGCTCTCGCGGTGGATGTTCGTCCGTGGCCTGCGGCTCGCGATCGTCGGCGTCGCCGCGGGCTCAGCGATCACCTTCGGGCTTGTGCGTCTGCTTCGCGCGCAGGTGTTTGGCCTTTCGTCGGCGACGCCGTGGGCGTACGCCCTTGCGGCGCTCGCGCTCCTCGTTGTTGCCGCGCTCGCGCTCTGGGCGCCGGCGCGACGGGTGCTGCGGACGGATCCAATAATTGCCATGCGGGTCGAGTGACGGCCCCCGTCGTAAGACAAGCGCTATGCTCGTCTGATGCGGGTCGTTGTCATCGGCGCCGGGGTGATCGGCGCCGCCGTTGCGGAAGAGCTTGCCGTTCGCGGGGCTGAAGTCACGGTCCTCGACATGCGATCGCCAGGCCGCGGCGCGTCGCAGGCGTCCGCCGGCGCGCTCGTGCCGTACATCGAAGCACACGAAGACACGCCGCTCCTGTCGCTCGGCACGCGCAGCCTCGCGATGTACGACGCGTTCATCGACCGGGTTGTGTCGCGATCCGGATTGCGCGTCGAGTATTCGCGCCCGGGCACGATCGATGTCGGCCTCGACGATGAAGATGAGGCGAAGCTGCGGGCGTCCAAGGTATGGCTCGACGCGCGCGGCGTCCGGAACGAGTGGGTGGACGGCGCGGGCGCCAGATCGCTCGAGCCGGCGCTGACGCTGACCGCCCGGTGCGCGCTCGTCGTGCCTGAGCACGGTCTGGTCGGCGTGTCCGCGCTCGTCAAGGCGCTCGTGCAGAGCGCGCGCGCCGGCGGCGCGACGTTCGAGGCTCCGGTCGAAGCCGCAAGCGTGACGCCCGAACCGAACGGCGTGAAGATCATGACGATGGACGCGGGCGAGCGCACGTACGAGGCCGACGCCGTCGTCGTTGCCGCCGGCAGCTGGACGCGGCGAGTGCGCGTCGCTGGCATCGACAATCCGCCCGTGCGGCCGATTCGCGGCCAGTTGCTGCATCTCTCCTGGCCCGGCGTGGAGCGGCCCTCGCGCATCGTCTGGGGGCCGCGCTGCTACGCGGTTCCCTGGTCCGACGGGTCGCTGCTCGTCGGCGCGACAGTGGAAGACGTGGGATTCGACGAGACCTGGACGGTGTCAGGCGTGCACGATCTGACAAAGGCCGCGATCGAGTTGCTGCCGAAAACCTTGCACGCGTCGATCGACGCCGTGCGCGTCGGCCTTCGGCCGGCGACGCCGGACAACCTGCCGGCGATCGGGCCGTTTGCGAAGGCGCCGCGCGTGATTGCGGCGACCGGCCACTACCGCAATGGCGTGCTCCTCGCGCCGCTCACGGCCAAGCTGGTCGCGGACGTGGTACTGAACGGAGTGTCCGATCCTCTGCTGTCGCTGACGTCGCCTGACCGGTTCCGATGACGCCGGGAGTAGTTTTTACATTTGTAAAAACTACTCCCGGCGTCCTCGACTCCTACTCCTGCCTGAGCGCTTCAACCGGATTGATTCGCGTGCCGCGACGCGCGGGCACGTAGCACGCGAGCGTCGCGACGACGACGAGCACGGCCACGACCGCCGCGAACGCGACCGGATCCGTGGGTGTGACGCCGAACAGCATCGACTGCAGCCATCGCGTGAGCGCGAGCGCGCCGAGAACGCCCGCGACGACCCCAATCGTGATCGTGACCAGTCCCTGGCCGAGAATGTTGCGAAGCACGTCGCCGGTGGTCGCGCCGAGCGCGATGCGCACGCCGATCTCGCGCCGCCGCCGCGCGACGTTGTAGGCCATGACGCCGTAGATGCCGGCGACCGCCAGAATCAGCGCCGTCGCAGCAAACACGCCCACCAGCGTGAGATTGAACCGCCGCGCGCCGAGCGACGCGGCGTAGATCTGCGCGAACGTCCGGAACCGCGGCGGCACGTCCGGCGCCACGTCGTGCAGGACCCGGCGGGCCGCCGCCGTCACCGTGCCGACATCTGCACCCGTGCGCAAGACGACGGTCGTCGAAAACCGCGGCCGCTGCATCAAGTTCACGTACATCGTCGGCCGCGGCGCCTGCTCGAGCCCGTACTCGTGCGTGTCACCGACGATGCCGACGATGGTGAGCGGATGAAGGTCGCCGTCCATGTTGCCGAACTCGATCGTGCGGCCGATCGGATCCTCGTTCGGCCAGCGCGATCTCGCGAGCGCCTGATTGATGACCGCGACATGCGGCTGGCCAAGCTGATCGCGATCGTCGAACAGCCGTCCTCGGACCAGTGGAATGCCGAGCGCGTGGAAGTACGCCGGCGACGCGGCGCAGAAATCGGCCGTGCCCGTGCGCTCCTTCTGCTGAAAGAGGCGTCTGACGTCTTCCATCTTCGACGGCGCTTCCTGCGGGGTGATGACGGTGAAGAGCCCGTCCGGCAAGCCGCCATCCATCGGCACGGCGTTGGCGGCGGCAACGTCCTCGACGCCGGGGATCGCGCGCAGCTTCTCGAAGATGTCCGCGTAGAACGCGGAGAGCCGCGCCTTGGCGCCGGGATCTTCGGAATCAGGCAGGCCCAGGTCCATCGCGATGATGCCGTCCGTGCGGAAGCCGGGATCGACCGACAGCACCTGCAGCAGGCTGCGGCCGAGCAGCGCGGCGCCGACGAGCAGCACGACGGTCGTGGCCAGCTGCGCGACGACGATCGTGCGGCCGGTCCGCTGGCTGGACGCGCCGACCTGGCCGCGGCTGGCATCGGTGAGCGTCTCGCGAGGATCGCGGCGCGTCGCGCGCGCCGCCGTGACGAACCCGAGGCCGATCGCGACGATTGCGGACAGCCCCATCGCGAACGCGAGCACCGGCCAGCTCAGCGAGACTTCGTCGAGTCGCGGCAGATCGGGCGGCGCGAGCGCGAGCAGCGCGTCGATGCCCAGCCACGCGACGAGCAGACCCGCGGAGCAGCCGAGCGTCAGCAGCACGAACGCCTCGGCAATGAACTGTCGAACGACGCGTCCGCGTCCCGCGCCGAG
>DATEGZ010000282.1:0-6980 GCA_035279905.1 Vicinamibacterales bacterium
GGCCCTCGAGCGCGTCGCGGCCGAGTTCCGTCCGCTCCTCACCGATCCCGTCGTCGGCGCCGAAGCGCACCTGCGACTCGGCGACCTCGAGCTGCGGCTCGGCCAGAGCGATCAGGCCGCCGCCGATTTTCGCCAGTCTGACGCCGCGGCCTCCGGCGATCCGTTCGTCTCGTACCTCGCGCGGCTGTTTCTCGCCTGGACCGACGCCCAGGCCGGCCGTGTCGACGACGCCGAACGCGGCTACCGGTCGGCGCTGCAGGTCGTGCCGCGGGCGCGGTCGGCCACAACGCTGCTCTCCGCGCTCCTCGTCATGAACGGCAAGCTCGACGAGGCCGAGAAGGTGACGGCGGCGTTCCTCGCCTCGCCGGAGCGTCCGGCCGACGATCCGTGGCGGCAGTATCCGCGCGGAGACTTCCGCGCGTATCTGTCGCTGCTCACCGCGCTCCACGAGGCGATGAAGAAATGACGCGCCTCGCCGCCGCGTGTCTCGCTGCCGCGCTGCTCGTCGCCGCACCTCGCGCGCAGCAGCAGCCGACGTTCCGGTCCGTCAGCGATCTCGTCGCGGTTCAGGTGTCGGTGCACACGGCGCGATCGGTCGTGAGCGGGCTCACCGCGGCGGACTTCGAGCTCCAGGACAACGGCGTGCGGCAGGAGATCTCCGCCGTCTCGGCCGACAAGGTGTCCACCGACGTCACGCTCGTCGTCGACACGAGCGGCAGCGTGATCCGCAGCCTCGATCGCTTCAAGTCGGACGTGAGGCGGCTCTCCGACGAGCTGCGCGCCGGCGAGCAGCTGCGGCTCATCACGTTCGACACGAGCGTGCGCGAGGTCCTGCCGATGGAGCCGGCCGCGCGGCGCGTGCCGGTCGACGCGATTCGGAGCGGCGATCTGACATCGCTCCTCGACGCGATGCTCATGGCGCTGGCGCGCGCGCCCCGGCCGGATCGGCGCCACCTCGTCTTCGTCTTCACCGACGGCTACGACAACGCGAGCCTGCTCGGCTACAGCGCCCTGCCGGCCCTGGCCGGGCGCGTCGACGCCGTGCTGCACATCGTGCTCGTGAAGGTCACGGGCGTGGCGGCCCCGGCCGCCAATCCGGCATTCGACGCGCTTGCCGCCGCGGCCGCGCGCACCGGCGGCGCGCTCTATCCGCCCGGCGAGGCGCCCGCCGACGTCGTCGCCGCGTTCAAGCTGGCGCTCGAGGCGTTTCGGCACGGCTACGTCCTCTACTACACGCCGTCCGGAGTGACGCGCGGCGGCTGGCACGACATCAAGGTGCGCGTGACACGGCCGGGCGCGTACGACGTGCAGGCGAAACAGGGGTACGGGGGAAGTTAGAAGTGTGAAGTTCGAAGTGTGAAGTTCGAAGTTCAGACCGTCGCGCGCCGCGGCGTGGTCTCGACGAGCGTGCGAAGCACCTGCGGGGCGACGGGCTTCACGAGATGCCGGTCGAAGCCGGCGGCCCGGCTGCGCGCGAGGTCCTGCTCCTGCCCCCAGCCGGTCACGGCCACGACGAGCGCCGCGCGGCCGCACGCCGTCTCCCGCAGCCGGCGTCCCGTCTCGTAGCCGTCCAGCGTCGGCAGTCCGAGGTCGAGCAGCACGATCTCCGGCTGAAATTCCTCGGCCGCGCTGAGCGCGCTGAGGCCGTCGTACGCGACGCGCGTGTCGTGCCCCCACCCGTGCAGCATGACCGACAGCATCTCGGCGGCGTCCACGTTGTCGTCGACGATGAGGATGCGCCGCGCGTCGAGCTGGACCACTTGATCGATCTCCGTTTCCGGCGGCCGCGCGGGGCGCGGCTCGGGCACGGGCAGCCGGATGATGAAGGTCGATCCGAGCCCGGTGCCGGCGCTTTCCGCTTCGAGCGTCCCGCCATGCATTTCGACGAGGCGTCGCGCGAGGGTAAGGCCCACGCCGAGGCCGCCCGATCCGAGCCGCCACGCGTGATCGCCTTGCGCAAACAGATCGAACACACGCGGCAGCGTCGCCTGATCGATGCCGATGCCGTTGTCGGTGACGCGAATGGTCAACTGCTGATTGTGGACCTCCGACGTGAGCGAGATGTGCCCGCCCTGCGGCGTGTACTTGGCGGCATTGGTCAGGAGGTTGTTGATGGCCTGCGCCAGCCGGGCCGGGTCGGCGTCGATCTCGATCGGCAGCTGCGCGGCCGACACCGACAGCGTGTGCTGCCGGTGCAGCACGAGCGGGCGGCTGGTCTCCACCGCCATCGCGATGATGGGCGACAGCTCCACGCGGTCGAGCTGCAGGTCGAGCTTGTCGCTCGTGATGCGGCTGACGTCGAGCAGATCGTCGATGAGCCGCGTCATCTGATCGAGCTGGCGGATCATCACCGCCCGCGCCTGCGCCGCGTCGGCGGCCGAGACGTTCTGAAGCCGCAGGATCTCGACGGCCGATCGAATCGGCGCCAGCGGGTTGCGCAGCTCGTGGGCGAGCGACGCGAGGAACTCGTCTTTTCTGCGATCGGCGCGCTCGAGCGCTTCCGTGCGCTCGCGCACGCGGCGTTCGAGGTCGACGTTCGCCAGCTGCAGCGCCTGCTGCGCCGACTCGCGCTCGGCGACCTCCCGCCGGAGCGATTCGTTCGCCCGCGCGACCGCGCGCCCTTTCCGGTAGAGATCGACGAACACCGCGATCTTCGACTTCAGGATGTCGCTGTGGACCGGCTTGGTCAGGTAGTCGACCGCGCCGCTGTTGTAGCCGCGCAGCACGTCGCGCTCGTCCAGCATGTGCGCGGTCAGGAAGAGAATCGGAACGTCGCGCGTCCGCCGGCGCTTCTTGATGATCTCCGCGAGCTCCAGGCCGCCCATCCCCGGCATCTTGACGTCGAGGATGATCGCCGCGAACTCCTGATCGAGCAGCGCGAGCAGCGCTTCGTCGGCGGAGTGCGCCGGCACGAGGCGGCATCCGCTCTGAGTGAGCAACGCCTCGAGCGCTTCGAGGTTTCGCGGCTGGTCGTCGACGACCAGGACGCGAGCTTCGTCGGCCTTCATATCCGTCACCATGAGCTCACCGGTGCAGCCAGACCCGCATGAGCGACAGCAACTGCTCGGTGTTGACCGGCTTGGCGATGTAGTCCGAGGCCCCGGCGTCGAGGCACTTCTCCCGATCGCCCTTCATCGCCTTCGCGGTCAGCGCCAGAATCGGCAGCGTGCGGAAGTGCGGCGATCGCCGGATCTCCCGCATCGTCTCGTAGCCGTCCTGCTCCGGCATCATGATGTCCATCAGCACGATGTTCATTCCGTCGGCGCGGTGCAGCAGGTCGACCGCCTGGCGCCCGTTCGTCGCGCTGATCACTTCCATGCCGTGATTCTCCAGCACGGTCGTCAGCGCAAAGATGTTGCGCGCGTCGTCGTCGACGATCAGCACGCGCCGGTCGTGCAGGACGTCGTCCGAGCTGTGCAGCCGCTGCAGCATCTCGCGCTTGGCCGGCGGCAGGTCGGCGACGACGCGGTGCAGGAAGAGCGCCGTCTCGTCGAACAGCCGCTCAGGCGACTGCACGTCCTTGATGACCACGCTCTTCGCGAGCAACCGGAGACGCGCTTCGTCGTCGTCCGACAGCGCCTTGCCGGTGAAGACCACGACCGGAGTGTCGCGAAGCCCCGGCTCCCGTTTGACGATGTCGAGCAGATCGAAGCCGCTCATGTCCGGCAGCCGCAGATCGACGACGCAGCAGTCGAAGCGCTGCGATTGGAGGGCGGTCAGCGCCTCGGCCCCGGTCGCGACGGCCACGATCTCGATGTCGTCGTGCGCTAACAGCTCGACGATGCTGCCGCGCTCGATGTCGTTGTCTTCGACGACGAGCAGGCGGCGCGTGTGGAACGCGACGTAGTCGTTCAGGCGATCGAGCGCCTGCTCGATCTCCAGCGTCGTGGCGGGCTTGACGAGGTACGAGAACGCGCCGTGCGCCAGCCCGTGCTGCCGTTCTTCCTCGACCGAGAGCATCTGCACCGGGATGTGCCGCGTCTCGGGATTGAGCTTGAGCTGGTTGAGGAGCGTCCAGCCGAGCATGTCGGGCAGGAACACGTCGAGCGTGACCGCCGTCGGCTTGAATTCGCGCGCGAGCGCCAGCGCCGTCTGCCCGCGCGTCGCGACGATGCCCTTGAACCCGCGATCGCGCGCGAGGCCGAGCAGCACGCGCGCGTAGTGCGTGTCGTCGTCGACGATGAGCAGCACCTTGTCGCCGGCCTTGACGCTCTCACGGTCATCGACGAGCACTTCGGGCTGCGGCGTCACGGTGAACCGGGGCGCGGGCGCCTGCGGCGCCGCCGGCGCCGGCGTGATCGCGGCCGGAAGCGACGGCCCGATGTAGGCCATCGGCAGGTACAGCGTGAAGGTGCTGCCGCTGCCCGGGGCGCTCACGAGCCGGATCTCGCCGCCCAGGAGCGAGGCCAGCTCGCGGCTGATGGCGAGCCCGAGGCCCGTGCCGCCGTACTTGCGGCTCGTGCCCGCGTCGGCCTGGTGGAACGCTTCGAAGATCAGCTTCTGCTTTTCGATCGGGATGCCGATGCCCGTGTCCGTCACCACCATCGCCACCGCGCTCTGCGTGTACCGCAGCACGGGGTGATCGGTGGCCCAGCCCTCGGTCGCGAGCCGGAAGTGCATGGACACCTGGCCCTGCGCGGTGAACTTGAACGCGTTGGACAACAGGTTCTTCAGGATCTGCTGCAGCCGCTTGACGTCGCTCGTGAACGCGCGCGGCAGCGCCGCGTCGATCTCGACGTTGAACCCGAGGTTCTTCGACTCGGCGATGTGATGGAAGGTGCGCCCGATCGTCTCCCGCAGCGACGCGAACGTGATTTCCTCGGCCTCGACGGTCACCGTGCCCGACTCGATCTTCGAGAGGTCGAGGATGTCGTTGATGAGCGTCAGCAGGTCCGTGCCCGAAGAGTGAATGTTGCGCGCGAACTCGACCTGCTTCGGCAGCAGATTGCCCGTCGCGTTCTCGCTGAGCTGCTGTCCGAGGATCAGAATTGAGTTGAGCGGCGTCCGCAGCTCGTGCGACATGTTGGCCAGGAACTCGGACTTGTACTTCGACGTGAGCGCGAGCTCGGCCGCCTTGTCTTCGAGCGCGCGGCGCGCCTGCTCGACTTCCATGTTCTTCCGCTCGACTTCGACGTTCTGCTCGGCGAGCTGCTTGGCCTTCGAGGCCAGCTCTTCGTTCGTCTGCTGCAGTTCCGCCTGGCGGGTCTGCAGCTCGGTCGTCAGCTGCTGCGACTGCTGCAGCAGGTTTTCCGTCCGCATCGTCGCTTCGATCGTGTTGAGCACGACGCCGATCGACTGCGTGAGCTGCTCGAGCAGCGTCAGGTGCGTCGTCGTGAACTCCTGGAGCGACGCCAGCTCGATGACGGCTTTCGTCTCGCCCTCGAACAGCACGGGCAGCACGACCACGCTGGTGGGCCGCGCGGCGCCGAGGCTGGACTGAATCCGGTGGTAGGACTTCGGCACGCGATTGAGCAGGATGCGCTGCTTTTCGATCGCGCACTGACCGACCAGGCCCTCGCCGACCGGGATGGATTCCGGCTGGGAGGCGCTCGGCGCGTAGCTGGCGAGACGTTCCAGCCTCGGCGGATCCGCGGTCACCATCTGGTAGACCGTGCCCTGCTGCGCGTTGGTCAGCGGCGCCAGCTCGGACAGCAGCATGCGGCCCACGGTCACGAGATCGCGCTGGCCCTGCAGCATGCGCGCGAACTTCGCGAGGTTCGTCTTCAGCCAGTCCTGTTCCTCCGTGCGCTCCGTCGTCGCGCGGAGGTTGTCGATCATCGTGTTGATGTTGTCCTTCAGGTCGGCGACCTCGCCCTTGGCGTCGACCTGGATCGATCGCGTGAGGTCGCCCTTGGTGACGGCCGTCGCGACCTCGGCGATCGCGCGCACCTGGTTGGTGAGGTTGGCCGCCAGCAGGTTGACGTTGCCCGTCAGGTTCTTCCACGTGCCCGCGGCGCCGCCGACGTCGGCCTGGCCGCCCAGCTTGCCTTCGGTGCCGACCTCGCGCGCGACGCGCGTGACTTCCGAGGCGAACGAGTTCAGCTGGTCGACCATCGTGTTGATGGTGTCCTTGAGCTCGAGGATCTCGCCTTTGACGTCAACCGTGATCTTGCGCGACAGGTCGCCGTTGGCGATGGCCGTCGCGACCGCCGCGATGTTGCGCACCTGGCCGGTCAGGTTCGACGCCATCGAGTTGACGTTGTCGGTGAGGTCTTTCCACGTGCCCGCGACGCCGAGCACGACCGCCTGGCCGCCGAGCTTGCCGTCCGAGCCGACCTCGCGCGCCACGCGGCTCACTTCCGAGGCGAAGCCGTTCAGCTGGTCGACCATCGTGTTGATCGTGTTCTTCAGCTCGCGGATCTCGCCTTTGACGTCGACCGTGATCTTGCGCGACAGGTCGCCGTTCGCGATCGCCGTCGCGACGTCCGCGATGTTGCGCACCTGGTCGGTCAGGTTCGACGCCATCGAGTTGACCGAGTCGGTGAGGTTCTTCCACGTGCCGGCGACGCCGGGCACGGCCGCCTGGCCGCCCAGCCGGCCTTCCGTGCCGACTTCGCGCGCGACGCGTGTGACTTCCGACGCGAACGCGTTGAGCTGGTCCACCATCGTGTTGATGGTGTCCTTGAGCTCGAGGATCTCGCCCTTGACGTCGACCGTGATCTTGCGCGACAGGTCGCCGCGCGCGACCGCCGTCGTCACCTCCGCGATGTTGCGGACCTGCGCCGTCAGGTTCGTGCCCATCGAGTTGACGTTGTCGGTGAGGTCCTTCCACGTGCCGCCGACGCCCGGCACTTCGGCCTGGCCGCCCAGCTTGCCTTCGGTGCCGACCTCGCGCGCCACGCGCGACACCTCGGAGGCAAACGCGTTCAGCTGATCAACCATCGTGTTGATGGTGTTCTTCAGTTGCAGGATCTCGCCCTTGACGTCCACCGTAATCTTGCGGGAGAGATCACCCTTGGCGATGGCCGTCGCGACGTCCG
>DATEGZ010000283.1:0-4249 GCA_035279905.1 Vicinamibacterales bacterium
GACGGCGCGGTTCCTCCAGGCCCTGCTGTACGGCGTGTCGGCGCATGACCTGCCGACGTACCTGCTCACGGCGGGACTCATGATCCTGGCGGTGCTGGCCGGCGCCTGGGTGCCCGCGTGGCGCGCCAGCCGCGTCGATCCGCTAGCGACGATGCGAGCTGACGGGTGAACCGCCGGCAGTGCTATCATTGATAGCATGTCGCAGCTGCTGGTCCGAAAAGTCGACCGCCGGGTCGTCGCCGCGCTGAAGGCCCGTGCGGCCAGCCGCGGCCGATCGGCAGAAGCCGAGCACCGGGCGATCCTCGAGCAGGCGCTGCTGGGCGCGCCGCCTCAACTGGATTTCAAGGCGTTCCTTCGGTCGATTCCCGCCGCGCCAGACTTGCGGCTTCGTCGCTCGCGCGATCGCGGGCGGCCGGTCGAGCTGTGAGCTTCCTCCTCGACACCAACGTGGTGTCGGAACTGCGCCGCGGGGACGCCGCGAATCCCGGCGTCATCAAATGGTTCGACGATCAGTCTCCGCGTGAGCTCTTTCTGAGCGCGATCACCGTCGGCGAAATCCGCCAGGGCATCGAACAGCTTCGCGCGCGGGACGCCCGGCAGTCGATGTTCCTCGATCGATGGTTGAAGGGACTCGTTGAGTTCTACGAGGACCGCCTGCTCTACGTCGACGGCGACGTCGCGGAGGAGTGGGGGCGGATGCGGGCGCGCCGCGGCGCGCCGGTCGTCGACGCGCTGATCGCCGCGACCGCGCGCGTGCACGATCTGACAATCGTGACGAGAAACATGCGCGACTTTCGCGTGCTCGGCGTCCGCGTGCTGAACCCGTGGCTCGTCAGCGCTTCGCCAGCGCCGCGCGCCACGACTGGACGACGGTGACGCTGCCCACGCCGGCACGCTCGGGCACCAGCGCGAGAAAGCGCTGACCGTCGGCCGCGAGATCCATGCTCACCAGATTCGGCGGAAACGCGGCGAGCTGCTTCGGCGCGACGATGTGGGGTGCCGTCGCACCGGGATCGAAGTCGACCTGCCAGAGCGTCTTGTCTCGGTTGACGAACAGCAGGTGCCGCCCGTCTCGAGCCCACCAGCACAGCTCTGTGCCTCCGGTTGGAATCAGCAGCTTCTGGCCCGCAGCGGGAAACGCCTGAACCCACACATCGAGACGTCCGGTTTCATCGGACAGATATGCCAGCCAGTGGCCGTCCGGCGACAACCAGCCGCCCACTTCGATCGCCGGTCCGCGCACGATGGGCACCGGCGCGCCGGCCCCGGTCGGCGGTAACCGATACACGTTCCACTTCGAATCAGGCTCGATCATGTTGATCATGATCTGGTCGTGGGACCAGCTTCGTGGAATCGCGGAGTCATTGCCGATCTGGCCGAACGGTCGCTCGCTGGTGGACTCTGCGACCGCCAGCTCGTGGAGCGCCCGGCGACCGTCGCGATTGCTCACGAAGACAATGCGACGGCTGTCGGGCGACCAGACCGGGGATGGCGTTCGATGCACGGCGGTCGCGAGCGGCGCCGCGGTCGCCAGCGTCAGGTCGACCAGCCACAGGCTCGAGGACGTCCCGGAATCACGGCGATCCAGCACCGCGTGCGTGTTGTCGGGCGCGATGGCCAGGCCCGTGTATCGCCCCGCCGGCACGCCGATGACGGACGTCATCTTTCCGGACTGATCCATCCACTGCAGCGTCGTGTTGACCGCCGGCGCCAGAAAGTACGCGAGCGATCCCGTCGTCGAGGCTGACACCCGGCGACCGGCGTCGTAGGCCGCAGGGCCCGGCGCGACGCTCGGCTCGTCACCAAGCGAGACCGCCTCGCCAGTTGTCCGCAACGCCTTCGCATCGAACGGTTGCGCCGCCAGCACGCCGCCGCGGGTGAAGAGCAACCAGCCGGGCTCGGCGTAGGCCGGCGCGCTCTCCATCGATCCGATGAGCGTCTTCAATCCCTGGTCGCGAAGTGACCCCGCGAAGATGTCGGCCGTGCCGCCAGTGCCCGGCAAGGCGGCATACAGAAAGTGATCGCCGTCTGGAAGGAACAGCGGATAACGGTGGCCCAATTCCTTTCGCGCGGCATCGAGCGTCGTCAGCGCGACCGAGGGACCGCCGTTCGCCGACACCCGATAGAGGGGACCGGTCGCATCCGGCGCGAAGACGATGACGTTCGACGCGCTCCACGCCGCGCCGCGGCCGAACGGGGCGTCGCAGAGGACATCCGCCGGACCGCCGGCGAGCGCGACGGCCTTGAGCTTTCGGTCGGCGAAGAATCCGATGTGCTCGCTGTCGGGAGACCAGAAGGGCTGCGAGACACCGTCACCGGCTTCGATCCGGTGAGCGACCTGTGAATCGATCGCGCGCACCCACATCTGATTCTCGGTCGACACGCCGACGCCGACCACGAACACCACCAGGCGGCCGTTCGGAGAGATCGCGATGTTCGTCGAATCGGGATTCATCGCGAGCCCGGGCGGCGCGAGCACCGACAGCCGCGCGACGTCGCTCGCGACACCCGCCGACGACGCCGGCCCGAGCGCACCCATCCGTTGCAACGCGAACAACCCCGCGGCCGCCAGGACCGCGAGCGCAGCCACGCTCCACGCAATGCGCTCGCGCGAACGAGCACGCGGCGCGCCGACGAGCGGATCCACAGCCGCCTGCCTGGGCCCGTCGCGCACGATCGCGTCGATGGCCACGCGCGCTTCGCCGATATCTCGCAGACGCTGCTTGACGTCGCGCTCGAGACAGCGCTCGAGCAGCTGGCGCAGCCGCGGCGGCGTGTCGGCGGGCAACCGGCTCCAATCGATGTCCTGGCGCAGCACCGCCGCGAGCACGTCCGTCATCGACTGGCCGGCAAATGCCCGGGTTCCCGTCAGCATTTCGTACACTACGGCGCCGAACGCCCAGATGTCGGCGCGTTTGTCGACGGCCTGACCACGAGCTTGTTCGGGTGCCATGTAGGCCGCGGTGCCGAGGATGACGCCGCGCTCGGTCGCCGCCGCGGTCACGGTCGGGGATGTCGAGTCGTTCGCCGGCCCGCCGCCCGGGCCCGATGTCTTCGCGAGGCCGAAGTCCAGGACTTTGACCGTACCGTCCGGGCGAACTTTCACGTTCGCCGGTTTCAGATCGCGATGGACGATGTCTCGCTCGTGTGCCGCCTCGAGGGCATCGGCGATCTGACGCGCGATGGACAGGACGTCGGAGAGCGGCATCTTCGCGCGTGCGATGTGGCCGGACAGATCCTCGCCCTCGACGAGCTCGATGACGAGGGCCCGCACGCCGCCGGTCTCCTCGAATCCATAGATCTGGGCGATGTTTGGATGATTCAGTGCGGCAAGCGTCTGTGCTTCGCGCGTGAAGCGCGCGAACCGGTCCCGATCGCCCGCGAACACGTCCGGCAGCACCTTGATCGCGACGTCGCGATGAAGCTTGGTGTCACGGGCGCGGTAGACCTCGCCCATGCCGCCTTCGCCCAGTTTGGCAAGGACTTCGTACGGCCCGATGGTTCGACCGGTCACTACGCTTTAGCCGCCGCCGAGCGCCTTCGGCTTCACCGCGTTCGGCAGCGCGAGCCGGTTGTCGTGCGTCACGTAGCTGATCTGCAGGTTGTACCCGTTCGGCGTGCGGGTGTGGTAGCTCTTGAACTGCGCGACGTGAATCTCGTCTTTCGTTGACGTGTCGACCTGCGCCTGGAGCCCGCGCTTCTCGAGCTCGGCCTTGACGCCGTCGGTGTCCCACGGCGAGATGCCGAACGAGATGTGATCGATGCGCGCGACGCGCGCCGCCGGTGTCGCCGGAGCCGGCGGTGGAACCGCATCCGCGCCGGCCTCGCCGCCCCCCCCGCGCCCCTGGCCTGAGCCGGTCGAAGCGCCGCCTCGTCCGCCCCCGCGGCCGAAGTTCGGATCGAAGATGTTGCCGCCGCGGATGATGACGTCGCCGATCTCGCCGATCATCAGCTCGTGCTGACTGCCCTCGTCGTACGTGGGCTTCCAGCCCAGCAGGTTCATGTAGAACGACGCGCTCTCTTTGTAGTTCGTCGCGCTGAACGAGAGGTGATCGAGCCACACGGTCTTCCAGCCGGTGGACTCGAACGGCGCCGGCGCCGCGCCGGTCACCGCGGCGCTCGCTGCTTTCCGCGCTTTCGCGTGGCGGTTGCCGTTGCCAATCTGCAGCGCGAAGCCGTCCGGATCCTTCACGAGGAAGCTCTCGTAGCCCTTGCCGTCGTTGTCCGCGACGGGCGCGAGCCCGCGCTT
>DATEGZ010000284.1:0-10573 GCA_035279905.1 Vicinamibacterales bacterium
CCAGCGCCGCCACCGCCGCGCTCGCAATCCGCGACCGCACGCTGTCGGCCCGGCTCGTGAGGATGATCGGCACGCGCGCGCCGAGCACCAGGCCGGCCGCATCCGCGTTGGCCAGGAACGTCAGCTGCTTGGCCAGCATGTTGCCGGCCTCGAGATCGGGGGCCAGCAGGATGTCCGGATCGCCGGCCACCTCGGACGTGATGCCCTTCACCTTGGCGGCTTCCTTGCTGATCGCGTTGTCGAACGCGAGCGGACCGTCGAGGATTCCGCCGCTGATCTGCCCGCGGTCCGCCATCTTGCAGAGCGCGGCCGCGTCGATCGTCGACGGCATCTTCGAGCTCACGGTCTCGACCGCGGCAAGAATCGCGACCTTCGGCCGCTTCACGCCCAGTGTGATGGCCAGGTCGATCGCGTTCCGGCAGATGTCGGCTTTCTCGTCGAGCGTCGGCGCGATGTTGATCGCCGCGTCGGTCACCATGAGGACCTTGTGATACGTCGGCACGTCCATGATGAAGACGTGGCTCAGCCGCCGGCCCGTCCGCAAGCCCGTCTCCCGCGCGACGACGGCGCCGAGCAGCTCGTCGGTGTGCAGGCTGCCCTTCATCAACAGCTCCGCTTCGCCCTGACGAACGAGCTCGACGGCTTTCACGGCTGCGTCATGGCTGTGCGCGACGTCGACGAGCCGCGCGTGGCTCAGATCGAGGCCGGCCTTCTTCGCGACCTCCTTCACCTTGCCGGTGGGACCCACGAGGATCGGCGCAATCAACCCCTTCGCGCCGGCTTCGATCGCGCCGGCCAGTGCGGTCTCCTCGCACGGATGCGCAACGGCCGTGGGCACGGGCTCCAGCGCTCGACAACGCTCGAGCAGTGCTTCGTACTTCCCTGTTCCGCTCATGGTTCTCTGTCCCCCGTGGGCCGTGACGTCGCGCGTCACGGTTGATACATCATCGCCTCGATGCGGCGCCGCAAGTTGACGGGCCGGCGGCCGCGTGCGAGCTTCATATCGTACGCGCGCGTCGCGACGGCGGTGGCAATGCCGGCCGAGATCTTCCGGATCTCGCGCAACGGCGGATAGAGCGCGCCCTCGTCGAGGTCGCGCTGCCGCACGCCGTCGGCGAGCGTGCGTGCCGCCGTGAGAAAGAGCTCGTCGGGAAGCCGTCGCGCGCGGCACGCCACGGCACCCAACCCGATGCCCGGAAACACGTACGCGTTGTTCCCCTGCCCCGGCCTGAACGTCCGCCCGCCGTAGCTCACGGGCGCGAACGGACTGCCGCTCGCGAAGATCGCTTTGCCCTGACTCCACGAGTACGCCTGCTCGGCCGTGCACTCGGCTTTCGACGTGGGGTTCGACAAGGCAAAGATCGTCGGCTGCGGGGTCGCCCGGCACATGTGTTCGACGACCTCCTGCGTGAACGTCCCCGGCGCGCCCGTGGCGCCAATCAGCACGTGCGGTTTGATCGCGTCGATCGCTTCGATGAACTTGAGCGGCTTGTGGTCGTGCGCGTACGGCAGGTTGTGCTCCATGAGGTCGGTCCGCGACTTCACGACCAGCCCGTTGAGGTCGACGAACCAGAGGTGCCGCCGCGCTTCGTCGGGCGTGAGGCCGTCGTCGACGAAGGCTGAGGTCATCAGGTCCGCGATGCCGGTCGACGCCGAGCCGGCGCCCAGGAACATGATGCGTAGATCCTTGAAGTTGTGACCCGTGATCCGCGTCGAGGAGTACACGCCCGCCAGCGCCACGGCGGCCGTGCCCTGGATGTCGTCGTTGAAGGACAGCACGCGATCCCGGTACTTCCTCAAGAGCGCGTAGGCGTTGGGCGTCAGGAAGTCTTCGAACTGAATGAGCGCGTCGGGATAGCGGGATTGCACCGCCATGACGAACTCCTCCACCAGATCGAAGTACGCCTTCCCTTCCAGCCGCTTGCGCGGATACCCGATGTAGAGCTCGTCGCCTCGCAGCGCATCGTTCCCCGTGCCGACGTCGAGCATCACGGGCAGGCAGGCCTCGGGCGGGATGCCCGCGCAGGCGGTGTAGAGCGCCAGTTTGCCGATTGGAATGCCCATCCCGTTCGCGCCGAGATCGCCCAGCCCCAGAATCCGCTGTCCATCGGTGACGACGATCACGCGGATGTCCTTCTTCGGCCAGTTCGCGAGGATGCGCCGAATCTTCCCGCGATCGTCCGGCGTGATGTAGAAGCCCTTCGGATCGCGCGCGATATGCGAGAACTCCTTGCAGGCCTCGCCGACCGTCGGCGTGTAGATGAGCGGCATGATCCGATCGATGTGCTCGATCACCGTCCGGTAGAACAGCCGCTCGTTGCGCTCCTGGATCGCCGACAGCAGCATGTACCGGTCGATGTCGCGCGGCAGGCGATCGAGGTTCACCATGACGCGCTGCACCATGTCGTCGTCGCTCGCGACGAGGTGCGGCAGCAGGCCCGTCAGGCCGAGACGATCCCGATCCTTTCGCGTAAAGGTGATGGATCGGTTGAGAGCTTTGTCGCGCAGGACGTCGAGGCCGCGTTTCATGATGTGCACTACCCCCGCATTGCGTGGACGATCGCCACGACCACTGGTCCCCACACCGTGAGCAGGATGTTGCCGATCGCGTACGGCACGGTGTAGGCGAGCGAGCCGACGTTGCTGCCGCTGACGTCTCGCAGCGCGTTCAACCCGGGCGTGCACGTCTGCGCGCCCGCCAGGCCGCCAAGCGTCATGAGCGGGCTCATCTTGAGGATATAGCGCGCGGCGACCGTGCCCGCGGCGAGGGGCACCATCGTCACGACCATGCCGGCCAGAAGAATATTGATGAAGAAGGCGCTGCCGCTCGCGCGGTAGGCTTCGACGGCGTGCGGCCCGGCGTGCAGCCCCACGATCGCGATGAACACGATCAGGCCGATGTCCATCAGCAGCCGTTGCGCCGGCTCGGGGATCAGGCCGAACACCGGGTAGCGCCCGCGCGCCCAGCCCGCCGCGAGGCCGACGACGAGAATCGATCCGGAGGTGCCGAGTCCAAGCACCACGCCGCCGGCGTTGAGCTTGAAGAGCCCGAACAGGATGCCCGCGCAAATCCCGCCGGCGAGAATCGTCAGATCGGTCTTGGAGAGATCCGGCTCGACGAACCCGATGTACGCGCTGGCGCGTTCGACCGCGTCAGGCGCGCCGACGATCCGCACGATGTCGCCGCGCTGGAGCTCGGTCCACGCCTCGCGCGGCAGGAAGACCGTGCCGCGCTGCACCGACTCGAGATATACGCCGCGGCTGCGCGGGTCCTGACCCAGCGCCCCGAGCGTCATGCCCACCAACGCGCGATTGGTGAGGACCGCGGCGACCGTCTGGATCGGCACGGCCAGGAGCGCGGCATCGTCGGTCTCGGATCCGATGTCGCGCGGCGCGTCGACGAAGGCGCCTCGACGGGCGGAGACGACGATCCGGTCGCCGCGCTTCAGCGTCAGATCGGGCGCCGGCGGCAGCGAGTCGTCCCCGCGCTGCACGCGATGAACGTGCAGCCGGGCCTCGGCGTAGCGGCGCTCCAGCGCGTCAATCGTCGATCCGACGACCTGGGCATGCTCGACGACAAACGCACGCAGGCCCACGTAGGCGCTGGAGGGTAACGGGGCGCCGGCCCCGCTGCCCGCCAGTTGTTGCTCGAGCGCTTTGGCCTCCTTGCGGAGATCCGCGCGCAGAATCTTCGGCCCGAGCCAGGTGAGGAACAGGATCAACCCGAGATCGCCGAACCCGTAGGTAATCGCGTCCGCGAGCGGTGCGTGGGCGGCGAGCGCCGCTTTGGCCGCGTCGGGAAGCGGCAGGCCGGCGATCGCGTTGAGGCCGGTGCCGAGCGCGGCCGACTGCGTCATGCCGCCGGAGAGCAGGCCGACCGCGATGCCTTCGTCGAAGCCGAAGATCGCCGTGACGCCAATCACGGTCGCAAGCCCGCTGAACGCGACGACCAGGGCAAGCACGATCTGGGGCATCGCCTCTTTTTTCAGGCTGCCGAAGAACTGCGGTCCGACGGAGTACCCGATCGAAAAGAGGAACAGGTAGAAGAACGTCCAGCGCAGCAGCTCCGGCAGCTCGGGCTCAGCGACGATCCCGATGACGATCCCGGCGATCAACGATCCGACGACCGCGCCGAAGCCGACGCCCTTGTAGTGGAACCGGCCGATGATCGTGCCGAGGCAAATGCTGAGAAACAGACACAGTTCGGGCAGCTTGTGAAGAAACGCGCCGGCGGACTCGATCATTACTTGTGACCTTGTCCGGTCATCGCGACCGGATCGAGCACCTTCGCGATCTGCTGCTCGGTCAGGATCTTCTTCTCGCGGACGAGCTCCATGATGCCCTTGCCGGTCTTCATCGCCTCCGCCGCGAGCTCGGTGGACTTGTCGTAGCCGATCACGGGGTTCAGCGCGGTCACGACGCCGATGCTGTACTCGACGTAGTGCTTGCAGACGTCGGCGTTGACCGTGATTCCGTCCACGCACTGCACGCGCAGCGTGCGGGCGGCGTTGATGAACAGCGTCTGCGCCTCGAAGATGCACGCCGCGATCACCGGCTCGAAGACGTTGAGCTGGAGCTGCCCGCTCTCGGCCGCCATCGTCACGGTCAGATCGCTGCCGATGACGCGGAAGCAGACCATGTTCACGACTTCCGGGATCACCGGGTTGACCTTGCCCGGCATGATCGACGAGCCCGGCTGCTTGGCCGGCAGATTGATCTCACGCAGACCGCACCGCGGGCCGGACGCGAGCAACCGCAAGTCGTTGCAGATCTTCGACAGCTTGATCGCCAGGCTCTTCATGCATGACGAATACAGCACGAACGCCTGCGTGTCCTGCGTGGCCTCGATCAGGTTCTCTGCGAGCTGGATCGGCAGTCCGGTGATCGCCGCGAGGTGCTTCGTGCACTTCTCGGCGTAGCCCGCCGGCGCGTTCAGGCCGGTGCCGATCGCGGTGGCGCCCATGTTTGTCTCGCACAACACGGCCTGCACGCGCTGCAGCGCCTGCACTTCGCCGGCGAGCGTCGCGGCAAAGGCCTCGAACTCCTGGCCGACGGTCATCGGCACCGCGTCCTGCAGCTGCGTGCGCCCCATCTTCAGCACGCTCTTGAATTCCTTGCCCTTGGCGCGGAACGACGCGATCAGCTCGTTCATCGCCGCGACGAGATCCATGTTGCCGAGCGCCATGCCGACGTGCAGCGCCGACGGATACGCGTCGTTCGTCGACTGCGAACAATTGACGTGATCGTGCGGATCGCAGTGCTTGTATTCGCCCTTGCGATGGCCCATGAGCTCGAGCGCGCGATTGGCGATCACCTCGTTCGCGTTCATGTTCGTCGACGTGCCCGCACCGCCCTGAAACACGTCGAGCTGAAACTGATCGTGCAGCTTGCCGTCGATGAGCTCCTGGCTCGCGCGCTCGATCCCCGTGAGGATCTCCTTGCTGAACTGACCACTGTCGAAGTTGGCGCGCGCTGCCGCCATCTTGACCATCCCGAGGCCCTTGATGAAGTTGGGATAGAGCGCCAGCTTCACGCCGGAGATGTGGAAGTTTTCGAGCGCCCGCGCGGTCTGCACACCGTAGTACGCGTCGGCAGGAACGGGCTTGTCGCCGAGCAGGTCATGCTCGAGGCGAGTGGCGGGGGTCGACATGGGTCCTCCTCAGAGACACGTAGAGACAGCTGGCACGGGGCAGTGTGCAACGGCAGTGCCAGCCTCCGCCGCGCGTTTTCTGGCCGAAGGGACGTGACCGGGCCGAACCCGGCGTCAGCGGGGCCTCCGAACCTCCGATACTCCGTGGGCGCCGGTTTCCTTCAGCACGAGCGTCAGCAGGATCGAGAGCCCCACGCCGTACAACAACGGCGTGAACGCCGTCTGGTAGTGGGTCACGTCCATGGTCGCGGCGCCGCCGCTGACGTTCTGCAGATATCGCGCGAACACGGGCCCGAGAAGCGCGCTGAACGTGAAGTTCAGGAAGTTGACCACGCCTGTGGCCGTGCCGCTCACGGCGGGCGGGTTCGCCTCCTTGATCACCGTGTACGGCAGCATCGCGGCGCCCGACGCCACGCCCGCGACGAGCCCGAGGACATAGGGCGGCAGCACATCCGCCGGGCCGTACAGGATCCAGCCGAGGCAAGCGAGCAGCACCACCGCGCCCGCGATAATCACCGGCTTGCGGCGGCCGATCCGATCCGAGATGAAGCCGAGCAACGGGCACCCGATGATCCAGCCGAACGGCACCGTCGCGGAACGCAGCACCGCGGTCGCGTAGTCCACGCCGTGCGCCTCCTGAAGAAAGCGCACGCCCCACACCATGTCGAAGATCGTGGTGGGAATGAAGAGCAGGCCGGAGATCATCCCGCAGAGGATCGATTGCGGGTTGCGAAACACCAGCACCAGCGCGCTGCCGGAACGGCCGACCCAGCCGGGGCGCGGCGCCGCGGTCGCGGCCGGGAGCAGCAGGAACAACACGACGCTGATCGCCAGGCCGCCGAGACCCATCGCCAGCCAGAACGTGCTCCAGTTCACCCCCGACGAGATCAACGGTCCGACGACGAACTGCCCGGCGGAGCCGCCGGCCATCCCGAACATCTGCGTGGCGCCGATGAGCGTGGCCGCGCGTGAGGCGGGAAAATTCGTCGTCGCGATGTAGGCGGCGCCGACGAGCGCGAACACGCCGCCGGCGCCCTGGAGAAATCGGCCGAGGCTCGCGAGATCGCTGTTGCCGGTGGCAAACAGGAGCGCGCCGATGCCCACCGTAGCCGCGCCGATCGGCACGACCTTGCGCGGGCCGAGTCCGTCCATCGCCGCGCCCGCAACGAGGCTGAACGGCGAGTAGCCGTAGTAGAAGATGCCGACGAGCGAGGCGACGGCCGTCGCGCTCAACCCGAACGCGGTTGAGAGCTGCGGCATCATCACCGCCGGCGCCGATCGCAGCGTGTACTGAAAGAAGTAGTACACGGCGGTCACGAGCCACGCGACCGCCGCCGTCCTCGCGCTCTGGCTCATCTCAGCGGGCTAGTACCGGCAGGTGTCCGCGACCGTGTCGATCGAGGTCACGCGGAGCACGGGCAACCACGGCACGATGCCCTGTGCGCTGACCGCCAGACCGTTCGCGGGCCGGACCGTGCTCGGGTCCTCCACGAAGTGCCCCTTCACTTCGACTCTCCGGCCGATGTGGTCGAGCAGCACCGTGAAATCGCCGTCATCCTGCAGCCGCATCTCCGCCGGACCGGACGCATCGTAGCCGGCCGACGAAGTCGCGCTGTGGAACGCGGCCGCGTCGATGGCGGTCAGCTTGAACGCGGTGACCTCCGTCGCGTTGGTCGCGAGCGCGGATGAGGCCGGCGTGTCGTGATAGAGACAGCCGACGAGCTTGATCGTTTGCGGTGCCGCGCCGCTGGACACCGTCGCCGCTAATGCCAACGCCACGCCGAGACCGAGGGTCCTCATGTCCTCCTGCCTTTCTTTAGTGCCGGGGGACCTAGTCTACGCCGATTTGACACCCGTCGGCGCCGCGTGCGATAACGGCGGTATCGTGTTCGTGGCCCGCATCTGCGCGTGTTGTTGTCCGGAGCTCAGCCTCCGGCGGCGCGGCGATCTGTGTGGCTAACCTGATCTAGCACTCTTCACACTTCCATCGTTTCGCTTCGGCCCGGAAGGCTTCTCGCTTTCCGGGCCGTTTGCTTTTTGGAGTACTCACGATGTCTGTTCCGCTCACGTTGACGCTCACCGCTGCAATCCTGCTGGGGTCGCAGTCACTGCTCTACCCGCCCTCGGATCCGGCCAGGGACATTGCCGCCGCGCTGCAACAGTCGCGCGCCGACCAGCACCACGTGCTGATCGACTTCGGCGCCGATTGGTGCCCGGACTGCCGCGTGCTCGGCAAGCTGTTCGAGGATCCGGCGGTCGCGCCGTTCCTCGCGGCGAACTTTCACGTCGTCCACGTCGACGTCGGCCGCCGCGACAAGAACGCTGATGTCGTCGCGAAGTACGGCGCCTCGTCGGGCGACTGGATTCCCGCGATCGTCGTGCTCGCCGCCGACGGCACCGTCGTCGCGCGGACGAATGACGAAGTGCGGCTGACGCGACGAACGACGCCGGCCGAGCTCCTCGCCCGCCTGCAGGAGTGGGCGCCGAAGCAGCGCTGGCTCGAGCTGGGCTCGTCGACCGAGCGCGGCGTGCAGGTGTCGATCGCGCTCGAGCGCGACACGGCCGGTCTCGTCTGGCTGGCGGCGCGATTCGCGCCGACGGTCGCGGACACGCACCTCTACGCGACCGCGTTGCCTGACGAGGGCCTCGACGGCATCGGCCGTCCGACGCGGCTGGCGATCGTGCCCTCGCGTGGGCTCACGGCGCTCGGCGAGCCAAGCGCCGATCGACCGGTTGAGCTCGATCGCATCGACGCGCTCGGCGCCGCGCTGCCGATTTATCCGGCCGGTCCGGTGACACTGCGCGTCCCGGTGTCACTCGCGCGCGGCGCGCGGACCACGCCCGCGGTCGTCGACGTGTCGTACATGGCGTGCAGCCCGAAGGGCTGCCTGGCGCCCGTCCTGCACAAGCGGACCGCCGTGTCGATTCCCGGGCAATAGCGACGCAGCTTTGCGTGTTGACCTGCGGCGGCCGGGACGCGATGATCGGGCGCGATGACGCTCGAGACCGCGCGGGATGTGATCGATCGCGACTACGCCCGTCCGCTGAGCATGGCGCGGCTCGCCAAAGAAACCGCGCGGTCGCCGTTTCAGTTCATCCGCGCGTTTCGACGCGCATATGGCGTGACACCCGGGCGTCACCTGCGCGCGCGCCGCATCGCCCGCGCGCGGGAATTGCTGACCACGACGCCGATGCCGATCACCGAGGTGTGCCGCAAGGTCGGGTACCGCAGCCTCGGCACCTTCAGCCGCATCTTTCGATCCGCCACGGGCGAGTCTCCGCTCGCCTACCGCCGCCGGACGCGCCAACCGGTCTACATCCCCGGCTGCTTCGTGCGCATGTACCGCGCGGATCGATGAAACGACCTCGGGGGTCGTTTCCAGCCTCAATGGAAACTCCAGGTTACATTTCACGCTGCAATTCCGGAGAAGCACGCGATTTTCCGCCCATCTACGCTGTCGGCAGCCTGAAGGAGGCGCCATGATCACCAAGCTCTCGCACGTGACGCTGTTTGTGACCAGCCAGGACGCGGCCAAGGACTTCTACGTCAACAAGCTCGGCTTCAAGGTGCACACCGACCACACGATGGACAACGGCTGGCGATGGCTGACCGTTGTCGCGCCCGAACAACCGGACCTCGAGATCGTCCTGCTCGAGCCGAAGGAAGGTCCGATGCTCGACACCGAGGCCGCCGCGGCCGTGCGGCTCCTGCTCAAGAAGGGTGTGCTCGGCGCGGGCGCGTTCGAAACGCCGAACTGCAAAGCCACGTACGAAACGCTCAAGGCGAAGGGCGTGCAGTTTGCCGGCGCGCCCGAAGAGCGCTTCTACGGCACCGAAGCGATCATGAAAGACGGCGTCGGCAACTGGTTCAGCGTCACGCAGCAGAAGCCGCATTGAGTCGGAGCGCCATCTCCCATTTCGTCTACATCGTCCGCTGCGCCGACGGCACCCTCTACACCGGCTGGACGAAGGATCCCGTCGAGCGCGTCGCCGCTCACAACGCCGGCCGCGGCGCGCGGTACACCGCGGGACGACGTCCCGTGCAGCTCGTCTACTCCGAAGCGTGCGACTCGCATGGCGACGCGCTGAGACGCGAGCATGAGCTCAAGCAATTGACGCGAGAGAAGAAAGAAGCACTGATCGCCCGCGCATCGTAGAATGCCCTCGCCGGAGGACCCAACAATGTTCGACAGACGTTTCGTGTTCGCTATTGCTGTCGCTGGTCTCGTGGGACTTGCCGTCACACCGAGCGCGCGCCAGCCGTTCGTGAGTTCCGACGCACTGCAAGGCGGCGCCGGGCAGGGACGGGGCGGCGGCGGAGCGGGCGGCGGGCCGACGCCAACGATCGAGGATCGGACCGCGGGGATGCGCAAGCTCGACGGCTACTTCCCGCTCTACTACGACGAGCGCGGCGGGCAGATGTGGCTCGAGATCGCGCGCTTCGACTCGCCGTTCCTGTACACGACGGGTCTGTCGGCCGGGCTCGGCTCGAACGACATCGGCCTGGATCGAGGCGGCGAAGGTGGCGGGCGCCTCGTGCTGTTCCAGCGCGTCGGTCAGAAGGTCATGCTCCTCCAGCCGAACCAGTCGTTCCGATCGAGCAGCCCAAACGCGCTCGAGCGCAAGTCGGTCGAGGACTCGTTCGCCAAATCGATCATCTGGGGCACGACGGTCGCGGCTGAATCGGGCGGCCGCGTGCTCGTGGACGCGACGCCGTTCTTCCTGCGCGATGTGACCGGCGCCGCCGGATCGCTCCGGCCCGGCGCGTATCGCGTCGACGCGACACGCAGCGCGTTTTATCTGCCCAACACCCGCAACTTCCCGAAGAACACCGAGCTCGACATGACGCTGACGTTCGTCACCGATCCGGCCGGCGGGCGTGGCGGCGGCGGGGGCGGCGGCGGTCCGGCGCAGGGCCCGCAG
>DATEGZ010000285.1:0-16721 GCA_035279905.1 Vicinamibacterales bacterium
TCCGGCCAGGTCCCGGCGGCGGCCGCTCGCGCCCTCGAGACCCCGGCGGCCCCGGCGCGGGCTGACGAGAGCCGGTTGCTGCGATCGGTGGTGGATTTCGGCGAGACGCTCGTCCGCGAGGTCATGACGCCGCGCCCGGACATCGTCGCCGTGCGGGCGACGGCGACGATCGACGACCTGCGCAAGCTCGTCCAGGAGCAGGAATACTCGCGGCTGCCGGTCTTTACCGACAACCTCGACAACATCGTCGGGCTCGTCGTGGTGAAAGATCTCATTCAGATGACAGACCCGGCCGTGGCGACGCGGAAAGTCTCGGAGATCATGCGGCCCGCCGCGTTCGTGCCGGAGACCAAGCGCGTGGCGGAGCTGCTGCGCGAATTCCAGACGGGGCGCTTCCAGCTCGCGATCGTGGTCGACGAGTACGGCGGCACGGCGGGGCTGGTCACGGTCGAAGACGTCGTCGAAGAGCTCGTCGGCGAAATTCGCGACGAGTACGATCTCGAGGCCGAGCCGATCGGCCGCGAAGCCGACGACACGTACGTGCTGAGCGGCAAAGTGTCGATCAGCGATCTGATCGATCGTTTTGGTCTCGAGGGCCAGGGGATCGAAGACGGCGAATTCGAGACGGTTGGCGGCTACGTGCTTACGCGCGTGGGGCGTGTGCCGGTGGCGGGCGAGCGGTTTTCGTTCGACGGCCTGGAGGTCGAGATCCTCGAGGCCGAGCGCCGCCGGATCCACAAAGTGCGCATCAAGCGCGCGCCCGCGCCGGTCGCGCCGCCGGAGACGAGCGGATGAAAGCCGGGCTCGTCTCGCTCATCGGCCGTCCCAACGCCGGCAAGTCCACGCTTCTCAATCGGTTCGTCGGTCAGAAGCTCGCGATCGTGTCCGACAAGCCTCAAACGACACGGCACCGGATCACCGGCGTGCTGAACGCGCCGGGCGGCCAGATGGTGTTCCTCGACACGCCCGGGATCCACAAGCCGATGCACCGGATGAACCGGCGAATGGTCGACGCGGCCCTCGACACGCTGCGTGATGTGGACGTGATCGTGCTCGTCGTCGATGCGACCGCGCGGCCGGGCACGGGCGACGAGTTCGTGATCGGGTTGCTCAAACGCGCGCACGGCCCCGTCGTGCTCGCGTTGAACAAGGTGGATCTGATCCACAAGCCCCGGTTGCTCCCGCTCATCGAGCACTACACGAAGGCGTTCGCGTTTCGCGCGATCGTGCCGATTTCCGCGCGCACGGGAGACAACGTGGCCGCGCTGCAGCAGGAGATCCTCACCGCGCTGCCCGACGCCGCGCCGCTCTATCCGGACGACTACCTCACCGACCAGACGGAGCGCTCGCTCGCGGCCGAGCTCATCCGCGAGCAGGTGCTCGCCGAAACGCACGACGAGCTGCCGTACACCACCGCCGTCGTCATCGATCAGTTCGAGGAGCCGTCCGGCGAGAAAGCCATCACCCGCATCTTTGCCTCGATCCTCGTCGACCAGGAGTCGCAGAAGGCCATCGTCATCGGCAAGGGCGGCGAGAAGATCAAGACGATCGGCACCGCCGCGCGCCGCGGGCTCGAACAGATGCTCGACGGCAAGGTCTACCTCGATCTACACGTTAAGGTGCGGACGGACTGGCGCGATGACGAGCGGTTGCTGGATGAGCTGGGATTGCGAAGGAAATAGACGGGTTCGAAGGGTTCAACAGGTTCGACAAGTTCCGCTGGTTCTGCTGGTTCCGCGCGGTCGCCGCTAGCGCGCGCCGTCGGTAGACGCCTTCGTGTAGATGGTTCGTTGCACGCTCGGGATGTCAAGATTGATGTCGAGATTCCACGGAAGCGGATCGGCGATCGACACTCGCTCGACGACGAGACTCCCGGACGCGTTCAAGGCGAGTGAGAGCCGAACGGTCTGCTCAGCCTGGAAATCTGACGGAACACGATCGGGCCAGTGCACGTTGTTGAAATAGTGCGAGACGATCACGAGCACATTCCCAAGCCACGCGGCGCGCTCCGACGACGTTGTCCGATACGACCACATCGCCGAAGGACGGAGGTTGTCGATTGACGCCGGTCGAGTGTAGGTCTCGCGCTTTTCCTCGCCCGTCATCGCGTAGGTCCAGCGCGGAGGAGTCGATGTCGTACCGGAAAACGTCCATCGCAGGGATTGAGTCGAATCAGCAGCCGCTGCGGCTGTGCCCTGGCGCACCGGCTCGGCCAGACTCGTTGATTCGATCGTCAGGGTCGTTCCGCTCTGCGTAGCGGTGAAGGATCGCCCAAAGGTCGCAAGCGCCGAAGCCTCAGCGAGCGTCCATTTCCCCGAGAAGTCTGGCCGCGCCTGCGCGCCGGGCCGGACACCGAGCGCAACGCACGCGATCACGACAGCCACAATCAGGTTTCGCGTCATCGACGCCTCCTGCGGTTTCGTTGGTGCCGAGGGAAAAAGAATACCGGAAGGAAGGCCGAGGGCAAAGGCTAGGCAGTTCAGCGATTCGGAACCTCGGTGGACAGCGTGAGGCGCCAGGAGCCTTGGAGCTCGAGCACATAGACAGTCTCTTGAACCTTGCCGGCGGCCGCTGGGCGCGTCATGCACGCGACGATCGCTTCGCCCAGCGAGTAGCCCGGCAGGCTGCACCATAGGTTGACGCCTCCCCAGGCGTTGGCGCCGCTCGGGTTCGGTCCGTTCGTCGGGCGCGTCCAGGCATCGGGCCCGACCGACGGCACGCCCGCGAGCGTTGGAAGGTCCTCACTCGTCCGGTTGCGGTCGCTGAAGGCCGCGACCAATCCGGGAAGCGGCTTCACCCACGCGATCGTCTGCGACGCGACGCACGCATCCTCGATCGCGCCGCGGCACATGGGGCGGGAGCGGTTGATCAGCGACGGCCGCAGCGGAAAGCTCTCAGCAATGCCCTTGAGCACATCGGCGTCCTCACGTGAAAGACCCGACGAGATCCCTTGGCCCGCCGCGGTGAGTATCCGCCCGCTGCTTTCAATCAAGGCGGAGGCGGCTTTGGCAGAATGGTGGATCCCAACGACCTTCATGGTCGACGTGCTTGGAGAAGACACCGCAAAGCCATCCGCGGTGGTGACCGGTGATTCGTACCTGAAGCTGTAGGTCGCCAGGTCCCCACTGGCACTTCGCCACGACGACATCCATGCATGGACCGTGCGGTTGGGTTTCTGACGTTCGTCGACGAAGGAACTCCAGCCAACGACCTGGCTCGAGGGGTTTCCCGGATTTAACGGATCTGTCTGAAGCGCCTGCCAGCCCGCGCCACGCAAGCTCGCGTCGATCGTGGCGATCAGGCCGGTGGCCGGAAACGGCTGATCGACCTCGTAGCTGACTTCGATTTGCCCCGGGCGCTGGGCGGTCCGTACGTCACGCGCGCCGGCATAGACGATGAGATCGGGTGGGACACTCTGGGGCGGTACATCGTGGCGCCCACATCCAGTCAGGAGAACCGCGGACACCAACGCGACCCGTCCGAAGCGGCTCCCCATGAATCGAGTGATATCATGAGCAAATTGTGCGCCAGCCGCAGGAGCCCGTCTGCGGCGGTGTTTCTCGATGCGGACCCACACAGCCGACGCTTTGGTCCTTCGAACCTACCGTTACGGCGAAGCCGACCGGATCGTCGTGTTTTTGACCGAGGACCGCGGCAAGAAGCGGGGCGTCGCGAAGAACGCGACCAACTCCCGGCGCCGGTTCGGCGCCGCGCTCGAGCCCTTTACGCGCGGGAAGGTGACCTACGTCGAGCGCGAGGGGCGCGAGCTGGTGCGTCTCGATCGCATCGAGCCGCGTGCCACGCCGCTTCAGGCGGCCGCGGGACGATCGACGGGTGACGCCGCTCACGTGCTCGGCCATACCGCCTACTTTGCCGAGCTCCTCGATCAATGGGCCCCCGAGGACTCGCCCAACGAACGGTTGTTCCGGCTGGGCGCGGCGATGAGCGAGGAACTGGGGCACGGCGGCTCGATCGAGGCGCTGGCGCGATATTTCGAATACTGGCTGCTGCGGCTCGAAGGCGTGTATCCCGCGCTCGTCGTCTGTCCGCGGTGCAGCCGCCCGACGCTTGCACAAGGGGCGTGGCTTGCGATGAGTGACCGCGCGTACGTCTGCCTCGAGTGCGGCCAGGGCCGTCCGCGGCTGTCGCCCGAGGCGGTCGCGTGCGTGCGCGGCTTCGCCCGGCAGAAACCGGCTGACGCGGTGGCTGCCGGCGTGCCGTCCGGCGTGCTCCGCGAAGTGGAAAGCGTGCACGACCGGCTGATGGCGCTGCACCTCGAGCGCGAGCTGCGGTCGGCGCGCATCGTCAGGGAGCTCGGACACAACTCGTGACCCTTCAGGACCTCATCCTCAAGCTGTCGGACTACTGGGCCGCGCAGGGGTGTCTCATCCAGCAGCCGATGGACATCGAAATCGGCGCGGGGACGATGCATCCTGAAACGTTTCTGCGCGTGCTCGGCGAGCGGCCGTGGAACGTCGCGTACGTGCAGCCGTCCCGGCGACCGACCGACGGACGGTTCGGCGAGAACCCGAACCGGCTGTTCAAACATCATCAGTTCCAGGTCGTCCTCAAGCCCGCGCCCGACGATGTGCAGGATCTGTATCTGCAGAGCCTCGAAGCGTGCGGCATCGACTTGCGCGCGCACGACGTGCGCTTCGAGGAGGACAACTGGGAAGCACCGACGCTGGGCGCGTGGGGCGTCGGCTGGCAGGTGCTGTACGACGGGCTCGAGATCACGCAGTTCACCTATTTCCAGCAGGCCGGCGGGATCGATTTGTCGCCCGTGTCGGTCGAGCTGACCTACGGGCTCGAGCGCTTCGCGATGTCGTTACAGGGCGTCGATAACGTCTACGACTTGCAGTGGGCGCCGGGCGTGACGTACCGCGAGGTGCGGTTCCGCGACGAAGTCGAGCAGTCGAAGTACGCGTTCGGCCAGGTGCCGGGCGCCGACGGCGCGTTCGCGGAGTTCCACCGCGAGATGTTCGACCGCTGCTACAAGTTTTCGAAGACGTTGATCGACGGCGGGCTCGTGCTGCCCGCGCTCGACTACTGTCTGAAGTGCTCGCACTTCTTCAACGTGCTCGACGCGAGTGGAAGCATCGGCGTGACCGAGCGCACGGCCTACGTCCACCGTGTCCGCCAGCTTGCCGTCGCGATCGCCAAGGCATGGATCGAGTCGACGCCGGCGCAGGGGAGCGAACATGGATCGTGAGCTGCTGCTCGAAATCGGCGTCGAAGAGCTGCCCGCGTCGTGGCTGCCGCCGCTGACCGCGCAGCTCGGCTCGCGGCTGCAGGCACGGCTCGACGAGGTAGGGCTCGGACCGAAAACGGGCGTCGAGGCGTTCGCCACGCCGCGCCGGCTGACCGCAACCGTGCCCGAGCTGATCGACCGCCAGGAAGATCGCGAAGACACCATCATGGGCCCGCCCGTGTCCGCCGCGTTCGACGCGGAAGGTCATCCGACGACCGCCGGGTTGGGATTCGCGCGCAAGCTGGGCGCGGATTTCGACGCGCTCGTGCAGACCGACACGCCACGCGGCAAGTACCTCACGTATCACCGCCGGATTCGCGGGCGCGCGACAGTGGACGTGCTGCCCGAGATCCTCGCGGTGCTCCTGCGCGACCTGACGTTTCCCAAGGAAATGCACTGGGACGCAGAGCTCACCGACGAGAAGGGCGAGCTGCTCTTCGGCCGGCCGATTCGCTGGCTGCTGTTCCTCTACGGCGGACGCGTCGTCCCATTCACGATCGCGCGTCAGGCGGTCGCGTCGAGCCCGCGCGTCCAGGACGTGACGGCCGGCGCCGTGACCTACGGCCACCGCTTTCTTGCGACGACAGGCCGCGCGGGACGCGCGATCAAAGTCCGCACGTTCGACGAGTACCGCAAGAAATTGACGGAGAACTTCGTCCTGCTCTCGCGCATCGATCGCCGCGACCGCATCCTGCGCGATCTCGAGGCGCACGCGCGCCGGCTTGGAGGCCGCGCGATGCTGCAGGGCAACGCGGCCGCTGAGGCGCTGCTCGAGGAAGTGCCCGATCTCGTCGAGTTCCCGGCGGTCGTGGCCGGCGCCTTCGGCGCGGAGTTCCTGCAGCTCCCGGCCGAGGTGCTGACTACGACGCTGATTCATCACCAGCATTTCTTTCCGGTGGTCGGTCAGAACGGATCGTTGATGCCGGCGTTCCTGGCGGTGACAAACACGCAGGCCGCCAACGACCGGGCGATCGCGACCAACGCGGAGCGCGTCGTGACGGCGCGCCTGCGCGATGCGCGATTCTTCTGGGACGCGGACCGCTCGGTCGGCCTCGAGCCGAGGCTGGCGCGGCTCGAGACGGTCCTGTTCCACAGCGAACTCGGCTCGTATGCGGCCAAGGCGGCGCGGATCGAAAAGCTGGCGGAGTGGATCGCGACGGACGTCTTCAAGCGGCCGGCCGAAGCGGGTGCGGCGGCGCGCGCCGCCAGGCTCGCGAAGGCCGATCTCGCGACCGACATGGTGCGCGAGTTCACGGAGCTGCAGGGCACGATGGGCGGTATCTACGCGCGCGAGGCCGGCGAGCCCGAAACCGTGTGGCGCGCGATCTACTGGCACTACCTGCCGGTTGCGGTCGAAGCGGAGGCCGCGCCGGCGGCGGCCGCGCTTGGGCCGGCGGCCATCGCGTGGGCGTCGCTCTCGCTTGCCGACAAGCTCGATACGGTCGTCGGACTCTTCCTGGCGGGGGAGCGGCCGACCGGGTCGCGCGATCCGTTCGGGTTGCGGCGCGCGGCGCACGGCATTCTCCGCATTCTCGTGGACGCCGAGGCGCTCACCGGCGCCCGCGTGCGCACGGCGCTCAACGCGCTCGTCGATCGCGCGCTGGCCGGCTACGCGGACCAGGACCCGGCGAAGCTCGCGGAGTTCAGGGAGCATCTGGAGACCTTCCTGTTCGAGCGGCTGCAGTACGTCTTCGAAGCGCGCGGCGCGGATCGCCGCAACATCCGCGCGGTGCTCGCGACTCCCGCGGTCGCGTTGTCGGTGCCCGTCAGCGACCTGCATGAGAATCTGCGCGCGCTGCCGGAGTTCGCGCGGTCGGAGCAGTTCCGTCAGCTCGCCACGGCGTTCAAGCGGATCCGCAACATCGCGAAGGATTCGCCGGCCGACGCGGCCGCGAGCGACGGCGACTGGTCGAAGGTCCTGAAAGAAGCGGCCGAGCGCGCGCTGCTCGACGAGATCGCGAAGCGCCAGCCCGCGATCCGGAAGGCCGTCGCCTCGGGCGGGGGCTTCCGCGAAGCGTATGCGGAAGCCGCCGGCTTCGAGCCGGCCGTCGCGCGTTTCTTCAACGAAGTCTTCGTGATGGCGGACGATCCGGGCCTGCGCAAGGGCCGGCTGCGTCTCATGAAAGAGCTGGAACACCTCATCCTTCAACTCGGCGATATTTCGGAAGTCGTCGCTTCGGAGTCCTGACGAATCATGGCAAAAACGAAGAAGTCGGCGGGCAAGACCAAGCGCTTCGTGTTTTTCTTCGGCAACGGCAAGGCGGACGGCGATCGCTCGATGCGCGATCTGCTCGGCGGCAAGGGCGCGGGCCTCGCGGAGATGACCAATGCCGGGCTGCCCGTGCCGCCCGGCTTCACGATTTCGACCGACGCGTGCCGCGCGTACATCGCGACCAACGGCAAGGTGCCGCCGGCAGTGGACAAGGAAATGCTCGAGCACTTGAAAAAGCTCGAGAAGACCGCGAAGCGGAACTTCGGGTCGAAGGACAACCCGCTCCTCGTCTCCGTGCGCTCGGGCGCCAAGTTTTCGATGCCCGGCATGATGGACACGATCCTCAACCTCGGGCTGAACGACGTCACCGTCGAGGCGCTCAAGGCGAAGACGACGAACGGCCGCTTCGCCTACGACAGCTACCGGCGCTTCATCCAGATGTTCGGCAACGTCGTGCTCGAGATCCCGAAGGACAAGTTCGAGCACGAGCTCGAGGCGGTCAAGCACGCCAAGGGCGTCAAGGAAGATCCGCAGCTCGATGAGGCGGCGCTCCGCGAGGTCGTCGATCGCTACAAGAAAGTCGTCAAGGCGCAGGCCAAGCGCGACTTTCCGCAGGATCCGATCGAGCAGCTGCGCCTGGCGCGCAACGCCGTGTTCAGGTCGTGGCAGAACCCGCGCGCGAAGGAGTACCGCCGCATCTACGAAATTCCCGATTCGATCGGCACGGCCGTCAACGTGCAGGCGATGGTCTTCGGCAACACCGGCGATCGATCCGGCACGGGCGTCGGTTTCACGCGCAACCCGGCGACGGGCGCGAAGGAGTTCTACGGCGAGTTCCTGATCAACGCGCAGGGCGAGGACGTCGTCGCCGGCATCCGCACGCCGCGGCCGATCGCCGATCTCGAAACGGTCATGCCGCATTCCTACAAGCAGCTGCGGCAGATCACGACGCGCCTCGAGAAGCACTACAAGGACGTCCAGGATTTTGAGTTCACGATCCAGGACGACGAGCTGTACATGCTGCAAACGCGCAACGGCAAGCGCACGGGCTACGCCGCGGTCGTGATCGCGACGGACCTCGTCGCCGAAAAGCTCATCACGCCGAAGGACGCCGTGCTCATGGTCGAGCCCGAGGCGCTCTCGCAGCTGCTCGCGCCGATCTTCGATCCGAAGCAGTGGAAGGGCCTCAAGGCCGTGACGAAGGGCTTGCCGGCGTCGCCGGGCGCCGCGTCGGGCCAGGTCGTGTTCACGGCGGATGAAGCCGTGGAGTGGACGAAAAAGGGCAAGAAAGTCCTGCTCGTCCGCAAGGAGACCGTGCCGGACGACATCCACGGCATGTTCGTCGCGCAGGGCATTCTCACGGCGACGGGCGGCATGACGTCACACGCCGCGGTCGTGGGCCGGCAGATGGGCAAGCCGTCCGTCGTCGGCGCCGGCTCGTTGCAGATCGACGAGCGCGGGAAGACGGTGAGCGTCGGCGGCGTCACGATCAAAGAAGGGGAGTGGCTGTCGTTCGATGGCCTGTCCGGCGAAGTGAAGGCGGGGCAGATCGCGACCAAGCCGAGCGAGATCATTCAAGTTGTCAACGGCGAGATGAAGCCGGCCGACTCGGACATCTACCGCCGATTCAACCAGCTGCTCGCCTGGTCGGACAAGCTGCGGCGGCTCGGCATCCGCGCGAACGCGGACCAGCCGGACCAGGCCGAGATCGCCTACGGCTTCGGCGCCCGCGGCATCGGCCTGTGCCGCACCGAGCACATGTTCTTCGGCGAGGGGCGGATTCCCATCGTTCAGAAGATGATCCTCGCGGACAACGAGAAGGATCGCCGCGCGGCGTTGAACGAGCTGCTGCCGCTGCAGCGCGGCGACTTCTACGGCGTCTTCAAGGCCATGCACGGGACGCCCGTCACGATTCGCACGATCGATCCGCCGCTGCACGAGTTCCTGCCGAAGCGCGAAGACCTGATGGTCGAGATCGCGAAAATGGAAGTGATGAAGGAAACCGGCAAGGCGCTCGACGACAAGAAGGCGCTCCTGCGCCGCGTCGAGGAATTGCACGAGTTCAACCCGATGCTCGGCCATCGCGGCGTGCGGCTCGGCATCTCGTATCCGGAGATCACCGAGATGCAGGCGCGCGCGATCATGGAAGCCGCCTGCCAGCTGACGAAGGAAGGCGGCAAGGCGGTGCCCGAGATCATGATCCCGCTCGTCGGCGAAGTGCGCGAGCTCAAGGATCAGAAAGCCGTCGTCACACGCGTCGCCGAAGCGGTCATGAAGGAGCAGGGCGTCAAGGTGACCTACCTGGTCGGCACGATGATTGAAGTGCCGCGCGGCGCGGTCACCGCCGACGAGATCGCCAAGGAAGCCGATTTCTTCTCGTTCGGTACGAACGACCTCACGCAGCTCACATTCGGGTTTTCGCGCGACGACATCGGCAAGTTCCTGGGCGCGTACCAGGATCGCCGCATTCTCGAGCGCGATCCGTTCGCGTCGCTCGACGTCACAGGCGTCGGCGAGCTGGTGCGCATGGGCACCGAAAAGGGCCGCGCGACGAAGAAGGACCTCAAGGTCGGCGTCTGCGGCGAGCACGGCGGCGACCCGTCGTCGATCCACTTCTTCGACAAGGTCGGCTTCGACTACGTCAGCTGCTCGCCGTTCCGCGTGCCAGTGGCGCGGCTCGCGGCGGCGCAGGCAGCGCAGAAACAGAAAGCCGGGGACTAACTTAGAACTTCAAACTTAGAACTTAGAACTGCGGAAGAGGCGTACGCTGTATGCTCTGCACGGTGGGTCCAAAGTTCTAAGTTTTGAGTTCTAAGTTCTAAGTTTATTCCCGTGTCCACTGTCCACCGCCTTCCACCCGATCTCGCCAATCAAATCGCCGCGGGCGAGGTCGTCGAGCGCCCGGCCTCGGTGGTCAAGGAACTGGTCGAGAACGCGATTGACGCCGGCGCCACGCGCGTCGGCATCACGATCGAGTTCGGCGGCAAGCGGCTGATCGTCGTCGAGGACAACGGCGAGGGCATGTCGCGCGAAGACGCCGAGCTGGCGCTCGAGCGGCACGCGACCAGCAAGATCCGCGACGCGTCGGACCTCGCCGCGATTCGCACGCTCGGATTCCGTGGTGAGGCGCTGCCGTCGGTCGCCTCGGTGTCGCGGTTCCGGCTGCGCACGCGCGCGAAAGGCGCGCTCTCCGGCACGCAGATCGTCGTCGAGGCCGGCAAGACGACGACGGTCACCGAGGTTGGCGCCCCCGAAGGGACGCTCGTCGAGGTCGCGGATCTCTTCTTCAACCTGCCGGCGCGCCGGAAATTCCTGAAAGCCGATACCGCCGAGGCCGCGCAGGTCTCGCGGCTGGTCACCCAGCTGGCGCTCGGCTACCCGCAGGTCGGATTCACGCTTCGCAGCGGCGAGCGCGTGCTGCTCGAAACGCCGCCGGCCACCTCGATCGACGAGCGGTTCTACGAGGTCTACGGCGAGCGCCCGGATCTCGTGCCGGTCAACAAGCAGGCCGCGGGCATCACGGTGCGCGGGTTCGTCGCGGCGCTGGGCGAACAGGGGCCCGTGCGCGGGCCGCAGCACGTTTTCGTCAACCGGCGCATCGTCCGCGACCGTACCATCGCCCACGCGATCCAGCAGGCCTACAGCGTCGCGACGATCAAGGAACGCAGTCCCGAAGTTCATCTCTTCATCGAGCTGCCGGCGGATCGCGTGGACGTGAACGTCCATCCGACGAAAGCGGAAGTGCGCTTTCTCGATCAAAGCCTGGTGCACGAGATCCTGCGGCGGGCCGTCGTTGACGCGCTCGGCGCGACGTCGACGCCCGAGCTGGTGCTCTCGATGGCGTCGCCCGCGCCGTCCGTCGAGGTCACGGGAGCGCTGCCGCTCGGATTCGGCGCCGGGCCGGCGTGGCCGCCCGCAGGCGGAGCGCCCGGAACGCTCGCGGCCGACGAGGCGGTCCTCGCGCGCGCGATCGCGTCCGCGACGCCGGGTGCCTGGGCCGATCCGCGCGTCCAGACGACCGCGGGCCGCGAGACGTATTCGACGTTGCTGCGTCCGATGACGCCGCTGGGCCAGTTCCGCAGCACGTTCATCATCGCGATCGACGACGAAGGGATCGCGATCATCGACCAGCACGTCGCGCACGAGCGGATTCTGTTCGAGCAGATCTCCGAGCGGCTCACGTCGCGATCGCTCGAGTCGCAGCGCCTGCTCACGCCGGTCGTGCTCGACCTGCCGGCGGGGGAGCGGCAGACGCTGCTCTCGCACCGCGATGCGCTCGATCGCTTCGGCTTCGAGATCGAGGACTTCGGCGGCGGCAGCCTGCGCGTCGGCGCGGTGCCGGCCATTCTCGAGTGGTCGCGATCAGAAGCCGCGCTTCGCGCGGTCGCCGTCGATCTCGACGGCCTCGCCCCAGGGGCCGGCGTCACCGAAGCGCTTCGACGGCTGGCCGCAACCATGGCGTGTCACGCGGCTGTGAAAGCCAACGACCCGCTCACGCGCGAGAAGATGCAGTACCTGCTCGACGAGCTGCGGCGCACCGCGCATTCCTCCGTGTGCCCGCACGGCCGGCCTGTGGTGCTGCGGTTGACGCGACGGGAAATCGAGCGCAACTTCGATCGCATCTAAGCCATGAGAATCAGCCTGGCCGCGCTGCTGGTGCTCGCGCTGACGACCCCGCAGGCGCCGGGTCTCGCCGAGTCGCTCAACGAGTACGTCACGCTGTTCGCCGGTCCGGGCGCGATCGATTGCGGGCAAGTCGGTTCACCTGCGACCAACGCGGCTCTTCAGCAACTCATCGACTGCGGCCTGGCCGCCGCGAAGCGGCGCCAGTCATTCCGCGCCGAACAGCGCTCGTGGGAAATTGCCGGCTTGATCGGCGACGCGAGCGGCGTGATTTCCCACTTCAGGATGGCCGCAGGGTGTGCCGATGGCAGCTGCCCGGCAATGTTTTCCATCGCTCGCTGTCCCAGTCCCTCCTCGGACCGAGGCGACCTCCGCTGCTATGGACAGGGCACTCTGGCCGTCAGCGTTGAGAAACCCGACGCGTATCTGGACGTCGTGGCAGGTTCCGGCGCCACTGATTGCGGTCGGCTCGGCATTCGGGCGACCGAGGCTGACCTCCGGCGGTCGCTCGACTGCGCATTAGAGGCGAATCGCCGGCGAGAAGCGTTCTCCCTGGTGAAGCAGGACCAGGGGATCGATTCGTCGATCTATCAAGGCCTCGTCGGCAATCGCGCCGGGACGATGTTCCTGTTCACCTACGACAGCGCTCCGTGCGGGAACCCTCAGTGCTACGGTTCGTTCAGCCTCGGGAAGTGCCCCGGCCCGACGACGACCATGCGTGGGAATCGCCTCCACTTCTCGTGCTCTCAATGAGCCGGCTCGTCCTCGCCCTCGTCTCCCTGACGCCTTTCATCGCGGCGCGACAGCCGCAGCCGTACACGACGACGTCCTACCCGAGCAGCACGCTGCACATCGAAGCGTACGTGTACCGCCCCACGGGCGCCGGCCCGTTCCCTGTCGTGATTTACAGCCACGGCTCGCGCAAGGGCTACGAGCGCGAGGAGCGGCCGATGGTGTTTGTCGGCAATATGCTCTCGAGCGCGGGCTATCTCGTCGTCGTGCCCGAGCGGCGCGGGTACGGAAAGTCCGACGGCCGGACGTTCAACGAAGAGGTTGGTACGGACGTTGGCGCCAGGATGATCGCGCGGCTCGAGGCAGAGGCCGACGACGTGATCGCCGCGATCGCGTACGCGGGAACGATCGACGGCGCGGACATGGACCGGCTCGCGCTGGTCGGTTTCTCGCAGGGCGGCAGCGTCTCGATTCGCGTCGCCAGCAAGCGCCCGAACGTGCGAGCGCTCGTCGATCAAGCGGGCGGATCGCTGACGTGGCCGCGAAGCCCGGATCTACAAAAGGCTCTGACCGGCTGGGCGAAGACGCTCAAGATGCCGGTGTTGTGCATGGACGCGGCAAACGACGCGACGACGGATGCGGTCAAGGCCGTGTGCGACGCCGCGCACCGCGCTGGCGGCGCCGAGACGCACGTCACGATCTATCCCGCGTTCACGCCCGCGTCGAATCCCGACAACATCGCGCCCGGGCATTTGATCTTCGCGCCAGGCGCCGGCGTCGCGATCTGGCGCCAGGACCTGGTCACGTTTCTCAACGCGCACACGCGCGCGCAGTGACCTGGGACCTAGTGCCCGGGCTTCTTGTACGCCGGCACCGTCGTGAGCACCGGCGACACGTTCGCGAGCGTCGCACCCTGCCACATCGACGGCACACCGCGAATGAATGTGATCAATCCCGCGACGGGCGCTTTGATCTCGCCCGTCTTCCGGCCGACGTAGTCCGTCGTGTAGCCGAGCACGTCGCCTTCCTTGACGATCGTGTCGCGCCTGGCCGTTGCGTAAAACATCCCCCCACCGTCGGCCGCGACGCGGCTGCCGCCGGTGACGAACACGGGCTGCGCGAGCGGCTTCACCACCCGCGCGGTCATCTTCAACGCCCCGAGCACGTTGAGACAACCGTTGACGAGCGCGTCGACGTCTGCCTCGAGCACGAGGCCGCTCCGTCCCGCTTCGGCGATCAGCGTCGTCTTGCCCTGCGCGAGCGAGTAACCGCCGAGGCTGCGCGTGCTGGCGGGATTGCCCGCGTCGATGTCGCGCAGGATCACGTGGTCGAGCCCGAACGCCAGCACGAGCGCTTTGGCCCCGTCATCCTGGGTGGCGTTGCCCGTGCGCGTCCAGTAGCTGTAGGGCCTGAGATCTTCGTCGAGATCGCCGCCGTGCAGATCGACGACGACGTCCGCCGGCTTGACGACCTGGTCGGCGACGAGCGCCAGCGCGCGGTCCGTCTGCGTTCCGGCGGAGTTGCCGGGATACCCGGCGTTCATGCCCTTCTTGTCGACGGGGTTGACGTGCACGGTCATCTGCTCGAACGACGCCACGTTGAGCAGCGGCAGCACGATGACGGTGCCCGAGAGCTCGTGCGGATCGATCTTCGACGTCAGGCGCGTGAGCGCGACGACCGACGCGTACTCCGTGCCGTGGCTCCCCGCGATGAACGCCACGGTCTTGCCCGGCTTGTCGCCGCGGATGACGGCGACCTGGATCGTCGTCGCCGCGTCCGATCCTTGCGGCACTTGAAGCGCGCCGTAGGCGGTCTCGCCGGACTTGGGGCTCGCCGTCCCGACGGTGATGGGGGAGGACTGGGCCGACACCATCGCGGCCAGGACGACGACGAACGTCAGGGTGCGCATAAGCTCCTCCTCCAAACGTTGCGCTTCGATCGTGACACGGCGTCAGGCCCGGCTCACGCCTTCATGGGCCAGACCCCAGCTCAATCAGCGCTTCTCCCTCAATGCTCTTGCCCGTTCCAGCGCCTCTTTGATCTTCGCTTCGAGCCCGCGATCGGTCGGCTCGTAGTACCGCCGTCCTTCGAGATGCGGCGGCAGGCACGACATTTCGGCGACGCCCTCGGCTTCGTCATGGGCGTAGCGATAGCCGCGCCCGTAGCCGAGGTCCTTCATCAAACCCGTCGGCGCGTTGCGGAGATGGAGGGGAACGGGCTCCGCGAGATCCTGCGTGGCATCGCGGGCGGCCGCCGAGTAGGCGCGATACACCGCGTTGCTCTTCGGCGCGGCGGCCATGTAGGTGACGGCCTGCGCAAGCGCTGTGTTGCCCTCGGGCATGCCGAGAAAGTGCACGGCGTCCTTGGCCGCGTTGGCCAGATCGAGCGCGCGCGGATCGGCGTTGCCGATGTCTTCCGACGCGAAGCGCACGAGCCGGCGCGCGACGTACAGCGGATCCTCGCCGGCTTCGAGCATGCGCGCGAGCCAGTAGACGGACGCGTCCGCGTCGCTGTTGCGAATCGACTTGTGGAGCGCGGAGATGAGGTTGTAATGCTCCTCGCCGGATTTGTCGTAGAGCAGCGCGCGCCGCTCGAGCAGCGCCGAGAGCGCAGCGGTGTCGAGCACGCGCGTGCCGTCCGCCGCCGGCTTGAGGCTCGTGACCGCCTGTTCGAGCGCGTTGAGCGCCGTGCGCGCGTCGCCGTTCGCGTACACCGCGAGCGCCAGGAGCGTCGCGTCGTCGGCCTGCGTGCGAAACGCGCCGAGGCCGCGTTCCGGATCGGCGAGCGCGCGCCTGAGGATCGTCACGATGCCATCCGGCGCCAGCGGTTGCAGGACGTACACCTTCGACCGCGAGAGCAGCGCCGAGTTCACCTCGAACGACGGGTTCTCCGTCGTCGCGCCGACGAGCACGATCGTGCCGGCTTCGACGTGGGGCAGAAACGCGTCCTGCTGGGCCTTGTTGAAACGATGGATTTCGTCGATGAAGAGAATGGTGCGGCGCCCGCGATCGACCCGGCGGCGATCGGCCGCCGCGATGACTTCCTTGATTTCCTTGATGCCCGAGGTGACCGCGCTGAACGCGACGAAATCCGCGCCGGTGAGCGTCGCGAGCAGCCGCGCGAGCGTCGTCTTGCCGGTCCCCGGCGGTCCCCAGAAGATGAGCGAGTGCATGGCGCCGCTGTCGAGCGCCTGTCGCAGCGGCCGGCCCGGACCGAGCAGGTGCTCCTGGCCGACGAACTCGTCGAGGGTGCGCGGGCGGATCCGCTCGGCGAGCGGCGTCCCCGGCAGGGGCGTGTCGTCGGTCTCGAAGAGAGGGGGACGATTCATGCGCGAGGCCGTGCGGCTGCGTACAGTATGAGCGCAGCGGTCACGGCGACGTTGAGCGAGTTGACGCCGGCGCGCATCGGCACCTGCACCCGCGCATCGGCGCGCCGGACGACGGCCTCGGGCAGCCCGGCGCCCTCGTTGCCCAGCAGCACGATGGCCGGACCGTCGAGTTGGAGACGTTCGAGCGGCTCGCCATTGCCGACCGTCGTGGCGATGATGCGAACGTGCCGCGCGTGGGCCTCGGTGAACAGGGCCTCCGCGTCTGCGCGGCTCACCGGCACGCGGAACGTGCTGCCCATCGCCGCCCGGAGCGCCCGCCAGCCGCCGGGATCGGCGGTGGCGCCCGCGGCCACGACCGCGCCTGCGCCCAGAGCATCCGCGCTGCGAATCACGCTGCCGACGTTGCCGGGATCCTGCACGTCGACGAGCGCGATCACCGGTCCGGTCGAGGCGCCGAGTGTCCTGGCCAGCGTCAGCGGCTGCCACGCGGCGATCGCGACGACTCCGCCCGGCGTGCGCACGGGACTGGCGGCGGCGATGACGTCCGCGGTGACGTGGTGCACGCGCGCGCCGGC
>DATEGZ010000286.1:0-8276 GCA_035279905.1 Vicinamibacterales bacterium
GAACGCCGCGCCAGGGACGTCGCAGTGCGGCGGCGTCTCGATCGTCAAGCCGAAGGAAATGGGCGGCGTGACGGCGTACAGCATGAAGACCGGCGACAAGGTCTGGTGGATTCCGAACGGCGGGTTCAATCAGGTGACGAGCACCGATCCGATGTTCGCGGGCGTCACGCTTCCGCCAGTCGGCCCGGGCGGACAGCCGCAGGTCATCAACACCAAGACCCTGGTGATTTACGGCACCGGGCGGCAGGGTGGCGCGCGCGGAGCGCCGCCGCAGATCTACGCGGTCGACAAGGCCACCGGCAAGCAGGTCGGCGCGGTGCAGATTCCGTCGAAGACGACCGCGGTGCCCATGACCTACATGCACCAGGGCAAGCAGTACATCGTGTTCGCCACGGGAACCGGCGGCAACCCGCAAAACGGACCGGGTACGTCGCTCATCGCGCTGACGCTGCCCTCGCCGGGTGGACGCGGCGGCGGCGCGGGGCCCAGGTAGAGAAACACGGTCAAGTTAGAAGTTCGAAGTCAGAAGTTAGAAGTTAAGCGCTGAGAGGGTCGAGGCGAGGACGCGCTCCTTGCTTCGGCCCTCTCGCTTTTTGGGGGTGGCAGTTTCTGCCATGCGCTCGGCCGGCGAACATTGCAGTTTCTGCAACGTCGATCGAAATCCCCAGGGTTTTCGCGCGCAATTCGGGCCGGCCGTTTGCAATGTCCGTCGGCATGGCCGATACGGACTCCCCTCACCCAGCTCGCCCGCCGCTGATTCCCGGGATCTACAACTTCTGCGATACGCGATGCCCACGGTGTCCGTTCAACACACGGTGCCTCGTTTACCTGCAGCAACAGCGAACGGACAGCGCCGATCCGATCGGCGACGTCCTCCGCGAATACGGGCCCGCGCCCGAGCCGCCGCCCGAGTTCCTTGAGTTCATCAGCCGTGCGGAGGAAGCCGTTCGGAACATGACGGAGGAAGAGTCCGAGGAGATCGAACGCGAGGAGGAGGCAAAGCGCGCCCGGGTCAACGCCGACAGGCTCGTGATCGCGGCGCGCTATTACACGATGACGGCATGGCGGGTGACGCAGGCGCTGACGCCAATCGCCGAGGAGCGCGGCGATCTCGTGGTGATCGACGCAGTCGAGACGATCGCGGCCCTCTCGGGTCTCGTCGCGAGCAAGACGTACCGCGCGCTCTCGAGCGAGGCCGACGAGGACTTCGATCGCTTCGATCTCGAGAGCGACGCGAACGGGTCGGCCAAAGTCGCACGTCTGATCATCGCGGACTCGCGCCGGGCGTGGCAGGTGTTGATGGAGATTGGCCGCGCGGCCGCCGACGGCGTGCCGATGGCGCTGGTCCGCGTCCTGGACGAAATCGACGCCGGGATCGTGAAGCGATTTCCGCGCGCGATGGCGTTCGTTCGGCCGGGATTCGATACGGAGGGTGTCGTGTCCTGACGAACCTCAACGCAACGACGGGGCCGGCGGCGAGAAGATCAGCCGGCGGCGCGGGTAGTCGATCGTCACGGTGAACTGTCGCAGCAGTTCCGCGCCGATGATGCCGTCGAAGTCTGTACTGGCATCGAGGCCCGCGGTGGCGGTCGACAGCGCCGCGTTCGGCCGCGCGATCGCTGCATCACCGAACGCCACTGACGTCAGCGCGACCACGGGCGAGAACACGGTGCCGTTGATGCCGACGGCCGCGTTCTGCTGCTGCCGGCTGGGAAAGCGCGCGGTCAGGTCGTGCCGGCGAACGAACGGGCTCGTCAGCGTGAGCGCGCCGTTGCTGCCCGTGTCGATGAGGAGCCGGGCGGTTACGCGCTCGCCGTCCGGCAGCGTGATGGTGGCCGGCGCGACGAGCACGTTGCCCTCGAGCGTGAACGTCACGGCGGCGCCCTGCCGGACCGCCGGCTCGGTCCGCGCCGGCGGCAGCACGCTCACGCGCCCGGCGCCGTAGTCCAGCGCGACGATGTGCGGGCTGAGGAAGTCGGTGCCGAGCACGCCGTCGATCGCGTGACCGAAGTATGCGGCGTTGTTCTGCACCGCCACGACGTAGAGCGTGGGCGGGGCGAAAATGGGCAGCCCGGCGACGTTGATCCGCGCGCCGGTCGTCGTGGCCATCGTCATGTCCCCGGCAGCGATGCCGACGTTGCCGCGGCGGCCGGCGTCCTGCACGGCGAGCTTTGCGCGCGCGGCGGCGGACGGATCGATCACGGTGAGCGTGGCGCCCGTGTCGACGGTGAACCAGAACGGACCGACGCCGTTCACGGTCACGCGGGCAAAGAAAACATTGGAGGCGACTTCGACGGGAACGGGAATCGGGGACGGAGAGGGCGCAGCATTCTGGCCCCCGGCCGGCGTGACGGTGAGTGCGATCGCGGCCGCCGCAGTCAACGCGGACAAGAACAGCGCACCCCTCTGCATGCGCCGATTGTACGTGTGACCGCGAACCCCGGAACCTCGGAACCCCGGAACCACTGGCGAAGTTCAGAACTGCCTGAACGTGAGGTTGATCCTCCCGTCGAACGCGAGGCCCGGTGGCGCGGTGCCTGGCAGAATGCGCGAGACGCCGTGATAGCGCAGGCGCGCGGGCCCGCCAAAGACGAACGCGTCGCCTGACTGGAGGAGGATGGTTTCCACGGGATCGCGGCGCTTGACGCCGCCGAACAGAAACTTCGCCGCGTCGCCGATCGAGATCGACACGACGGGCGCGCCGCGCTCGAGCGATGCCGGACTCTCGTCCTTGTCCTGGTGCAGACCCATGCGGCTTTCCGCGCCGTACCAGTTCACGATGCAGATGTCCGGCGCCATGTCGAAGCCGGCGTCGCGGGCGATCACCGCCGCGATCGTCGAGAGCTCCGCCGGCAATTCCGGGACGGGGCGCCCGTCCACGTCCGACCTGATCGGCTCGTAGCGGTACTCCCGCGCGTTCCAGTGACGCCCGAGGCAGAGCATCCGCACGCTCATGGGATGGCCGCCGCGGACGATCGGGGTGTAGAAACCGGCCTCGGCCGCGCCGAGCGCAAGACAGCGCGCGGCCAGATCGCGCTGCGCCGCGGCGTCGAGATGCCCGGGGAGGTAGAGCGCGCCGGGCCAGCTTCGAGTCGTGTGCTCGGCTGGGTCCAACTGGGCGAACAACGGTCGGGGCTCGCTCATTACCCGAGTCGGGTCATTTATCAGAGGCGGCGACGTAGCTCTTCCGCGAGCGGGCGGTCAGGCCGGGTTGGCGGAGCCTTACCTCGAGCGTGTGCGTCTTGCCGTCGAGCGCCTCGGCAGTGAACGCAAGCAAGTACTGATGATGGAGCTCTTCGGCGATCCGCTTGAAGGTCGTCGTCAGGTTGTCCGTTCCGCGCAGCTCGAAGTAGCCGCCGCCGCCGACTGCGGCCAGCTCGGCCAGGTTCGGATCGGGCTTCGTCGCGGTACACCCGCTGCCGGACGTCGTGGAAGCCGGGTCGCTTGGCGGCGTCTTCGGCATCCCTACCGGGGGCGGTGGCGGCTCGATGCGCGGGATGCCCATCGGCGGGAACCCGATGCGTCCGCCAATCGGGATCCGGATCGTGGGCCCGCGCGGGATCCCGCCGCGCCGCTGGAAGAGCGCGCCGGACGATTGCGACGATGTCGCCGGAGCCGGGCTCGACGGCAGGCCGCAGCTGTTGGCGAGGCCGATCGCGTACACCATGATCTCGTCCTTCTGAGATCGATCGCGGACCTCCCAGAACGTGGCGTTACCAGTGGGATTCGGCGGGCTGTCCTTGCCGTCCGTGAAGACGAGCACCACGCGGCGGCCGCTCTGACTCTCGAGGGCGTTCATCGCCGCCGACGTCGCGTTCCACAACGGCGTCGGTCCGGCGTCCTGCAGGTTTTCGTGAAGAATGCGCACGAGCTCCTTGCGATCGCTCGTGAACGTCTCGGGATCGATCTGCACGCGGTTGCTGAAGTTGCCGATGCGCGCGCGATCCTCGGGCAGCAGGTCGCCGACGAACTGCTCGGCGGCGTCGCGCACCAGCCCGAAGTTCCACATCATGCTGCCGCTCCGGTCCAACATGATGACGATCGTGATCGGCTGGACGTCGTTGGCGAAGACGGTCAGCGGCTGCGGCTTGCCGTTGTCGAGGACCTCGAAGTCGTCGCGCGTGAGATCCGGCACGAGGCGGCCGGTCCCGTCCTGCACCGTCGCAAACACCGAGACGGTATTCGTCCCGGCGCGGAAGCGTGGCTGTTGCCAGGCGCCCGCAGCGACGGTTCCGGCGGTAACCGCCAGAAGCGCGACGAGGGGAACGCGGCTCATTTCTCTCCCGTGGCAGGCTGGCATCCCATTGTAACGCCCCGCCCGCCTTCGCCAAGGCTTCGGCGGGCAAGCCCTGCCGCGGCTATCCTAGTCCCACCAGCAGTCGAGGGAGGTCCGGGATGACGGCACGGCACGCGGGGCGACAGCAAAACGCATGGATTCTGATGGTGGGGCTCGCGGCCCTGGTCGTCACGCTCGTGGCGACCCAGGCGCAGGCGCCGCCCAAGGCCGGCGCGGACTTCCGCGTCAAAGCCTACGAGACGCACCTGGCAATGACCCGGGCGTCCCCCTACAAAGACCAGTCGTGGTCGTTCCTCGGCCCGACCAACGTGGCCGGCCGAATCGCCGACGTCGCCGTTGCCGACTACCCGGCGTTCCGCCGCCTCTACGCCGGATCCTGCTGTGGCGGCTTGTGGCAGAGCGACGACCTCGGGGAGACGTGGAAGCCTGTCTTCGAGCACGAGGCGTCGAGCGCGATCGGCGACGTGACCGTCGCCCCCTCCAACCCCGACATCGTCTGGGTGGGCACCGGTGAGACCAACATCTACCGCAGCTCGTACGCGGGCGCGGGCGTCTACAAGTCGACCGACGGCGCGAAGACGTGGACGCACATGGGCCTCGCCGACACGCAGACCATCGGCCGCATCGTCGTGCATCCGACGGATCCGAACGTCGTCTACGTCGCCGCGAGCGGCCACGAGTGGACCGAGAACGAGATGCGCGGCGTGTTCAAGACGACCGACGGCGGCAAGTCGTGGAAGAAGGTCCTCTACGAGAACCCGCAGACGGGCGCGGTCGATCTCGTGATGGATCCGCGCGATTCAAACACGCTCTACGCGGCGATGTGGCAGCGCGAGCGCCGCAAGTGGGCGGACCCGCGCACCGAGTCCGGCTTCACGCACAGCGGCGTGTGGAAGTCGACCGACGCGGGCAACACGTGGAAGCGGCTCGAGGGCGGCCTGCCGCCGGGCAACGATCTCGGCCGGATCGGCCTCGACATCGCGCAGTCGAATCCGAACGTGGTCTACGCGTTCGTCGACAACTACGCGCGCGGCGACAAGGCGCCGGAGAACACCCGCAATCCGTACGGCGTCCTCATCGACTACTACCCCGTCGGCAACGAAATCTACCGATCGAACGACAAGGGCGCGACCTGGACGAAGATGAGCGGCCAGGACGACCAGCAGAAGCTGTTCATGCGCAACCTGTCGTCGAGCTACGGCTGGGTGTTCGGCAACACGCGCGTCGATCCGCGCGACGAGAACACGATCTACGTGCTCGCGCTCGGCGTCAGCGTGTCGCACGACGCCGGCAAGACGTTCGAAGGCATGGGCCGCCGCGGCGCGCCTCCGCCAACGCCGACGCCGACGGTTCCGGCGGTCGCGGGACAAACGACCACGGCAGGTGCGTCACAGGCGGGACCTGGCGTCAATCGTCCCGTGGCGACGACGAGCCCCGGCGGCGACAACCACGCGATGTGGCTCGATCCGAAGGATCCGAACTTCATGCTGTCGGGCAACGACAGCGGCTTCCGCGTGTCGAAGGACGGCGGCGCCACGTGGACGCGCGCGGCCATTCCGTCGAGCACCTTCTTCGACATGGCGTTCGACATGGACACACCGTTCCGCGTGTACGGATCGGTGCAGGATCACGGCAGCTATCGCGCGGTCGTCGACGTGAGCAACGGCGTCGCCGCGATGAAGCCCGTGGCGTTCGAGAGCGCGCCGGGCGGCGAAGGCAGCACGCACGCGATCGATCCGACCAACCCGAACATCGTCTACTCCGCCGGCACGTACGGCGCGATCACGCGGAGCGACCTCGGCGCGGCGGCGGCCGCCGGCCGCGGACGCGGCGGCAGCACCACGAACATCCGGCCGAAGCCCGAGACGGGCGACGCCGACGAGCTCCGCGGCCAGTGGCTCGCGCCGATGATCCTGTCGCCGCACGATCCCAACACGCTCTACTTCGGGCTGCAGTACCTCTATCGCTCGAAGGATCGCGGGCAGACGTGGGAGCGTCTGACGCCGGACATCAGCGGCGGCGACAAGGCGCAGCTCGGCGAGGTGCCGTATCAGACGGTGATCTCGATCTCCGAGTCGCCGATGAAGAAGGGCCTCGTCTACGTCGGCACCGACAACGGCCATCTGCAGGTCTCGATCGATGAAGGCAAGGAGTGGACGGACCTCACGATGAAGCTGCCCGAGCGCAAGTGGATCGCGAAGGTTCTCGCGTCGAAGTATCAAGAGGGCACGGTGTACATGGCGCAGCAGGGCCGGTACGACGACGACTTCGCGGTGTATCTGTACAAGTCCACCGACTACGGCAAGACGTGGAAGAGCATCGCCGGCAATCTGCCGGCCGGCCCGATGAACATGATTCAGGAGGACCCGGTCAACCCGAACGTCCTCTACACGTGCAACGATTTCGGTGTGTACGTGTCGACCAACGGCGGCCAGAAGTGGGAGGTGCTCGGCGGGAATCTGCCGTCGGTCAACGTCATGGATTTCGTCATCCATCCGCGCGATCACGTGCTCGTCGCGGCGACGCACGGGCGCGGCGTGTGGGTGTTCGACGTGAGCAAGTTCCAGACGAAGTGAGCGGCGGTCCGGTGCTCCCCTACCGACGCACGCAAATCGGCTGGCCGGCGATCCTGGGCGTCAGCCCGTCGATCATCATCGGCGTCCTGCTAATCGTTCGGAGCTTTCCGTTCGCGTCGCTGGTCCTCGCCATCGGGCCCGTGGTCATCCTGTTGATGGGCTGGCTGACCGTGTCGGTCGACGAGAGAGAGCTCGTCGCCCGATTCGGCCTGGGCCTGATTCGGAAGCGCATCCTGCTATCCGACGCCCATGAGTACCGCGCGGTGGTCAATCCCTGGTACTACGGCTGGGGCATCCGGTGGATTCCAGGCGGCTGGGTCTACAACGTCGCGGGCTTCGAAGCGGTGGACTTCACGCTCGGCGACGGGCGCCACGTTCGGGTTGGGACGCCCGAGCCTCAGGCGCTTTGCCAGGCGATCGACGCACGCATCGGGTCGAACGTCGCGGCCGGCGCGGATGGGTCCGCGTCCGCCGCGCCGCCATCCTGGGCGTTCGTGCCGCCGATCATCATCGCGGCGGCCGTCGCGATCGTCATCGGCCTCGTGCTATGGACGGGTGCGCGTCCGATCGAGGCGTCCGTCGGCAGCGAGGCGTTCGTGGTGACCGGCGCAGGCTACTCCGTGCGCGTGCCGTTCGGCGCGATCCGAGACGTCTCGCTCATCGACGAGCTTCCTCCGATCGTTCACAAGCGCGACGGCTTCGCCGCGGGCGGCAAGCTGCGCGGCGAGTTCACGGTGGCGGGGATCGGCCCGGCTCAGGTCTTCGTCGATCGCGACGTGCCGCCGTTCGTCGTCGTGAAGACGACGAACGGCGTGTTGATTGTGAACGGCGTAAACGCGGACACGACCCGGCGTCTGCGCGACGACCTCGCGAGAGCCGCCGGCCGCTAGCGCTACGGCTTGCCCGCGGACGCGGCCATCTGGGCCATCGCTTCCGCGCCCCGCCTGGCCATTTCCTTCGGCGGGACATCTTCGGTGTGCGTCGCCATCGACCACTTGTGGCCGAACGGATCGGAGAGCTTGCCGTACCGATCGCCCCAGAACATGTCCATGGGCGGCATCTCCGCCTTGGCGCCGGCGGCGACGGCCTTCGCGTACGCCTTGTCGACGTCCTTCGTGTAGATGAAGAGGCCGGACGCGGTTCCGCCGACCGTCTCGGGCGCGGTCGCGCCCATCGCCGGGTTCTCATCGCCCAGCATCACAATCGCGTTGCCGATCTTCAGCTCGGCGTGCGCGATCGATCCGTCCGGGGAGAGCATCCGGAGCATCTCCTTGGCGTCGAACGCTTTCTTGTAGAACTCAATCGCCTTCGCGGCGCCCCGGCACACGAGGTAGGGCGTCACGGTGTAGTACCCCGCCGGAATCGGCGAGACCTTTTTCTTCGCGGCTTTCTTCGCGGGCTTC
>DATEGZ010000287.1:0-2467 GCA_035279905.1 Vicinamibacterales bacterium
CGAGACGGCGCTCGAGCTCCGCGACCGCCGGGTCGACGGGACCCGATCGATCCCAGAGGTAGTCGTCGCCGCGATGGTCGGCGGGCGTCGTCATGATGCTCCTCCCAGGAGCTCCCGAAGCAGCTTGAAGCCGCGATGCAAATTCACGCGCACCGAATCCGGAGTGAGGCCGGTCAGGTGCGCGATCTCCGGGCCGGTCAGGCCCTCGACGAGCCGGAGCACCAGCGTCTCGCGATACGCCTCCGGCAGGCGCTGGATGGCCGCCAGGGCCCGCTGGGCGTCGGCCTGCGTCTCAGGCGAGGCCGGCGGACCTGGACGCTCCTCGTCGAGCGGCTCGGTCACCGGGCGCAGCCTCAGGGTGTCAGTCGCGCGGTTGCGCGCGATGGTCGCCAGCCAGCCGGCAAACGCCCGCGGCTCGCGCAGCGTGCCGAGGCGCTCCATCGCCTGCAGAAAGACGTCCTGAACCAGGTCCGAGGCCTCGTCCGCCGGCAGGCGGGCGAGCAGGATGCCGTGCACGTACCGGGAGAACCGCTCGTAGAGCAGACCGAAAGCCGCCCGATCGTCCGCCTGGGCCTGCCGCACCAGCCGGGCAATCTCGTCGCGAGCTTCCTCGCTCGTGTCGGTGGCGAACGTCAGAATACGTACTCCCCCGCGAGGCGGACGGCGATCTCCAGACTGACAGACGGCCGGGCGGGCAGAGTGTTATCCGAGGTCTTATTCCACCCGGTAGTTCGGCGCTTCCTTGGTGATGATGACGTCGTGCACGTGGCCTTCGCGGACGCCCGCGGCCGTCGTGCGCAAGAGCTCCGCGTCGCGCTGGAGCGTGGGGATGTCGGGGCAGCCGCAGTAGCCCATGCCGGCGCGGAGGCCGCCGACCAGCTGGTGGATCATCGCGGCGACGCTGCCTTTGTGGGCGACGCGGCCTTCGATGCCCTCGGGCACGAGCTTGTCGGACGCGTCGCCGGCCGCGTCGAGGTCGAACTCGTCCTGGAAGTAGCGGTCGCGGCTGCCGCGGCGCATCGCGCCGATCGAGCCCATGCCGCGGTACTCCTTGAAGCTGCGGCCCTGGTACAGAATGATTTCGCCCGGGCTTTCGTCGGTGCCCGCGAACAGACTCCCGATCATCGTCGAGCTCGCGCCGACGGCAATTGCCTTCGTAATGTCTCCCGAATAACGGATGCCGCCGTCGCCGATGATCGGCACGTCATGCTCGGCGGCGGCACGCGCACACGCGGCGATCGCCGTGATCATCGGTACGCCGACGCCGGCGACGACGCGCGTCGTGCAGATCGATCCCGCGCCGATGCCAACCTTCACGGCATCTACGCCGCGCTCAATGAGCGCGGTCGTCGCGCCGGCCGTGGCGACGTTGCCGGCAATCAGATCGATCTCCGGGTAGCGCTCGCGAATGCGCGCGACCATGTCGAGCACGCCTTGCGAGTGGCCGTGCGCGGTGTCGATCACGAGCACGTCGACGTGGGCGTGCACGAGCGCCTCGGCACGCTCCAACGTGTCCTTGCTCACGCCAATCGCCGCGCCCACGCGCAGCCGGCCGAGCGAGTCCTTGCACGCGTTCGGATACTTCACGAGCTTCTGCAGGTCTTTGACGGTGATCAGGCCCTTCAGGCGGTAATCGGCGTCGACGACCAGCAGTTTCTCGATCCGGTGGCGATGGAACATCTCGCGCGCCTGATCGAGCGTCGTGCCCACCGGCACGGTGACGAGATCCTTCTTCGTCATGATCTCGTCGATCGGCCGATCGACGCGGGTCTCGAAGCGCAGGTCGCGATTCGTTAGGATGCCGACGAGGCGCCCTTCCTTGCTGCCGTCCTCGGTGATGGGGACGCCGCTGATGCGGTACTTCTTCATCAAATCGAGCGCTTCGTAGATGTGATGCCGGGGCGAGAGCGTGATCGGGTTGACGATCATTCCGCTCTCCGATCGCTTCACGCGATCGACTTCCGACGCCTGCTCGTCGATCCCGAGGTTCTTGTGGATCACGCCGAGCCCGCCTTGCTGCGCCATCGCGATAGCGAGCCGGCTCTCCGTCACGGTGTCCATCGCGGCGCTGAGGATCGGCACGTTCAACCGAATCCGCCGCGTCAGCCGCGAGCTGATGTCCACCTGGCTCGGCAGGATCTTCGACTGCCGCGGCACGAGCACGATGTCGTCGAACGTCAACGCTTCGGAGAGACCCGCCGCCACTTTGCCGGCGGCATTCAGCGCGTCAGCCATTGCAGTGCTCGATCGTGCGGAGCTCATTGTTCCCCCCGAACCTAACGAACCCAACGAACCTAACGAACTGGGTTAGGCGCCATGACATTTCTTGAATTTCTTCCCGCTGCCGCACCAACACGGATCGTTGCGGCCGATCTTCGGTTCGTCACGCCGCACGGTCTTGACCGTGGCGTCGTCGCCGCCGACGCGCGCCGGCTTGGGCGCGCCGCCGCCCATCGGCGGGGCGCCG
>DATEGZ010000288.1:0-7107 GCA_035279905.1 Vicinamibacterales bacterium
GTACGAGCTCGACCACCCAGTCGCGCTCGCGCGCGCAAACCGTCCGGACGCCATCCACGGTCCTATAATAGCGAGAGGGCCGTGATGCTGAGATTCAGCCGATCCGCAGTCGGACGAGTGCTGGCGATCGCCGCGATCGCCGCGTGGCCGATTGCGCTCGTGTCACGCCCGTCCGCCCAGACCCCCACACCGACGCCGCGGCCGTTCCCCGGCGGCAGCACGTCCGCACCGCCGCCAGCCAAACCGCCAAACACACCGGCGCCAACGCCAACGGCCGCACCGCCTGCGCCCGCGGCGCAATCCTCGGCCGCGCTCGGCGCCCCCATCTACCCGGGCGCGACGCCGCTCGACGTGATCGACGCCGGCCAGGGCCAGAAGCTGTATCTCTTCGGCACGAACGCGTCGTACCTCGAGATCGTCAACTACTACAAGAGCGTGCTGAAGACGGGCGGCCGCGAGCTCTTCAAAGCGCCGCCGATGCAGCAATTCGATACCGGCAAGTTCGACGACTCGACAATGACGTACCAGCCGAGCGTCGTTGTGAAGGACTACACCTGGAACAACCAGGCCGGCTATCTGTTCGTCAGCGGCTCCAAAGAAGAACGCTTCAAGACCATCATCCAGATCGTCCCGCCCACGATTAAGTAAGCACGGATGACTCGGGACCTGCGCGACGCGTGGCGTCAGCTTCGGCAACGGCCGATCCTGACGCTCGTGGCCGTGCTGACGTTGGCCATCGGGACGGGCGCAAACACGGCGTTCTTCAACCTGCTGAACGCGCTCGTCCTGCGTCCCCTTCGCGTACCGGCGGCGAGCCGCCTCGTGGCCGTCACCGTATCCGAACCGAACGGCAGCCAGCACGGGCTCACGCCGGCGATGGTGCAGGCGCTCGCGGATCGCCAGCGCGTGTTCGCGGCGATGTCTGGCTATGCCGGCGGCGGACCCGTCCACATTCGCGTCGAGTCAGACGAGTTCTCCGGGGGATGGGAGATCGGCAGCGTCGGGTTTCTCGAAACGCTCGGTCTGCATCCCGAGATGGGACGCTTCCTTCAGCCGGCCGACGAGGGACAGCTCGCGGCCGTGGTGACCGATCGGTTCTGGCGCCATCGTCTCTCGAGCGATCCTGCCGTGATCGGACGGCGTATCAGCGTCAACGGAACTCCGGTATCAATCATCGGCGTCGCTCCCGAGTCCTACGAAGGTCTGGAACTGGAAAACCCCGCGGACGTCGTTGTTCTGCCTTCGACCTACAACCAGATTGCGGGCACGCCGTCGGATCCGGTGATCTTCGGATCGATCCTCGGACGCTTGCGCGATGACACCACGATCGACGGCGCGCGTGCGAATTTGTCGGCCATCTGGCCGGGCGTGATTGCCGACGCGGTCCCGCGGGATGTCTCCCCCGCTCAACGCAGCGCGTACCTGACGAGGCGCTTCGATCTCGATTCCGTCCGCAACGGTTTCTCGTTCCTGCGGAGCCGCTACGCGGATTCGCTCACGATGCTGGTCGGTCTGACGGCGTGGATGCTCGTCATCTGCGGCGTCAACCTCGCGGGCGCCTTGCTCGCCGGCGCCGCGGCGCGCGAGGCGGAGTTCCGCGTGCGTGTCGCGCTGGGCGCGTCACGGGCCGACCTGATCCGCCAGTTGCTCGCCGAAGGCGCGCTGCTCACGCTCCTGGGCACAGTGGCCGGACTGCCGTTCGTGGCCGCTGCGACACCGCGCCTGCTCACGGTCTTCTGGCCGACCACTGCGCCGCTGCCGTTCTCGCTCGCGCCCGACTGGCGCGTCCTCGCCGCGTCGATCGCCACGCTCGCCACGGTGACCCTCGCGGTGGGACTTGCGCCGGCGTGGCTGGCGAGCCGTCACGGTCTGACGGGAACGAAGTCGAACACGCGCACGGTCATCGGATCGGCGTCGCGATGGGAGCGGCGCTTGATGGTCGCCGAGATCGCGCTCTCGCTCGTCCTGCTCGCCGGCGCGGGGCTCTTCATCCGCACGCTGGTCAACCTTCGCCAGATGCCCACGGGCTTCGACCTGCGCGGCGTCGTCGAGGTCTTTCTTTCACCGCGTCCGGGCCTGCCTCCCGATCCAGACGACCGCGTCCACGCGCAGGAACTGGTGGAGAGCCTGGCGGCGATACCCGGTGTGAACGCGGCGGGCTTCACCGTTCAAGGAGTGATGTTGGGCGTGCAGAATCACGACCTCGAGCGGGTGGCGCCCGCCACCGCGGCGGCCAGCGCCGGCGATCCGACCGCGATGGTGCAGATGGTCTCGCCGGGATTCTTCAACGCGATGTCGGTGCCGTTCGAACGCGGCCGCGATTTCACGTGGGATGACACGGAGCGTACGCCGCGCGTGGCGATCGTGACGGCGACGCAGGCTGCCCGGCTGTTTCCGGGCGACAACGTGGTCGGCCGCCGGATACGCGTGGGCGCCGCGACGGATACTCAGGACATCACGATCGTCGGCGTCGTCGCCGACGCTGCGCTCCAGGACGTGCACGTGCCACACCCGGCGACGGTGTTTCTCTCGCTCGGTCAGCGGCCTGGCCGCCTGGCGGGGGGCTTCCTGCATGTGCGCGCGGCCGGGGATCCCGATGCGGTCATGGCTGCGATTCGCTCGCGGGTCGCGTCGCTCGGACGTCAATCGGTGGACGCCATGTATCGCGAGGCCGTGCACGTCAACATCGCGCTGACGCGCGAGTGGCTCGCAGCGATGCTCGGCGCGCTCTTTGCCGTGCTGGCGATGGCCCTCGTGGCCATCGGCAGCTACGGTCTGTTCTCGCATTGGGTCGCGCGGCGCACGCGCGAACTGGGCGTGCGCATGGCGCTCGGCGCGTCGCCCGAGGATCTGCGTCGCTGGATCTTCCGTCAGAGCGCGGGTCTCACCCTTGCGGGTATTCTCGTGGGCCTGCCGGCCGCATTCGTGGCTGCGCGTCTGGTCAACGCGTCAGCGTTTCTGTTCGGGCTGAGCGCGCACGATCCATTGGTGTTCATCGGCGCGACCGGTCTGGTGGTGATTGCCGCCGTCTCGGCGGTCGCCGGGCCGGCGGCGCGAGCGTTTCGTCTGGATCCGGTCGCGGCGCTGCGGTCGGAATAGTTTGACCATCAAGTCACGCCGGCGTTCGCCACGCCGCATCAGCTATCCCGCAGCGCCGTCGACGGGTTGGTGTGCATGGCGCGCCACGCGGGCACGAAGGTAGCCGCGGCCAGCGCCGCGAGAAGCGCGGCGACGGCCATCGCCAGCGCCGGTCCGTCCCAGGGATCGACGCCAAGGAGCAAGGTGCGAACGACGCGGTTCACGGCCAGCGCGGCGGGCACGCCGATCGCGACGCCTGTCAAGCCAACGCGCGCGCCTTCGGCAAGCACGAGGCGAAGCACTTGTCCGCGAGCGGCGCCGAGTGCCACGCGAATACCGATTTCCCTCGTTCGTCGGACCGCGCGCGACGCGACGACGCCGTAGACGCCAAGTCCGGTCAGCAGCAGCCCCACCAGCCCAAGCGCGCCGGACAGGGCCGCCGTGGCCTGATACGAGCTCGCGGAATACGCGACGTACTGCGCCATCGTAACGACCTGTCGCGGGTCGAGGCGCGCATCCGTCCCCTTCACGGTCGCGCGCACGGCCGGCGCCAGACCCGCCGGATCGCCGGTGGTCTCAATCAGGAACGTGAGCTCGCCGTAGTCGTCGCGCCACAGCGGCACGTAGAAGTACGGCTCCGGCGTTTCGTTGAGCTGATTGATGACCGTATTTGCGACCACACCGATGATCCGGTACGGCGGGCCGGCGGGCGTGCCGAGATGGAGGACGCGGCCGATCGGCGAGCGGCCGGCGTAGAACTCCGTCGCGAACTGCTCGTTGACGACGACCGACAATTCCCCGCCGGCGTCGTCTGCTGGCGCGAACGCACGGCCGGCGCGTACGGCGATCCCCAGCGTCTCGAAATACGTCGCGCTGACGGCGTTGAATTTGATTTGCGGATACCCGCTCGCCGGCGGCGTCGTCATGTCCTCGGTCACGATCGCGCGAGCTCTGCCGCCTCCTGAGAGGCTGAGCGGCGCCCGAACCGCAGCCGCGACCCGCTTCACGCCGGGCAAGGCGGTGAGCTGCGCCATCGCTCTCTCCCCGACGGCGCGCGGCACGCTTTGCGTCGCCCAGACAGTGAGGAGGGGCTTGCGCGAAAAGCCAAGATCGGCGCGGCCGGTCTCGAAGAAGCTCTTCGTCAGCACGGCCGCGACCGAGAGGAGCACGAGCGAGACGGCCACCTGCGCCACGACCAGCGCACCGCCGAGCCCGTACCCGCGCCGCCCCGGGCTCGCCGTGAGCGGCTCCGCCTTGACGAGCGCCACGACATCCGTCCGCGCGGCGATCACGCTCGGCACAAGCCCGAACAGCACGGTCGTCAACACCGTGACCGCCATGGTGAACAGCACGACGCGGGAATCCGTGGCGAACAAGAGCGGCGACTGGAAACCTGGCGGCGCCACCAGCAGCGTGGGCAGCAGCCGGATCAGCCACATCGCGACGATGAGGCCCGCCGCGGCGCCGGCGGCGCCAAGCAGCGCGCTCTCGATCATCAGCTGGCGCAGCAGCTGCTTGCGGCCGGCACCGAGCGCAACCCGCACGGCGAGCTCGCGTGTGCGGCCTGCGGCGCGAGCCAGCAGCAGGTTGGCAACATTCACGCACGTGATGACGACGACCAGGAACACGAGGCCGATCAACGCGACGGCATTCACCCCGCCCTGCTCGATGCGATAGTCGAAGTCGGAGATCACGCGGGCGCCGCGGCCCCGATTGCTCTCGGGAAAGTCCCGCGCGAGCGAGCCCGCGAGCGCGGACACTTCGGTGTCCGCAGCGGCAACCGGCACGCCCGGCTGTCGGCGAGCCAGCACGGTGAACCAGCGCGAATCCCGGCGGGTGAACTCATTCGCATTCGACAGCAGCGTCCAGGTCGCCGGCGGCATCCAGAGGTCACGATCCGCGTCAGCGTCGATCTCCCGGAAGCTCGAAGGCAGCACCGCCAGCACACCGACGCTCTTCCCTCCAAGGATCAGCGTTTGTCCGATGACGGAGGGATTGCCGCCGAAGTGCCGCTGCCAGAAGGCGTGGCCCAGGACCACGCCTGGGGCCTTCTCGAGCGACGACTCGTCACCCGGACCAAACAACCGGCCGTAGGCGGGCGTGACGCCGAGCGTCGTGAAGAAGTTCGTCGAAACCACGTTGACGAGCAGGAGCGTCGACTGACCCTCCTTTCCCATCAACAGCGCGCCGCGGCCGCCGCGCGCGATCACGCCGTCGAATGCGGACGTCTGATCACGAAGCGCCGTGTACTCCGGATACGACCACAATCCCGACGGACTCGATGGTGTCGTCGAGAAGACGCGCACGATCGCGCCAGGGTTGCGAATGCCCGGCGGCCGGAACCAGAGCCCGTCGATGAGGCTGAAGATGGCGCCGTTCGCGCCGATGGCGAGCGCCAGCGCAAGCACCGCCGCCATCGAGAAGGTCGCACTCCGCCGAAGCGACCGCAGGGCAAATCGAACGTCTCGCCACATGACGAGCCTCCCGGAGCCACGCGTGCAATCGCCATGCCTGTGACGGGGCGTGACGCTGCCTGGACATTCAGCGAGTGTCCGATTGCGAACGTGGAAAATTTCGCGGTCGTGCGGCGGCGGGCGCGGAACGCTGGGCCTACGACCGGTCGCGACGGTACTCGGCGGCCTTCTCGGCCAGTCCGGTCTCGACGGCGTCGGACACCGACATGCCCTTCTCGGCGGCGAACTCGCGAATCTGCTGCGTGATCTCCATGCTGCAGAACTTCGGGCCGCACATCGAGCAGAAGTGCGCGAGCTTGGCGCCGTCGGCCGGCAGCGTCTGGTCGTGGTAGGCGCGGGCCGTGACCGGATCGAGCGCCAGGTTGAACTGATCTTCCCAGCGGAACTCGAACCGCGCTTTCGACAGCGCGTCGTCCCAGGCCTGCGCGCGCGGGTGGCCCTTGGCGAGGTCAGCGGCGTGCGCGGCGATCTTGTACGCGATCACGCCGGCCTTCACATCGTCGCGATTCGGCAAGCCGAGGTGTTCCTTCGGCGTCACGTAGCAGAGCATCGCGGTGCCGTACCAGCCGATCATCGCCGCGCCGATGGCCGACGTGATGTGGTCGTAGCCCGGCGCGATGTCCGTCGTGAGCGGCCCGAGCGTGTAGAACGGCGCTTCGTCGCACCACTCGAGCTGCTTTTCCATGTTCTCGCGGATGAGGTGCATCGGCACGTGGCCCGGCCCCTCGTTCATCACCTGCACGCCGTACTCCCACGCGATCTTCGTCAGCTCGCCCTGCGTCTTGAGCTCGGCGAACTGGGCCTCGTCGTTGGCGTCGGCGATCGATCCGGGTCGCAGGCCGTCGCCGAGCGAGAACGACACGTCGTAGGCGCGCATGATCTCGCAGATCTCGCGGAAGTGCGTGTAGGTGAAGTTCTCCTGATGGTGCGCCAGGCACCACTTGGCGAGGATCGACCCGCCGCGCGAGACGATGCCCGTCAGACGCCGCGCGGTCATCGGGATGTACCGCAGCAAGACTCCTGCGTGCACGGTGAAGTAGTCGACGCCCTGCTCGGCCTGCTCGATCAGGGTGTCCCGGTAGATCTCCCACGTCAGCGCTTCGGGACGGCCGCCGACTTTTTCGAGCGCCTGGTAGATCGGCACGGTGCCGATCGGCACGGCCGCGTTGCGCAAGATCCACTCGCGCGTCTCGTGGATGTTCTTGCCGGTCGAGAGGTCCATGACCGTGTCGGCGCCCCAGAGCGTCGCCCACCGCAGCTTGTCGACTTCCTCGACGATCGACGACGACACGGCCGAGTTGCCGATGTTCGCGTTGATCTTCACGAGGAAGTTGCGGCCGATGATCATCGGCTCGAGCTCGGGATGGTTGATGTTGGCCGGGATGATCGCGCGCCCCCGCGCGACCTCGTCGCGGACGAACGCGGCGGGGAGCCCCTCGCGGACCGCGACGAATTCCATCTCGGGCGTGATATCGCCCTTGCGTGCGTAGTGGAGCTGCGTCACGCAGCTGCACTACGCGCGCAAGGGCGAGATCACGCCCGAGATGGAGTTCAT
>DATEGZ010000289.1:0-4909 GCA_035279905.1 Vicinamibacterales bacterium
GCGCCAATGCGCCAGGCGGAACGAACAGAACCAACAGAGACTGGGTGATCAGCGGCAGCAACCAGAGCGCGCTCGAAGTCGCGCGGACGCTGGCGCAGGGCACGCTCTGGAACTATCGCAGCTCGGGAGCGGCCGGAGGCGGAGGTGGAGGGCGTGGCACCGGGAGCGACACGACGGTGACGACCGGCGCCGGTCGTGGCGTTTCAGTGGGCCCGACGTGGGCGTTCGGTCCGGCAAATCCGCCACTGACGCCAATCTCCTCGGGAAGCTTTGACGCCGAGCTCTGGCTGGTGCACCAGCCACAGGGCGGGAAAGAAGAGACTCAGCGCGTCACCCTCCACTTCGGCGCCGACGGCGATTCGGTGGCCTTTCCGCTGGTGACGGTGCCGACGCCGAACGGATCGACGACGGTCGATGTCGCGGTCTCGCTGCGCGTCATGGCGGATGAGAAGGGCGCGAATGTCCTTCGCGTCATCATCGTCAGGCGAGTCGACAGCGGCTCCAGCGCGAGCTCGGCGAGCTCGAGCTCGAGCGCGAGCACGGGGGCCACGACCAAGGTCATCCCGCTGCCGGCCGCGAACGATACGGTGTCCTTCGAACTGCCGCAGGCGCGGGTGTTCTCAGGCGGCGCGCTCCCGGACCATCCCTTCTCGGTTCGTCTGAAACTGACGTCCGGCAAAGACGGCGACGTCAGGTAATCCCGGCTTCGAGCTCACGCACGAGCGACCGCAGCAAGTCCGCGGTCGCTCGCACTTCGCGCGGATCCTCCCGGCCGAGCACCTGCGTCACCGCGTCTTCCACTGAGCCGCGCAAGGGACGGGTGGCGCCGCGGCCGCGGTCGGTGAGATCGAGGTGCACGCGCCGGCGATCGCTGCCGTCGATGCGGCGCGTCAGGAATCCCCGCCGCTCGAGGCGCTGCAGCACGCCGGTCAGCGTGCTCGGATGCAACTTCAGCGTCGTCGCCAGCAAACCCGCCGAGACGTGCGGCATGTGCCCGACGATCCGCAGCGCGAGGCGCTGCGGTCCGGTGACGCCGCGCTTGCTGGCGAGCCACTTCGATCGGCGCTGCAGCGCGTGGTCCAGCCCCCAGAGGAGCCGCATGAACTCGAGCGTCGGACCGAGCCGCGATTCGTCGGTGCGGCGCTTGTGCGAGCCTGCGGCGGGAGCGATCGGACGCAGCCGGACGAGCGCGGCGAGCAGCCGATCGATCTCCTCCTGCCGGCGCAGACCGAATCCGGCGCGCGTGTTCTCGTATGGCCCGACGCGCACGCCCAGCAACCGGCTGGGCCGCGCTTCGCGAAACACGCTCTCGTCCGTGTAGTCGTCGCCGACGAAGATGACGCGCCGGCAATCGTGCCGGCGCCGCGCGGCTTCCACGGCGATGCCCTTGTCGGGCGCGCCGCGCGCGACCAGATTCATCACGAGCTTGCCGGGCACGACGCGGATGCCGGGCAGACGCCGTCCGAGCCGGTTCACCGCCGCGACCGACGCCGGCGCTTCCTCGGCCTGACGATAGTGCACGGAGAGCGAGTAGATCTTGTCTTCCACCCACGCGCCGGGCCAGCGCTTCACGATCGGCGTGACCGCGCGCTTTGCACGCGCGATCACGCGCCGCACGTCCACGCCCTTGGCCTGCGGCTCCGCGCCGTGGTTGCCGACGATCTCGACGGGCGCGCCGTGCAGCCGCTCCGTGACGTCACGCAACGATCGGCCGGTGACGATGACGCACGGATAGCGGCGAGCCACGATCGACAACAGCCGCACGGTCGACGCCCGCATCGCGGCATCCGCCGGGCGACTCGCAATCGGCGCGAGGGTGCCGTCGAAATCGAACGCGACGAGCGTCCGGTCGTGCGCGAACGCTGCAAGGATCGGACGGTACTTTGCGGCGAGGATGGGCTTCATGCAGCCGCCCGCGGAGTCATGCCGATTTCCAGTCTATCGCGACTGGTATCATGCGATCGTGCGGCTCGAAGATCTCGGCCTCATCGGCAACTGCCAGTACGCCGCGCTCGTCGATCGCTCGGGCGCGATCGCCTGGTGCTGCCTGCCCCGCTTCGATTCCGAGCCCGTCTTCGGCAGCCTGCTCGATCCGGACGGCGGACAACTTCTGGTCGGGCCGGCGGACGGCCGTGCCGGCACGCAGCGCTATCTCGACAACACGAACGTGCTCGAGACCACGTTCGACGCGCCGGGCGGCCGCTTCCGCGTGATCGATTTCGCCCCGCGCTTCGAGCAGCACCACCGGATGTTCCGTCCGACGCTGCTCGTGCGCATCGTCGAGCCGATCGAGGGATCGCCGCGCATCGTCGTGCGATCGGAGCCGGTGTGCGGCTGGTCGAAGACACGCCCGCGGCCCGTGTACGGATCGCACCACATCAGCTACGACGGCTACGCGAGCGAGCTGCGGCTCACGACCGATCTCCCGATGTCGCACCTGGAGGGCCAGCCGTTCACGCTGACCGCGCGCCACGGCCTGGTGCTCTCCTGGGGCGCGCCCGTCGAAGAACCGCTGCTGCCGCTGTGCGATCGCTTCTTCACCGAGACGATCCAGCACTGGCAGCGTTGGGTCAAACACTGCGACATCCCGCCGCGCTATCAACACGAAGTCATTCGATCGGCGCTCGCGCTCAAGCTGCACTGCTTCGAGGACACGGGCGCGATCATCGCGGCCATGACGACGTCGATCCCCGAATCGGCCGGCAGCGGGCGCACGTGGGACTACCGCTACTGCTGGCTCCGTGACGCCTACTACGTCGTCGATGCCTTCCGGCTGCTCGGGCAGTTCGACGAGCGGGAGCAGTTCATCACGTACCTGCTCGACATCGCGGGCGGCAGCCCGGATCTTTCGCTCGCGCCGATCTACGGCGTCGGCGGCAAGTGGAATCTGGAGGAGCGCACGGCACCGAACTGGGCCGGCTGGAACGGCGACGGACCGGTGCGCATCGGCAATGCCGCGGCGTTCCACGAGCAGCACGACATCTTCGGGGAGCTGGTGCTCGCGCTCGCGCCGGTCTTTCACGACGAGCGGTTCAGCGCCGAGCGGTCGCCGGCCACCCGCGATCTGCTCTTCCGTCTGGCGCGCCGCGCGATCGCGCTGGTCGGCCGGCCGGACACGAGCATCTGGGAGTACCGCTCCGCGCCGCGGCCGAGGACGTTCTCGAGCTTGATGTGCTGGGCCGCCGCCGATCGCGCCGCGCTCGTCGCCGATCGGTTCGCGCCGGACGCGGCGGCCGAATTCAGACACGCGGCCGCGCGAATTCACGAGGAGATCGTGCAGCGGGCGTGGAACGCGAAGCGCGGCGCGTTCGTCGGCTCCTACGACGGCGACGGCCTGGACGCCTCGCTCCTGCAGATGGCGCCGCTCCGCCTCTTTCCCGCCAACGACCCGCGGCTGCTCAGCACGATTGACGCGATCTGGAAGGAGCTGCCGCACGACGGCTGGCTCATGCGCTATCGCGAAGACGACGGGCTGGGCAAACCCAGCGTCGCCTTCATTCTCTGCACGTTCTGGCTGATCGAAACGCTCGTGTCGGTTGGGCGCGTCGCCGAAGCGCGCACGCTGATGGACGCCGCCGACGACGTCGTGTCGCCGCTCGGCCTGCTCTCTGAGGACTACGACACCGGTCAGCGGCGGTTGTCCGGCAACTTTCCCCAGGCGTACTCGCACGTCGGGCTCATCCGCGCAGCGTTCGCCGCCGCGCCCCGATGGACCGAGATCCTGTGAACGCGCTGCGGGCCGAGTCACGCTCGAGCGAGCGCGGCCCGGCCCGTCGTGGTGTACGACTCGCCTACCGGACGGCGTGCGGCGTCGCGGTCAGTTGCTCGGTCGTCTTGTTCATTTGCTTGACGACGAAGTAGGTCGCGCCAAGGCTCGCCGCGATCCCGACGATCATCATCACGGTGCCGGTCGTCCCACCACCGCCGCCACCGCCGTTGCTCGAGTTGCGGCGGTTCGACTTCTGCGGCTTGCCCGGCGCCGGAGCCGGCGTCGTGACCTGGCCCACTGCGTTCGTGGTTGCCAGCACTTTCGCTGTCGCGCTCTTCAGATCGACTTTGTCGTTCTTGTCGTTCTCAGCTGCCCATGCCGTCGCGGGCAGGAAGCCGGCCATCAAACTGCCGACCACCGCCGTTGCCACCGTTCGCTTGAGATTCATGAGTCCCCCCTAAAGGCCCCTGGTGTCTGCCGTCCGGTATACGCGCCGGGGGGGTGGGACGGAAGAAATGTGCTGAATTGACGGGCTTGCTTCGAACAGGCTACGGTTTACGGCGACTCTTCTTCCAACAACCCGGGCTCAAGCGTATTCCACATGGCGGAGTTCGATGCGGTCTACCGCGCTCACGTGCAATCGGTGTTCCGATTCGCCCTGCGCGCGGTCAGCAACCGGGCACTCGCCGAGGACTTGACGGCCGAGGCGTTTCTCGAGCTCTACCGCCGGCGCGACGAAATCGACGCCACGCGTCTGCCGGCCTGGCTCCTCACGGTGGTCCGCAACAAGGCCCGCGATCACTGGCGCCGCCAGCAGGTCGAGCGCCGGTACGCGGAGCAGGAGAACGAATCGGAAGCCGTCGATCCTCCGGCGCTCGAGCGCTGGATCCTCGACAGCGCGGACCTGAAGCCGGTGCACCGCACGTGCCTGATGTTGAGATACGTGCACGGGATGGCCCGGACGGAGATTGCGGAGTCCATGGGATTGAGCGAGACGCAAGTGAAGGGGCATCTTCAGTACGCGCTCGAGCTGCTGCGCAAGACCTACGTCAAGGGCGGAGCGAGGTGACCATGCGGCCGGATGACTGGACGGAAGACGAAGCGCGAGTCGTCGCACCGCTGCAGCAGGATCTGGACGCGGTTCGCGCGCGACATGAGAGCGACCCGTCGCTGAAGCTCCTGCGCGCCGCGGACGCGGAC
>DATEGZ010000290.1:0-47541 GCA_035279905.1 Vicinamibacterales bacterium
TGATCGAGCCCGTGGCGCCGCGGCCGCGGCTGGTCGTCGCCGGCGGCGGACACGTCGCGCTGGCGATCGCGCGGCAGGCGCAGTTGCTCGACTTCGACGTGACGATCCTCGAGGATCGTCCGGAGTTCGCCGATCCGTCGCGCTTCGGCGGCGCGACGGTCCTCGAGGGCGACGTGCCGACGACGATCGCGTCGATCGACTACGGGTGGAACAGCTTTCTGGTGGTCGCGACACGCGGGCACAAGCTCGACGCCGACTGCGTGCTCGCCGCGGCCCGCACGAACGTCGCCTACATCGGCCTGCTCGGCAGCCGCCGCAAGACCGTCCTCATCCACGACATGCTGCGCGAGCACGGCGTCGCCGAGGAGCGCTTTCGCACGATCCACGCGCCGGTCGGCCTGGACCTCGGCGGCCGCACGCCGGCCGAAATCGCGCTCTCCGTGCTCGCGGAGATCACGCAGATGCGTTATCAGGCAACAGGGCGGCCGCTCGGACAGGGGATAGCGGCCAGATCAACTTAAAACTTGGAACTTAGAACTCAAAACTTTCGGAGTGTTCGCGTGACGCTCCGAAGTTCTCAGTTTGAAGTTCTAAGTTCTCAGTTGATCGTCTATCCTCACGTATATACACATTAGTATATACTGACTGCCAATGTCCGCCCCGCCCTTGCCCGCTCACTGGTTTCAGATCCTGCTCGCGCTGGCCGATCGCGACCTGCACGGCCTCGGCATCACCAAGGACGTGTTCGATCGCACCGACCGGCAGATGCACTTGTGGCCGGGCATGCTGTACGGCGCGCTGAAGAAGATGACCGACCGCGGCCTCGTGGCCGAGACCCGCGTGCCGGGCGACTTCAACGCCGGCGGCGGCCGGCCGAAGTTCTATCGCATCACGCCGCTCGGCCGTCGCACCTGCGCGGCGGAAGCGGAGCGCCTGGCGGCGTACGTCGACGCGGCGCGCGCCAAGCGGCTCATCCGGCCGTTCGGACGGCAACCCGGCCGGCGTTCGCACACGTCTTAGATCGCGGCCATGCTGAGACGCCTGTACCGCGTCGTGCTGCTCGCCTCGCCGGCCTCGGTCCGTCGTGAGATTGGCGCCGACATGGAAGAGATCTTCATGTTTGGCGTGGAAACCGCGGCGGGCCGGTCGTGGCCTGTGCGAGCCGCAATCTGCGCGCGCGGGTTCGGCGACGCGCTGCTGTTCGCGGTTTCGACCCGCTGGGAACATCGACGTCAGGCCGGCCCGATCGACGCTGAGCCGGCGCCCGCACGGAGGCCACCGATGAGAAAGCAGGACGTCCTCGGCACGCTGCGGTTTCTGCGCAAGCAGCCGCTTTTCGCCGGCGCGATCGTCGGGATGCTCGCGCTGGGCATCGGCGCGACGACCGCGCTGTGGAGCGTCGTGTACGGCGTGCTCCTCAAGCCGCTGCCGTTCCCCCACGCCGACCGCATCGTCGAGGTGTGGGGCTCGAAGCCCAGCCGCGGATGGGACCAGGTCTCGCTGACCGAAGCGAACTTCTGGGACATGGCCGACATGAACCACGTGTTCGCCGAGTTCGGTGCATGGCACAACGCCAGCGCGATTCTGCTGGGCGGCGAGGCGCCGGAGCAGGTGACTGCGGCAATGGTCAGCTCAGGGTTCTTCCGCAGTCTCGGCGTCCAGCCGGTTGCCGGCCGGCTGTTCGCGCCCGCCGACGACGCGCCGGGCGAGCGCGAGCGCGTGGCGCTGCTGTCGCACGCGCTCTGGATGCGGCGCTATGGCGGCAATCCCGCGATCGTCGGCCAGACGATCGCGTTCGGCAGCGGACCGCGCACGGTGATCGGCGTGCTGCCCCCCGGATCACCGTGGCTCAATGCCGTGCAAGTGTTCGTGCCGTTCCAGCGCCGGCCGAACGCGGATCGCGGGAGCTTCGAGTACACCGCCGTCGGCCTGCTCAAGCCGGGCGTGTCGATGGAGGCCGCGCGCGCGGATCTCCAGGTTGTGTCGGCCAACCTCGAGCGCCAGTATCCAGCGGAGAACACCGGTCTCGGGATCGCGCTCGGCCCGTCGAGCGCGTGGATCGCGAGCGACGACTTGCGCCGTGCCTTGTGGACGCTGCTCGGTTCGGTGGGCCTGCTGCTCGTCATCGCCTGCGTCAACGCGACGAACCTGCTGCTCGGGCGCGCCACGGCGCGCGTGCGCGAAAACGCGCTGCGCGTCGCGCTCGGCGCGAGCCGCGGCGACCTCGTGCGCGAGTCGCTCGCCGAATCGCTCGTGCTCAGCGCGATCGCGACGGTGCTCGGTTTGGTGCTCGCGGCCGGACTGCTTGCGGCGATCCAGGCGCTGAGCCCCGGCGGCGTGCCGCGTCTCGATCAGGTCACGATCAACGGCTGGGTCTTCGCCGCCGCCTGCGCGCTGGCCGTCCTGGTCGGCGTCGCCACGGGACTCGCGCCGGCTCTGCACGCGCCGTTGCAGGACGTGCTGCCGGCCATCCGCCATGGCCAGCGCGGCGCCGTTGGCGACGCGCGCCAGTCGCGGCTGCGCAACGTGTTCGTCTGCGCGGAAGTCGCGCTGTCGGTCACGCTCCTCGTCGGCGCGGGGCTGCTCGTGCGGAGTTTCGAGCAGGTGCTCACGGTCGAGCGCGGTTTCGGCACCGACCGCCGCCTGCTCGCGACCGTCAGCATTCCCGGCACGTACCCGGAGGGACGAATCGTTCAGACCACGAAGGACGTGCTGGCGCGCGTGCGCGAGATGCCGGACGTCATCTCCGTCGCCAGTATCAGCGGCCGCCCGCTGGCGGGCGGCGGCACCGGACTCGGGCTCGCCGCGGCCGGACAGCCGGACGCGCCGGGCTCGGCGGTGCCATGGGCTTCGTGGCGCATCGTCAGCAAGGACTACTTCGAGACGATGGCCGTGCCGCTGGTGAAGGGCCGCGGCTTCACGGAGGACGACGTCATCGGCAAGCCGTGGCGCACGATCGTCAGCGCGCGCGTCGCCGATCTGTTCTGGCCCGGCCAGAATCCGATCGGCCGCACGATCATTTTGTGGAAAGGACAAGGCGACACGCCCGCCGAGGTCGTCGGCGTCGTCGGCAACATGCGCGAGCAGAGCCTCGAGGCCGATCCGACGCTGGCGGTGTACTTTCCGGCCGGCGGCAGAGTCTCGACGAGCGTGGACCTGGTCATGCACACGCGACGCGCGCCGGAGGACATCGTGCCGGCGTTGCGCGCGGCGGTCGCCGGGGTCGATCGTAATCTCCCGATCTCGAACGTGCGATCGCTCGACGAGATCGTCACGCGGTCCGTCGCGACCCGGATGTTCACGGTGTTTCTGCTCGCGATGTTTGCAGGGCTGGCGGTCGTCCTGGCGCTCGCCGGCGTCTACGGCGTGCTCGCGTACTCCGTCACGCGGCGCACGAGCGAGATCGGCGTGCGGCTGGCGCTCGGCGCCGCCCATCCGCAAGTGCTGCGGCTCGTCGTCGCGCAAGGCTTGCGTCCGGTAGCGATCGGGCTCGCGATCGGCCTCGTGGTCGCGGTCGTCGCCTCGCGCTTGATGGCGAGCCTGCTGTTCGGCATCACGGGGACCGATCCGTGGACCTATGGCGTCGCGGCCGTGGCGTTCGGCCTGACGGCCGCACTCGCGTGCTATCTGCCGGCTCGCCAGGTGCTGCGCGTCAATCCTGTCGTCGCGCTCCGAGCGGACTAAGGCGCGGGCCGAACCGCGCGGGTAAGCGCCGCGTCGATGTTTGAGTACGTGAAGGTGAATCCGAGCGACTCCGTACGCTTTGGCACCACACGCTGACCGTTGATCAAGCCGGCCTCGGCGATCTCGCCGAACAGGATCTTGAGCACGAACCCCGGGACGGTCATCGCACTGGGCCGGTGGAGCGCGCGACCGAGCGCCCTGGCGAACACGGCGTTGGTGACGGGCTCGGGCGAGGTCGCGTTGATCGCTCCGGCCACGGCCGGCGTTCTGAGCGCCCACGCGACGAGGTCGATCCAATCTTCGCGCACGATCCACGAGAAGTACTGGCGGCCTGACGCGATCGGACCGCCCACGAAGAACTGAAACGCCGGCAGCATGCGTTTGAGCGCACCGCCATCGCGCGCCAGCACGACGCCCGTTCGGAGAATCACCAGACGGCAACCAAGCGCCTCGGCCGCGCGCGCCTCCGCCTCCCAGTCCACACACACCCGCGCAAGGAAATCCGATCCGGGCGGAGATGATTCATCGAGGATCTCGTCGCCGGTGAGACCGTAGTAGCCGATGCCGCAGTTCTGAACAAAAACGGCGGGCCGCTTGCTGCCCGCGCGGATCGCCGCGATCAAACTGCGCGTACTGAGCCGGCGACTGTCGAGCAGTGCTTGCTTGCGCTTCGCCGTCCAGCGGCGGTCGGCGATGCCCTCGGCCGCGAGGTTGACGACCGCGTCGGCGCTTTCGATCTCGCGCGCCCAACCGGTCGCCTGTCCCGCCTCGGGAGGCGGCGCCGTGCCGTCCGGCTGCCAGCCGAGGTATCGAGGGCCCGTCGAACCCGCCACGGCGCGGCGCGTCAGCACCACGACGTCGTGCCCGTCCGCGTCGAGCCGCTTCGTCAGCGCCCTGCCAAGAAAACCCGATCCGCCCGCGATCACGATCTTCATGACTGCCTGCGCTGTCTGGTGTCGAGGAGAAGACCCGCGCCGAGCGCCGCGAGCCCGGCCACGACCAGCGCGACCGCCCACGCCGGCTTATCGAACCACTGTCGATGATCCGCGATGAAGTACAGCGCGACGCCGGTGTTCACGACGCCAGCGTAGTAGAAACTCCGGCGCTGTCGCTGATGACTGATGAGCGCGATGCCGATCGCGAGCGCGAGGTACAGCCAGTCGACCTTCGGCGAGTACTGCGCCGTCTCGCTCAGATACGCCAGCGGCTCGAGCATGGAGAACGGGGCAATGGTGAACAGCAGGAGGCCCGCTGCCGCGGTCGCGGCGGTCCCGTAGCGCTCGACGAGCCAGGCGACGCCGTAGAACAACGCGCCGCTCAACGACAGCGCGGCCAGCGTGTCGATGAGCGTGGGATTGGTCACCGCAGGAGATTGCAGACGGTCGAGCGAGACGCCGACGCTGTGCAGCATCCGGCCGTCGAGTGCGAACAGGTCCATCACCGCCACGAGCGACACGCCGCTCGCAATGAACAACGGGCGCGCAAACCACGCCTGCCCGCGGCGATCGAGCGCGTACCCGGCGGCCGCGTAGAGCGGGACGATCGGCGCGAGGTGCAGCGCCAGCCGGTCGTACCGACCATCGTCCAGCCACGTCATCAAGCCGAAGTCGCCGAGGATGGCAATGACCAGGAAGAACGTCAGCAGCGTGAAGACGGTGCTGAGCGCGCCGGTGCGCGTGCGCAGCGCCAGCCAGCCCGACCAGAGGCACGCGATGAGAATCGTGATCTGCAGCTGGCGGTTCGAGATGGACGCGCTCGCCAGGATCTGGTTTGGCGCATCCTTCGGGACGATCCACCAGCCGGTCTCGTGGAACCAGATCAGCAGGAACAACGGCAGCAGGCTGACGCCGGCCAGATAGAACGCGACGGCGACCGCGCGGCGGTCCTCGCGATACAGCCATCGGGCCGCGGCGTTCAACCCGAGAAACGGCAGGCCGAGAATGAAAAACGGCCTGACGGTGCCACGCACCGCGTCGTACATCCGGTGCGCCGCAAAGTAGAAGAGGCTGCCGGCGAGCAGGAAGAAAGCGCCGAGGTACAGCGCGATCTGTGAGTAAGACAGCGAGCGGCTGGTGGCGATCCAGTCGTCCTCCTGCCGGTCGAGCGCCTGATACGCGGCGTGCAGCCGCGTCGCTTCGTGCGGGTAGATCAGCTTGAGGCGCGTCCAGTCGTCGATTTGCTCGCGGTGCGGGCGAACGCGCGCGGCGAGGGTCGACGCGTACTGCGGCGGCCGCGCGTCGACCGGCCGGCCGTCGAGGTAGCGCTCGAGATCCTGCGCCAGCTCGCGCGCCGATCCGTAGCGATCTTCAGGGCGTGCCGCCATGGCCTTGAGGGCGATGCGCTGCAGGGCCTCCGGCACCTTCGGATCGATTTCGGCGGGCAGGCGCGGCTGGCCCGCGCGAATCGCGGAGGCGACCTCCGCGTCGCTCGCGCCCGGGTACGGCACGGTGCCCGTCGTGAGCTCGTACAGAATCACGCCGAGCGCGTAGACATCCGTGCGAGCGTCGATCGGTTGCGACGGATCCAGCTGTTCCGGCGCGAGATAGTGGAGCGTGCCGCGCAAGTGCCCCGCGCGCGGATCGCCCGCCGCGAGGCCGAAGTCGAGAATCTTCGGCGAGAGCCGCGCGTCGAGCATGATGTTCGCGGGCTTCAAGTCGCGGTGCTGGATGCCGAGGTCGTGCGCGCGCTGGATCGCCGCGCACACGTCCCGGAGGATCGCCGCGCGCTGCCGGAACTCGAGCGAGGAGGCGAGCCGGCCCAGCTCGAATCCCTCCACGAACTCCATGATGATGACGGGCGGCGTCGCGTCCGCGCGGAACTCGAACACCTGCACGACGCTCGGGTGCGAGAACAATGCGAGCGACTTCGCTTCGCGCAGAAACCCTGCCAGGCTCGTACGGATCGCAGGATCGCGCCGCAGCACTTTGGCCGCGACGATGCGGTCGAGCTTCAGATCCTGCAGCTTGTAGACCTCGCCCATCCCGCCCGATCCGAGACGCTCGATCGTGCGGAAGCCGTCGAAGACCGGGAGCGGCGACGATCCATCCGAAGTGGGCGAGCCGGCGGCTTCACTTCCGCCGGCATCGAGCGCGGCCGCGAGCTCGAGATAGCGGTTCGCCAGCGCCTCAAGCTCCGGCGCGTGCGCCGGGTTGGCGGTCAGCTCGCCCGCGGGCCATCGTCCGTCGCGCTCGTGCTGCGCGATGAGATCGGCCAGCCGCGTTTCGAGATCGGACGGGTCCGTCATTTCTGATTCGACACGCGCAGCGTCAACGACGCCATCGCGCGGGCAAACGCCATGCGGCAGGCGTCCTCGCTCTTGCCGAGGCGCGCGCCGATGGCCGCGAACGGCAGCTCTTCGAGCTTGCGGAGCACGATGATGTCCCGATCGGCCGCCGGCATCGACTCGAGCGCCTCCTCGATGCGCGCCATCTGCTCGTTCGCGATGGCCTGGCTGAGCGCCTGTCGCACGGGCGCCGGCACGTCCGCGGCGTCGTCGAGCGACGTCCGGCGCGCGGCGTCGCGCCGCTGGCGCTGCCGGTAGTCCGCCTGATCGCGAATCTCGTTTTCGGCGATGCGGGCGAGCCACGCCATGACCGCTTGTGGATCCTGCACGTGGTCGAGCCTGGGCCACGACTTGAGCAGCACAGCTTGAAGGACGTCGCGCGACTCCAATTCCGAACGGAGCGTGCGGCCCATCCGGAGCCGGATGAGCGGCAGCAGCTTGCGCGCGCACCGCTCGTAGAACGCGTCGAGCGCACCAGGGGCGCCGCCGCGCACGCGCTCGAACAGCTGTGCGGTTTCGGCCGATGCCATCGCGGTCACGTTACCACGGCGCCCTGTTCGGTTCGTCCGCCCGATGCCGTCTACACAAACAGGAGGAAGACACCCATGACGACCCGCATCCTGCCGGCGCTCGTCGCGACCCTGCTGGTCACGACGGGATGCCTGATCAAAGACACGACGGAAACCTGGTACCTCGGCCCGGCCGGATCGGTCACGTGGGTCGTGACCGAGTCGGACGTGCGCTCGGATGCGCAAGCAGCGGTGGATCGACAGAACGAAGAGACGACGTTCCGGCTGGCGGTCGAACGGCAGGACCACCCGGTGGCGCGGGCGTTCAAGGCGCTGGGATTCACTGACGTTCGCACAGCGGTCCTGCGTCGGGACGCGCCGTTCGCGGTCCGCACGGAGGCGCGAGGCCTGCCGATTGGGGAACTCGGCTTGCGGATTCTTCAGCGGTCGGGTCTCATGGGCAATTCCACGCTCGCGCGCGACGGGAACACCTGGGTGTGGAACTTCACGGCGCGCGATCCGCACGCGCCGGATGTCACGGCGGCGGTGGACGAGGATGTGGCCGCTCTTGTGAACGATCTCGGTCAGTTGAAGGTCGTGCTGATCGACGGCCGCTTCGAGAATGCGAGCGGCTTCGAGCTGAGCGCCGATCGCCGCGTGGCGACGATCAAGGATCTCGACGGCCGCGACGTCGCGCCCGGCGGTGATGACTCGGTGATCTCGCTGCGGCTGACCTGGGTCGGTGCGCCGATCGCGCCTACTTCGTCACCTTCACGTCTCCGCTGAACGTGTGGAAGCGAAGCGTGCTGCCGTCGGCCCCGCCGGGCAGGCTGCCAGACGTCTTGCGGCGGCCGACGGACCGGACGGTGAGCGGAATGTCGCTGTTGAACTGGCCGCTGAAGCTGTCGAAGCTGAGCTCACCCTTGGCGTTGTCAGCGAGGCGGACCTGAATGCGGCCGCTGAACGTCTCGGCCGAGAGCGACGGCGACGCGCCCGCGCCGGTCAGGTTCAGGTCGATGCGGCCGCTGAACGTCTTGAGCTCCATCGCGCCCTTCGCGCCTTCGACCGTGATGTCGCCGGAAAATGTCTCGAGCTTCTGATCGCCGGTGATGCCGCGGATGTCGAGGTCGCTCGAGAAGCCGTACACGTCGAGCATCGCCGCGGCCGGCACCTGAATGTCGAACGTCGTCTCGACGACGTTGTCGTCGTGATCGCGCCAGCCGGCGTCGCGTTTGTTCGCGTCGATGCTGACCGTCGAGCCGGTCGTCTCGATCTCGAGCTTGATGTGGTCGAGCTGCTCGCGGCGCGCCACGCGGACGGCCTTGATCACGACGTCATTGCCGCTCGCGGGCGTCAGGTGCACGTTGCCAGAGAAGTTCTTGAGCTTCAGCGTGCCGTGCGAGGGGAGCGGGACCGTGCGATTCACGGTCTCGGTTTCCTTCTGCGCGGCCGCTTTCGCGGGCATCCACACCGACAGGATCGCCGCCGCGACGATGAAGTGTCCGAATCTGGTCAGGCGCATGGCACAACTCCTCGGGCTGATAGACGCAGGCGCCGCCGGAGAGGTTGCCGAGCTTGCCCACCGTAGCGCGTAGCGCGAAGGTGGGTTAGGTTGTTCCGAGCACGCGTTCCAGCTCGTCGAGCAGGCGCTTCGTGTGCTCGAGGACACCGGCCGTGATGCGGACAGTTCCAGCGCAGCCGAACTGGTGCGAGCGGCCGCTGATGAGGATGCCCCGGGCGGCGACGGCCTGCATCACGAGGGGCGCGCGCTCGCCGAGGCGCACGAGCACGAAGTTCGTCTCGCTCGGCCAGTACCGCAGCCCGTGGCGGCGGCAGAAGTCGTAGATCGCGTGGCGGCTGGCGTCGGTCTGCTCGATGTACGCCTGGACGTGCGCGCGATCCGCCAGCGCGGCTTCGAGCGCCCGCAGCGCGCAGACGTTGACGCTGAACGGCGGCAGACCGCGCCGCATCGGCGCGAGCGTCTCCGGGCGGGCGACCAGCGCGCCGACACGGAGTCCCGCCAATCCGAAGGCTTTCGCAAACGTGCGGCCGACGATCAGGTTGCGGTGCCGATCCAGCATCGGACCGATGATGCTGCGGCCGCTGAACTCGGAGTACGCCTCGTCGACCAGGACGACCGCGTCCGGCGCGGCCTCGACGATCTTCTGGATCGCGCCATCCGGAATCGGCTGGCCCGTCGGGTTGTTGGGATCGGCAAGGTACACGAGCCGCGTGCGCGGCGACAGCGCGTCCATCACGCCGTCGAGCGGAAACTCGAAATCCGCGCCGGTCGCGACCTTCGCGATCTCGAGGCCGACGCCGGCGATGTAAATCTCGTACATCTCGAACGTCGGATCGACGATGACGGCGACGCCGCGATCGCCGGCCGCGGCCGCCCGCGCGACTTCCGCCGCCACGCGCAGTCCGTCGTCCAACCCGTCCGTCAACTGCACCCAGCCCGGCTCCACACCGAAGTAGCGCTCCGCCGCCGTCGTCGCCGGCGCCGCATTCGGATACGTCGCCGCCTCGAGCGCGTCAATGCTGCGGATGGCCGCAAGCACGGCGGGGGAGCAGCCGGAGGTGTTTTCGTTCAGGTGGAGGCGAAGAGTTGTATGCGGATCAGGGAGGACGAAAGGCATAGGGGTTCGGCGGGTTCTACGGGTTCGACGGGTTCCGCGGGTTCAAGATCCTACGATCACGGTGCCGTTCCAAGTGTGTAAAACCTGCAACGTCGCGACGGCTTGCTGTGAAAACTCAGACATCGAGCGCGGCATGCGCTGTGCACAATCGGACGACATGACGGGAGCAAAGAATCACAAAGAATTGGTCGTCTGGCAAGTGGCTGATGAGCTGCGGATGGAAGTGTACCAGCTAACGGGGCGTCGAGGAGTCTCGCGCGATTTCAAATTCCGCGATCAGCTGCGCGACGCGGTAAGCGGCATTCCGTCCAACATCGCCGAAGGCTTCAGGCGGCGGAGCTCGATCGACTACGCACGCTTCATCACTTACGCCTTCACGGACATGGACGAAACGGAGGAACGGCTTGGCGGCGGCGTCAAGCGAGGTCATTGGGCGAAAGAGGAACTCGCGACAGCCAATCGCCTCTTGCATCGGCTGACAAAGGGCCTCACAAACTTTCAGGCGTATCTCCTCAGCGAGGAGGGCATCGAACGCTGGCGGATGCTCTACGAGGCGCGGCACCGACGGCGTGCCCGCCCGAACCCGCGGAACCCGTCGAACCCGCCGAACCCGTAGAACTACTGTCCCGCTTTACTGGCTTTCGCTGTCGGATCACGCATGTCCGCGATCCCGAACGCCGTCCCCGTGAGCGGGTGCATCCAGATCGTTTGCGCCGATCCCTGATGGCCGCTCATGCGCGCGTTGTGGCCGAGCGCCTTGACGGCCTCGAGCGTCTTGTCCGAGACGCCGTCGGCTTCGATCGTGAGCGTGTCGGGCAGCCACTGGTGGTGCATGCGCGGCGCGTCGACCGCCTGGCGGCCGGCGAGGTGCCACGCCGTGACGTCGAGCACGATGTCGAGCACCGTGTTGATGATCGTCCGGCTGCCCGGCGATCCCGTGACGAGCACGAGCTTGCCGTTGCGCGCCACGATCGTCGGCGTCATCGAGCTGAGCATCCGCTTGCCCGGCGCGATGAGGTTCGGCGGCGTGCCGATGTCGCCGGTGAGGTTGGTCTCGCCCGGCTTCTTGTTGAAGTCGCCCATCTCGTTGTTGAGGAGGATCCCCGTCCCGCTGATGACGACGTGCGATCCGTAGCCGCCCTCGAGCGTGTAGGTGTTCGACACGGCCATGCCGTCCTTGTCGACGACGGAGAAGTGCGTCGTGTCTTCGGGCTCGGGCGCCTGCGGCACCGTGACGATGTCCTTGCCGAGCTCCGCGCTGCTCGAGGCGTGTTTGGGATCGATCGTCTTGATGAGATCGCGCGCGTGCGATTTCGCCGTGAGCATGCCGGCCGGCACCTTCACGAAGTCCTCGTCGCCCAGATAGCGCGCGCGGTCGAGGTACGCGCGGCGCATCGCTTCCGTCATCAGGTGAATCGCTTCGACCGATCCGCGCTCCTTCTTGTCGATGCCGAGCGCCTCGAGCATGTTGAGCATCTCGACGAGCGCGATGCCGCCCGAGCTTGGCGGCGGCATCGAGATGATGTCGTAGCCGAGGAACGTGCCGGTGATCGGCTTGCGCTCCTTCGCCTGATACGCCGCGAGATCCGCCTTCGTGATGATCCCGCCGTGCGCGGCCATGTCTTCCGCGATGCGATCGGCGATCCAGCCCGTGTAGAAGACGTCGGGTCCGTCGGTCGCGATCGCCTGCAGGCTCTTCGCGAGATCCGGCAGGACGAGCCGATCGCCGGCGGCCCACGCTTCGCCGCTCGGCTTGCCGTACGCGGCGATCGACGCGGCGTACGGCTTCATCGGTCCGGCCACCTCGTTCGAGAGGCCGCGCGCGAGCGACGCCGAGATCACGAAACCCTTCGCCGCGAGATCGGCGGCCGGCATGACGACGTCCTTCCACGGCAGCTTGCCGAACCGCTTGTGGGCGAGCGCCATGCCGCGCACGGTGCCCGGCACGCCCGGCGCGAGATAACCGGTCGCGGTGAGATTGCGCGCGATCTTCCCGTCCGCGCCGAGGTACATCGTCTGCGTGGACTTGCCCGGCGCGGTCTCGCGATAGTCGAACGTCGCGGCCTCGCCGCGCGCGGTGCGCACGACCATGAATCCGCCGCCACCGATGTTGCCGGCAAACGGATGCGTCACCGCCATGGCAAAGGCCGTGGCCACTGCGGCGTCCACCGCGTTGCCGCCCGCGGCGAGCACGCCGGCGCCGAGGTCCGAGGCGATGTCCGATGACGAGACGACGAGCCCGGTCCGGCTCCCGACGCCGAGCTCCGCCGGCACGGGTTGTGAGAACACGCCGGACGGCGCGATGGAAACGACGATGAGGGCGAGCAAGAGTTTGCGCATGGTCAGAATCCCGCGCCAGCTTACACCGGGCGGGAGGTCTGTTACGATGCGCACCGATCGGGGCTATTGGGCTATTGGGTCATTGGGCAATTGAGGAGGGCCGCGTGTCGCGCATCAACCTGAGCAAGGTCCTGATCGGTGGAATCGCCGCGGGCGCAGTGCTCGCCGCGCTCGATTTTGCGATCAACAACTTCCTGCTCGCCGAGGCCTGGCAGCGCGTGATGCAGGCGCGCAACATCGACGCGTCGGCGTCAGGCGGGAACCTCGCGCTGCTCCAGTTCGTCTTCATCGACCTGGTTTTTGGCCTGCTCATCGTCTGGGTCTACGCGGCGGTCCGCCCCCGTCTGGGCCCCGGCCCGGCCACGGCGTTCAAGGCCGCGCTCGTCGTGTTTGGCGCCAGCGCGCTCAACATGGCGACCTTTGCGCCCTGGATGTTTTCCTGGGACATGTTCGTGCGTTCCGCGGCGTTGGGCGGCATTTCCATGCTCATCGCGGGCTGGGTCGGGGGCTGGGTCTATTCCGAAGAAACCGATCAACAATAGATCTGCCGCGCCGGACCTCACTTAGGAGGAGGCCCATGCTCCTTGCTCCGTGGTTGCTCGTGACGACCGCGCTTGTTGCCCAGGCGCGCCCGGTTCCGCCGCCGACGACTTCATCCAGCGCACCCCACACGCTCTCGTTTGGCGGCTCGATTGTCGCCGGATCGAACGGCGCGACCGGTGGGTTTTCATACTGGTTCAACGAACACGTCGGCGTCGACATGTCGGTCGGGTACTACCGGCTGCCGAATTACTACTCGCCGAACGGTTCGAGCGGGTACACTTTCCAGACCGCGCCGTCGGTGAGATGGCTGATCACCGGCCCGAATCAAACGCGCGACGTGAACTTCCGTCCGTATCTTGGCGCCGGCATCAACTACGTCAACTCGTCGAATCCCGTGCCGGTGAGCGCGCGCAGCGCGTCAGTGGCCACGACGAGCGGAATGGGCATGCAGGCGTTCGGCGGTGTCGAGATGACGTTCAAGGACACGCCGCAGTTTGCCGTGACGATGGAAGGCTCGTACTACCACTTGCCGGAGGGCTTTGCCGGCACGGGCTACATCGGCGGGATGAATTACCTGATCGGAATCCGGTACTACATCAAGTAGCGGACAGGTTCGACAAGTTCAACGGGTTCGACAGGTTCCGCAGGTTCAGAACCCGCGGAACTCGTCGAACCTGCCGAACCCGCAGTTACTGTCCCATCAGAAGCGCCAGCAGCGCCTTCTGCGTGTGCAGGCGATTCTCGGCCTGATCGAAGACGACCGACGCCGACGAATCGATGACCGAGTCGGTGACTTCCGCGCCGCGGTGGGCGGGCAGGCAGTGCATGAAGACGGCGTCGCCGCCGGCGGCGGACATCAGCGCGTCGTTGACCTGATACGGCTGGAACACGCGCGCGCGCGCTTCGGTCTGATCTTCCTGACCCATCGACGCCCAGACATCCGTGTAGATCGCGTCGGCGCCTTGCGCGGCGGCGATCGGATCGTTCGTCACCGTCACGGTCGCGCCGAATGCCGCGTGCTTGCGCGCGCTCTCGACGACGGCCGCGGGAAGCTCGAAGCCTTTCGGCGACGCGACGCGGACGTTGACGCCCAGCATGGCGCCTGCCTGCGCGAGCGAGGCCGCGACGTTGTTGCCGTCGCCGACGAACGCGATCGTGCGTCCCTGCAGGTCGCCGAACTGCTCCTTGAGTGTCAGCATGTCGGCGAGCGCCTGACACGGATGCTCCTCGTCGGTCAGCGCGTTGACGACGCGAAGCTTGGGCGCGGCGGCGGCAAACTGGACGAGGCGCTGCTGCGCGAACGTGCGCACGACGGCGCCGTGCACCCAGCGTTCGAGGTTGCGCGCGACGTCCTCGACAGTCTCGCGGCTGCCCAGCGCCACTTCGGCCGGCGGCTCGATCACCTCGCCGCCGAGCTCGCGCACGGCAATCACGAACGTCGAGCGCGTTCTGAGTGACGGCTTCTCGAAGAGCAGCGCGATGTGCCGGCCCGCGAGCGGCTGATCGCCGGACTGCCGCGTGCTCCGGCGCTTCTTCATGTCGGCGGCCAGCGAGAGCACGCTCTCGAGCTCGGTGTGACGCAGATCGAGCACCGACAGAAAGTCCTTCGATGAGAGCGACCGGCGTGTCCGCTCGGTCCGTCTGATCGGGATCACTTCCTTCGGCTTCTGGGGCGCCTGAAGACTCATGTCCGGTACTCCGCGTTGATCCGCACGTACTCTGCGCTGAAATCGCACGTCCACATCGTGGCGTCGTGCGCGCCGCCCGTGCCGAGGTCGACGGCCACGGTGACGGTCTTTTCCTGGAGCACCTCGGCGGCCTCCGAGGCCCGCTCGTCGTGCGGGACGCCGTTCGTGAAGAGCGGCACGGCGCCGATCGTGACCGAGGCGCGATCGAGATTGAACGCCGCGCCCGACCGTCCGGCCGCCGCGACGAGGCGCCCCCAGTTCGGGTCGCCGCCGTGAATCGCCGTTTTGACCAGCGGCGAGTTCGCGATCGTTCGCGCGGCCAGCCACGCGTCGTCGTGCGTGGCCGCGCCGGTGACATGCACGGTGACGAGCTTGGTGGCGCCCTCGCCGCCGCGCACGATCTCGCGCGCGAGGTGGCCGGCAACGGCGCCGAGCGCTTCGAGGAACGCGGGGTCATCGGCGCGTGAGACGACCACGCCCGACCGACCCGATGCCATGGCGAACACGCAATCGTTGGTCGAGCACTCGCCGTCGACGGTAATCGCGTTGAACGATCGATCGACCACGTGACGCAGCGCCTGCGACAACACGCCGGGCTCGACCTTCGCGTCCGTCGTGAGAAACGCCAGCATCGTCGCCATGCGCGGCTCGATCATGCCGGAGCCCTTGGCGATGCCGCCCACGGTGATTGGCCCACTCGGCGTGTCGACGACGACGGCGTATGCCTTCGGGAACGGATCGGTCGTCATGATCGCGCGCGTGGCGGCCTCGTGGCCCTCGACGCTGAGCGCGGCGGACGCCGCCGTGACGCCCGCGCGAATCTTGCCGAGGTCGAGCGGCACGCCGATCACGCCGGTGGAGGCGATCAGCACGTGCTCGGGCGCGCAGCCGATCGCGTCCGCGGCCGCGGTGGCCATGTCGCGCGCGACCTGCATGCCCGCGTCACCGGTGCACGCGTTCGCGCAGCCGCTGTTGACGGCAATCACGCGGGCGCGCCCGCCGGATTTCGAAAGATGTTCGCGCGACACGACGATCGGCGCCGCGACGGCCTTGTTGGTCGTGAACACCGCGGCGGCCGAGACGGGCTCATCGGCCGCGACGAGCGCGAAATCGAGCGGCGCGGGCGCACTGCCGGCCGGACGCCGCTTGATCCCGCAGGACACACCTGCGGCGCGGAAGCCGGCGGGGGCGGTGACACCTCCCTCGATCTGACGAGCGGACACGGAACGGGTGCTGATCACGCGACGACGGCCTCGCGGCGCGCGGCCGGCACCGCGACCTTGTACTTCGCGACGGCGCGGAGCGGCAGAATCATCGCGTACTGCCCACAGTTGCGGAACAACGGGCAGCCGACGCAGTCGGTCGCGATCTTTTCGGGCACCGACAGGTGCGGAACGATGGAGAAGTTCTGGCGGACGAAGAACCGCGCGTCATGCGTGAAGGCGCACAAGGTCTCGAATCCGGTGGCCTTCGCGCGGTCGCGCAAGTGAGCGACGAGCCGCGCGGCGAGGCCGACGCGGCGGAAGTCCTCGGCGACGACGAGCGATCGCACTTCGGCGACGGTCTTCGACAGCGGCGCCAGTTCCGCGGACGCCTTGATCTCGCCCGCGACGTCGCAAACCACGAACCGGCCCGCGTGGCGCCGCAGGTCCTCGAGCGTGCGCGGGAGCAGATGCCCCTCGCGCTGATGCGCGCTGATGAGCGCGAACAGCGCCTCAGCGTCCCCGGCTACCGCTTGTCTCAACACGAAATCGGCCACTGCTTGTGCTCTCCTTCTTTCTTCGACGTTCACGCACTCAACACGGCGCCGAGAATTTCGAGCGCCTCGTCCACTTCGCTCGGCGTGACGATGTAGGGCGGCAGCATCCGCACCACGGTCGTCGACGTGCGATTGACGAGCAGGCCGCGTTCGAGCGCGGCGTTGACGACCGGCGCCGCATCCGCCGCGAGATCCAGGCCCGCGATGAGGCCGGCGCCGCGCACGGCCGTCACGGCCTTCGGATGCTGCGCGGCGAGCGCGCGCAAACCCGCAAACAGGTGCTCGCTCGTCTGCACGAGCGAATCGAGCAGGCCGCCCTCGACCGTGTCGAGGAAGGTCAGCGCGGCACGGCACGCGAGCAGGTTGCCGCCGTAGGTCGTCCCGTGATCGCCGGCGGCGACGGCCGCGGCGACGTCCGCGCTCACCATCGCGGCGCCGATCGGCATGCCCGCGCCGAGCGCCTTGCCGAGCGCGACCAGATCCGGCGTGAGGCCGAATTCCGGGCTCGCGAGGAACGTGCCGGTGCGAAACGATCCGCTCTGTACCTCGTCGGCGATGAGCAGCGCGCCCGTCCGCTTGCACGCGGCGCGAATCGCGTCGGCGAGCGCCGGCGACACCGGGCGCACGCCGCCCTCGCCCTGGATCGGCTCGACGATGATGGCGGCCGTCCCGGCGTCGACGACGGCCGCGAGCGACGCCGGATCGGCGGCGTCCACGAACGTCACACCGGGAATGAGCGGCGCGAACGGGGCGCGGTAGTGCTCGTCCCACGTTACCGACAGCGAGCCCATCGTGCGGCCGTGGAACGCGTGCGAGAACGCGACAAACTTCGTCCGCGTGGTCTCGCCCTTCGTGTGCCAGTACCGGCGCGCGAACTTCAGACACGCCTCGACGGCTTCCGTGCCGCTGTTGCAGAAGAACGCCCGCTCGAGGCCCGTGAGCGTCGAGAGACGCGTCGCCAGCTCGCCCTGCAGCGGGTGGAAGTACAGGTTCGACGTGTGGATCAGCGTCGAGGCCTGCGTCGCGATCGCGCGCGCGAGGCCGGGGTGCGCGTGGCCGAGCGACGCGACGCCGATGCCCGAGATGAAGTCGAGATAGCCGCGCCCGTGATCGTCGTACAGCCGCACGCCCTCGCCCCGCTCGAAGACGACCGGAAGGCGGCGGTAGGTCTGCAGCACGTGCTGCGATTCAAGGGCGCGAACGTCGTTGGCGGATGTCGTGGTCATGAAAATCGTCGCTTACGCCGATTGCTTGCGGATCGCTTCGAGCGCGAGCACCAGCGTGGTGCCCAGCGCGTCGTCGATCCCGTGTGAGTGATCGAGATGGCGGCCGTCGATGATGCGCACGCTCGCGACGCCCTCGAGCAGCGCGGCGCGGCACGCCGTGAGCTTCGCGACCATGCCCGCCGTCGCCGTGCCACGGGCGATCAGCGCGTCGATGCCGTCCGAATCGATCGTCGCGATCGGCTCGCCGGCCTGATCGAGCACGCCCGGCGTCGTGCCGGCAATCACCAGATCGCTGCCGGGCAAAGCCGCCGCGATCCGGCACGCCATGACATCGGCGTTGACGTTGAGCACACCCGGGTTCGCCGGCGTCGGACGCGCCTCGATGCCGAGGCTCGCGATGACCGGCACGTAACCATGGACGAGCAGCAACTCGACGAGCGACGCGTCCACATCCGACGGATCGCCCACGAGGCCGAGATCGACGATCGATCCGGTGGTGGAGCGGTGCGCCGCCACCCGCGTCGCCCGGCCGAAGCCGGCATCGACGCCCGTGAGTCCCACGGCCGCGACGCCGTCGGCCACGAGCGCGGCCACCAGATCCGTATTCGACGCGCCGCCGAGCACCGAGACGACGACCTCGAGCGTGGGCGCGTCGGTGATGCGCAGGCCGTCGACCTTGCGCGGCGCGATGCCGCGGCGATCGAGCTCGGCGTCAATCGCGCGCCCGCCGCCATGCACGATCGCGAGCGGCCGGCGAGAGGCGAGCGACGCGGCGCACGCGGCAATCTGCGCGCGCTGTTCAGGAGATTCGAGCAGTTCGCCGCCGAGCTTGAGTACGAGCGGTCCGGTCACAACAGGGCCGTCCGTTCGTCGAAGCCGCAGGCGACGTTGAAGTTCTGCAGCGCCTGGCCGGCCGCGCCCTTCACCAGATTGTCGAGGCACGCGACGATCACAAGCCGGCGCGATCCGGCGTCGAGCCGCCAGCCGATGTCGCAGAAGTTGGTCCACGCGACGTGCTTGATCTCGGGCAGCGCGTCGCCGGTGAGCCGCACGAACGGCTCGTTGACGTAGGACGTCTTGAACGCGTCGCCGATCTGCTCGGCGGTCGTGCCCGGCGCCACCTTGACGTACATCGTCTCGAGAATGCCGCGGTCGAGCGGCACGAGGTGAGGGACGAACGTGATCGCCGCGCCGAGCTCCTGCTCCATTTCCGCGACATGACGATGACCGAAGATGCCGTACGCGGAGACGGAGCCGTGATTCTCGGAGAAGTGCGTGCGATCGGTCGCCGCGCGGCCCGCACCAGAGATGCCGGACTTCGCGTCGATGACGACGTCGCCCGAGGTGTCGAGCAGGCCGTGCTTGGCGAGCGGCAACAGCGCCAGCAGCGCCGCCGTCGGATAGCAGCCAGGATTCGCCACGAGCGACGCGTCACGTACGTCGTCCTTGTAGTGCTCGGTGAGCCCGTAGGCCGCGCCGGACGGCAGGATCTTCGTCGCCGGGTACCAGCGCGAACGTGCGGCGTTGTCGCGAATGCGAAACGCGCCGGAGAGATCGATGACGCGCACGCCCGCATCGACGAGCGGCGGCGCGAGCTCCGCGGCCGCGTTTTCCGGGACCGCGAGAAATGCGATGTCGAGATTCGACGCGAGACGCGCCTGATTGAGCGGCTCGACCTGGCCGTCCCACACGCGAGCGAGACGAGGCAACGGCCGCGCGGCCGAGTCGGCCGACGAGGACATCGCCATGGTCAGGTTCACGTTGGGGTGCCGGGCGAGCAGTGCGATGAGCTCCTGGCCGGCGTATCCGGTGGCCCCAGCCACCCCCACCCGAACAGGAGTCGGATAACTATTCATCAATAGTACATACATATACAATGTCAGGAAACTGACGTCAAGGCTGTTTTGGGCGGATTCGAGCCGTAGAACCCGTACCAAAAACGACTTGGTGCGATTATTCATCGGCTGTATAATGCCGAGGGTCGACTGAATAGTTATGAAGTCCTGGCGCCAGGCGCAGATCCTCGATGTCATCGATACGGAGCCGATCGCCTCGCAGGAGGCTCTGCGGCAGAAGCTCCAGGGCCGGGGCATCGTGGCGACCCAAGCCACGATCTCCCGTGATCTCAAGGAGTTAGGGCTGGTCAAGCGCGCCGGTGATGGCGCGTACACACGGCCCGGATCCGAGCGCGTGAGTCCCGCGGTGAGCGAGCACCTGCGCCGCGCGGTGGCGTCCCTCGTTCGTGGACTCGAACGCGTCGATCCGTTGCTCGTCGTGCGGACCGACCGCGGACAGGCCCAGGGCCTGGCCGAGTGGATCGATCGCGCCCAGCTCGCGGAAGTCGCGGGCACGGTGGCCGGCGATGACACGATTCTTTTGATTTGCCGCGGCGCTGACGCCGCCCATGCGCTCGAAACCAAGCTGAGCGGCATGGTCAAGGGCTGAGAGGAGCCCGTAAGTTACATGGAGAGGATTGTTCTTGCGTATTCGGGCGGACTGGAAACGTCCGCGGCCATCTCGTGGCTCGCCGGGAAGTACCGCGCGGAAGTCGTCACGTTGACGCTGGACCTCGGGCAGGGCAGTGCGCTCGACGACGTGCGCGAGCGCGCGCTGGCGATTGGCGCCGTGCGCGCCCACGTGCTCGACGCGCGCGAGGATCTGGCGCGCCGATTCGTGCTGCCGGCGCTCCAGGCCGGCGCCGTCGGTCACAGCGGCGATCCGCTCGCCACGGCGCTCTCGCGGCCGCTCATCGCGCGCAAGCTCGTCGAGATCGCGCACATCGAAGGCGCCAAGGCCGTCGCGCACGGCGATCGCCGGTTTGGGTCGGCGATCGATCGCTCCGTGCGCGCGATCGATCCGGCGCTCAAGGTCATTTCGCTCGCGCAGTCGTGGGGGCAAAGTCAATCGCAGCTGATCCCGTACGCGAAGGAACGTGGCATTCCGATCCCGGCCAACGTGGAGCGCCCGGATCGCGTCGACGCCAATCTCTGGGGGCGATCGATTCAGTGCGGCCTCCTTGTGGACGCCGCACAGGAGGTGCCCGACGAGCTGTTTCTGACGTCGAAGTCGGCGATCGAGGCGCCGGAGCGGCCCGCGTTCGTGGAGATCGAGTTCGAGCGCGGCGTGCCGGTGAAGCTCAACGGCATCGCGATGCCGCTCGTCGAGCTCATCCAGTGTCTCGAGACGATTGCCGGCGCGCACGCCATCGGCCGTGCCGACCGTGTGGACAGCGGCGTCAGCGGCGCCGCGTCGCGCGAGATCTTCGACGCGCCCGCCGCCGCGGTGCTCGCCTTGGCGCACCACGATCTCCAGCAGTTCGTGACGCCGCCCGATCTGCAGCGGCTCGCCGCCGAGCTCGGCGTGAAGTACGCGGATCTCGTGCAGCGCGGCCAGTGGGACACGCCCACGCGCGACGCGATCGACGCGCTCGTCGCCAACGTGCAACGGCCCGTGACCGGGACCGTCCGCCTCAAGCTCTACAAGGGCGACTGCCGCGTCGCCGGGCGCCAGGCCTTCGGAGAAGTTGGAAGTTCGAAGTCGGAAGTTCGAACTAAAAAGACGAGTGAAGTGACCTCGCGATGAGCACGCTCTGGTCCGGCCGGTTCACGTCGGAGCCCGACAAGGAGGTCTTCGACTACGGCAAGTCGCTGTCCGTCGATCGCCGGCTCGTCGAGGACGACATCGCCGGCAGCCAGGCCTGGGCCGAGGCGCTCGGCAAAGCCGGGGCGATCGACGCCGCCGATGTCCGCGCCATCGTCCGCGGGCTCGACGAGGTGCGCGAAGCCGTGCGCGCCAATCCCGCGCTCCTTCAAAACGCGTCCGACGAGGACGTGCACTCGTTCGTCGAGCGCGAGCTGGTCGCGCGCATCGGCGACGCGGGCAAGCGGCTGCACACCGGCCGATCGCGCAACGAGCAGGTTTCGGTCGACACACGGCGCTACCTGATGCGGCGCATTCCGCACGTGCAGTCCGCCGTCGCGGGGCTCGTGCGGGCGCTGGCCGATCAAGCCGAGCAGGCTGGCCAGACCGTCGTCCCGTCGTATACGCACCTCCGCCGCGCGCAGCCGGTGCTGGCCGCGCACCTGTGGCTCGCGCACGCCGCCGCGTTCCGGCGCGACGTCGATCGGCTCGACGCCGCGCGGCGCGAAGCCGACGTGATGCCGCTCGGCTCCGGCGCCATCGCCGGCACCGCTTACGACATCGACGTCCATTTCCTTGCCCAGCGCCTCGGCTTCTCGCGCATCGTGGCCAACAGCATCGACTCGTCGGGCGATCGCGACTTCGTCGCGACGTTCCTCTATGCGTGCGCGATGACGATGATCCATCTGAGCCGCCTCGCCGAGGACGTGATCGTGCTGTCGAGCGAAGAATTCGGTTTTCTCGAGGTTCATGACTCGGTCGCGACCGGATCGAGCCTCATGCCGCAGAAGAAAAACCCCGATCCGCTCGAGCTCGTACGCGGTAAAGCCGGCAAAGCCGTCGGTCTGCTCACCGGATGGTTGACGACGCTGAAGGGCCTGGCGCACGGGTACAACAAGGACCTGCAGGAAGACAAGGCAACGCTGTTCGATGCCGAGGACATGGTGATCGGGTGCGTGCAGACGACCGCGACGGTCGTGCGCACGCTCGGCTTCCGCGCCGACGTCGCTCGCCGCGCCGCGTCCGGCTTGTTGCTCGCGACGGAGGTCGCCGACTACCTCGTCGGCCGCGGCCTGCCGTTCCGCACCGCGCACGAAGTCACGGGACGCATCGTGCGCGACTTGTACGAATCGGGAAAAGATTTCAGCGCGCTCGGTCTCGAGGACTGGCGCCGCTATCACGAGACGTTCGACGAAGGCATCTTCAAGGCGATCACGCCCGAAGCGGCGGTCGCCGCGCGACGCACTCCGCAATCGACCTCCCCCGCGGCTGTCGCCGCGCAGCTTGCGGATACACGCGCCTGGCTGGGGCGGCAGCCGACCGGGCATTCGTGAACGGAGGCGGCCATGGCCGTCGCAGCATCCGATGACAGCCTGCTCGCGCAGGTACGCGCCAAGCGGACCGAGGTCGAGCGGTTTCTTGCGGCGGCCGTGCCGCGCCGCCGGCGGCTGCTCAACACGACGATCGTCGGCGGCACCGTGGCGACGGCGCTGACGGCCGCGCCCGCCGTCGGCGGCGCGGGGTTCACGAAGTGGCTGACCACCGCGTTCAGCCTGACGTCGCCCGCCTGGCAACTACTGTGCGGCGCCGCCGCCGTTTCATCGATCGCGGCGACCGTCGCGACGCAGTTGCTGAAGTCGCAGAACGTCGAGGAACAGGTCGCGCGCGCGCAGAGCTGCCGCGCGAAGCTCGAGGTCCTCGAAGCCGGGCTGAAAACCGGCCGCGTGGATCCTGGTCAGGCCGCCAACGACTACATGCGTTGCGTCGAGGAAGTCGCGTTCATCCACACCGCCTAGCGGCCGCCGGTCGCGCGCCCCGTCCGGTATCGGGCACTCGGACCGCTGCAACCCGTCGCGCGGGCCTGCGTATAATCACGAACACACGCACTTACAGGAGGCAAGCGCATGTCAACTCGGTACCGGAGATTCGCGCCGGTGTCGGTCGCGGTGTTGATGGCCGTGACGACCGCCACCGCGGCCGCGCCGCGCGTGACGTTCACCGACACGAAGCTCAAGAACGGACTGCGAGTCATCCTCGCGGAAGATCACAACGCCCCGGTGTTCTCGGTGGCCGTCACCTACAACGTCGGATCGCGGGACGAGCGCCAGGGCCGCACGGGCTTCGCGCACCTGTTCGAGCACATGATGTTCAAGGGCTCGGAGCAGGTCGGTCCCGGCGAGCACTTCACGCTGATCTTCAACAACGGCGGCAACATGAACGGCACGACGAACGAAGACCGCACGCTGTACTTCGAGACGCTGCCGGCCAACCAGCTGGACCTCGGGCTGTTCCTCGAGGCCGACCGCATGTGGTCGCTCGACATCAACAAGGACAACCTCGACAACCAGCGCAACGCGGTCCAGGAAGAACGGCGCCTGGGCGTCGACAACGTCCCGTACGGCAAGACGTTCGAGACGATCAACGAGCAGGCCTACAAGAACTTCGCCTACTCGCATTCGGTCATCGGGTCGATGGCAGATCTGAACGCCGCCGACGTCTCCGACGTGCGCGCGTTCTTCAAGACGTACTACGCGCCGAACAACGCGGTGCTCTCGGTGGTCGGCGATTTCAAGACGGCCGAGTGTCTCGAGAAGATCCGGACGTACTTCGAGAAGATCCCGTCGCAGCCGGCGCCGCCCGTCGTGGACACGACCGAGCCGCCGCAGACCGCGGAGAAGCGGCTGACGCTCGATGACGCGCTCGCCCGGACGCCGCGGCTCGACATCGCGTGGCACACGCCGCCCGGCAACACGCCGGACGACGACGCGCTCAACGTGCTGTCGTCGATCCTGAGCAGCGGCCGCAGCTCGCGTCTGTACGACAGCCTCGTGCGCGACAAGCAGCTCACCGCCGGGGTCTTCGCCGGCAACACGAGCATGCGCGGCCCGAGCCTGTTCCAGGTCGGCGGCACCGTGCTCGTCGGCAAGTCGGTCGCGGATCTCGAGGCCGCGATCTACGCGGAGATCGAGAAGGTGAAGACCGCGCCGATCGCCGACTGGGAGATCGAGAAGGCGCGCAACACGCAGCGGCGCTCGTACGTCAACGGACTGGGCAGTTCGCTCCAGCGCGCCGTCCTGCTCGGGCAGTACGCGCTGTTCTTCGACGATCCGAATCTCGTCAACACGCGCGCGGATCGGCTGGCGAAGGTCACGACCGCTGACGTGCAGCGCGTCGCGCGTCAGTACCTGACGCCGGCGAACCGCAACGTCATCATCACGAACCCGAAAGCGGCCACGGGCGGCCAGGGAGGTCGGTAATGTCGATCACACGTAGAACGGTGGCCGTGCTCGCCGCGGTGTGCGTCGCCGGCGCGGTCCTGTCGGCCCGCCAGGCGGCGCCGCCGCCCGCCCAGCAATCCAAAGCCGTCGTCATGAAGGGCCGCGCGCCCGTGTCGACGAGCCTGCTCAAGATCAACCTGCCGCGCCCGGCCGAGGCGGATCTCGCGAACGGGATCCACCTGATGGTGCTCGAAGATCACCGGCTGCCGCAGGTGACGTTCCAGCTGATCATTCCCGGCGCCGGCGGATACTTCGATCCTGCCGATACGCCCGGCCTCGCGTCGATGACCGCGACGATGATGCGCGAGGGCACACCGACGAAGAACACGCAGCAGATCTCGGAGACGCTCGAGACGATGGCCGCGAGCGTCGGTGTGGGCGCCGGGCTGTCGTCGGCGGTCGCCTCGGTGACGGGCTCGAGTCTGACGGAGAACTTCGACGCGACGTTCGCGCTCGCGTCGGAGATCCTGCTCACGCCGACCTTTCCGCAGGACGAATTCGATCGTTACAAGACGCGGACGCGCACCGGCCTGACGCAGCAGCGGAGCAACCCGACCTTCCTCGCGAGCGAGATGTTCTCGCGCGTGATCTACGGCGCGCATCCCGCATCGCGCGTTTCGGTGACCGCCGAGGCGCTCGACAAGACGTCGCGCGACGCGCTCGTGGCGTTCCACAAGGCCCATTACGTGCCCGATCACGCGGTGCTCGCGATCTCCGGCGACATCACCCTGGCGCAGGCGCGCAAGCTCGCGGATTCCAGGCTCGGGACCTGGAAGAAAGCCGGCACGCCGGATCCGATCCTGGCCGATCCGCCCGCGCTCGGGCCCGCGAAGGTCTACTTCATCGCGCGCCCCAACTCGGTGCAGTCGAGCTTGTGGGTCGGCACGCAGGGCATCTCGCGCACGAGCCCGGACTACGACATCGTCACCGTGATGAACGCGATCATCGGCGGCGGCCCGACGGGCCGGCTGTTCACGGACCTGCGCGAAGAGAAGGGCTACACGTACGGCGCGTACAGCAACATCTCCGCGCTGCAATACCGCGGCGCGTGGACCGCGTCGATGGACGTGCGGACCGAGGTGACCGAACCGGCGCTGCGCGATCTGATCGCGGAAATCGCGCGGATGCGCGACGAGGCGGTGCCGGCGAAGGAATTCGCCGACAAGAAGCGCGGCGTCGTGTCGTCGTTCGCCTTGCAGCTCGAGTCGCCGAGCGCCGTGCTGAACAACTTCATCACGAGCCGCCTCTACAAGCTGCCCGCCGACTACTGGGACAAGCTGCCGAACCGGATCGACGCGGTGACGCAGGCCGAAGTCCAGGCCGCCTCGAAGAAGTACCTCGATCCCGCGCGTCTCCAGATCGTCGTCGTCGGCGACGCGTCGAAGATTGCCGAGAGCTTGAAGCAGTTCGGCACGGTCGAGACGTACGACACGAACGGAAAAAGGATCGGACAGTAGGTTCCGAGGTTCCGGAGTTCCGAGGTTCATTGGCAGCGAATCATGCTCACAGCCAGTGAACCCCGGAACCGCGGAACCAACCCGTCCCTAAAGCGTAATGAGCCCTCGCTCCAACGCCCTTCGCACCGCGTCCGTGCGATTGCTGGCGCCGAGCTTCGCGCAGATCTGCGCGACGTGAAACTTCACTGTCTGATCGCTGATGCCGAGGCGGCCGGCGATGGCTTTGTTCGGCAGGCCCTCGGCGACGAGCTCGAGCACTTCGGTCTCACGCGGCGTCAGCGCTTCGATCGGCGTCGCGATCGTCTCGTCGGTCGCGCCAATCGGACCGGCTGACGGCGCGATCAGCCATCCGTCGGCAGTGAGCCCGGACGCGCGCGCCGCGGCAATCGTCGCGGCTTCGCCCACGATCTGCGCCGTGCCCCCGACGGCTTCACGCAAGCGCCGGCGTTGGTCCGGCGTGCCCACGAGCACGACGCGCATCGTTATTGAGTCTGAGACGTCCGTTCGCCGACGGTCACGGTGACCGCCTGCTCGACGCCGCCGCGCAGGATCCGCACCGACACGGCGCGCCCGACGCGCGAGCCGTCCAGCAGCTCGAGCAGCCCTCCCGGCGATTCTACGGGTTCGCCGTCGAATTCGAGCAACACGTCGCCGACGAGCAGCCCGGCCGCGTCCGCGGGACTGCCGCCCGACACGCTGACGATGAGCAGTCCGTTGCGCTCGATGCGATCTTTGCCTTTGCGGTCGGCCAGGTGAACGGGCTGACCGGCCAGGCCCAGATAGCCGCGCCGCGGCGTGCCATACTCGACCAGCTGCGCGGCGGTCTTCCACGCGATCGCCGCCGGAATGACGACGTTGAGGCCGCGGATCGACGCGGCCGTGCTCACGCCGATCAGCTGGCCGCGCACGTCGATGAACGCGCCGCCGGCGAACCCGTCGTGCATCGGCGCCGAGGTTCGGATCACCTGATCGATTTTGCCGCCGCGCCAGGTCGGCAGCGGCCCGCCGATCACGGACACGAGGCCGGCGCTTGCGGTGATCGCGTTGCTCCACGAGCGCGCCACCGCCAGGGCGAGATGACCGACGCGAGCCGGCGCGGTGGCGACCGGCACCGGCGGAGCGTCGAGGCCGCTCGCGCGCACCACGACGAGGCCGCTCGCCGGATCCCAGCCGCCGAATTCCGCGTCGAGCGTGCGGCCATCAGGCGTGGTCACGCGCACGCCGTCCTCGCGTCCGAGCGCCCGCGCGGTCGCCAGCACCACGCCCGGCGCGTAGACGACGCCGCTCACCGGACGGTGGCGGCCCTGCACCTGCACGACCGACGCGGCCACGGAGGCGACGGCATCGGCGAGTTGATCTGAAAACGTCGAAATGGAAAGGTCACTCATGTCCGCGAGTGTCGCAGAGCCGCTGCCGCTCGAACATCACCCGAATGGGCGGGGCTGGTTCGGCGCCGCCGCGAGTACGATCACCGCTCGCTCCCCGAGAAAGAAAGAAGGACGCGTATGCGCATGGCAGTGCTCGGATCCGGCGCGGTCGGTCAAACGCTGGCGAAAGGCCTCAAGACGCACGGCTACGACGTGCGGATCGCGAGCCGGTCATCCGACAAGCTCGCCGACTTCTCGAAGACGACGGGCATCACCGCGCTGCCGTTCGAGGCCGCTGCGTCGTGGTGTGAAGGTGCCGTGCTCGCCGTGAAAGGCACGATCGCGGAGGACGCAGTGCGCGAATCCGGGCCGGACAATCTTCGCGGCAAGCTCGTGATCGACGTCACGAATCCGCTGAGCGACGCGCCGCCCGAGGATGGCGTGCTCCGCGTGTTCACGGGCCCGAACGAGTCGCTCATGGAGCGGCTGCAGACGGCGTTTCCGGCGATTCACTTCGTCAAGGCCTTCAACAGCGTCGGCAACGCGCTGATGGTCAACCCGCAGCTCGCGGGCGGCAAGCCGACGATGTTCTACTGCGGCAACGACGCCGGCGCGAAGAAGATCGCCGCGCGGATCATCGATCAGTTCGGCTACGAGGGCGAGGACCTGGGCACCGCGAAATCAGCGCGCGTCATCGAGCCGCTGTGTCAGCTCTGGTGCATCCCGGGGTTTCTCACGGGCAAGTGGCAGCACGCGTTCAAATTGCTGCGGTAGACCCCGGAGGTAGGCATGAAGGGCGTGAAGCAAATGAAGAGCATGCAGATCGGATCACATCGCCCGCCGTCGATCTGACTGCCCGGCGAAGCCGGGCGCGATTGGGTGGGGAAGGCCAGAAACAAGAGCGAACGCGGTGAGATGTCTTGCTCTTGTTTCTGGCCTTCCCCGCCCAATCGCCAGGGCCGCCTGCGGCGGCCGTCAGATCGACGGCGCTCAGAGACTGGTCCGTCCTCCATGAGTCTTCATGAGTCTCCATGACTTCATGGTGATCCGAGTCTTCATGTCCTTCATCGCCTTCACCGTGGCGGACGCAGATCGAGCGGCGCCGTCGGCACGAACGTCGGCGGCGCGCGCCGCTTCGTCCCTTGCTCGTACGCGTAGGCGAGCTTCAGCAGCACCGGCTCGCTCCACGCGCGGCCGATGAACGAGAGGCCAATCGGCAGCCCGAACGTCTGACCGGCGGGCACCGTGATGTGCGGGTAGCCGGCGACCGCCGCGATCGTCGACGAGCCATTCGTCGAGTAGTCGCCGTTCACCAGGTCCGTGAGCCACGGCGGTCCGCTCGTCGGCGCGATGAGCGCGTCGAGGTGCATGCGATCCATCACGGCGTCGATTCCCTCGCGCTGCGACAGCCGATGGTTCTTCTCGAGCGCCGCGAGGTACGCCTTGTCGGTGAGCGGGCCCTTGTCCTGCGCGCGCAGCATGAGCTCCTGGCCGAAGTACGGCATCTCCGTGTCGCGGTGCGCCTCGTCGAACTCGATGACGTCCTTCAGTGAGTGCACGCGCGCGTGGGGGCCGAGCCAGGCAAGGTACTTGTTCAGATCCGCTTTGAACTCGTAGAGCAGCACCTCGAGCTCGGAGTCGTCGAACTGGCCGATCGTCGCGACGTCCGCCGGATCGACGATGATCGCGCCCAGGCGCTTGAGATCCGCGATCGCCGCCTCCATCACGCGATCGGTCGCCGGGCTGTAGCCCATCAGCCGTTGCCGGATCACGCCCAGCCGCGCGCCCGAGAGCCCGCCGGCGTCGAGGAACTTCGAGTAGTCACGCTGGCGCTTCGCGTCGCTGTCATGCGTCGCGGGATCGGCCGGATCGCTGCCGCTCATCACGGTGAGCAGCAGGGCGGCGTCCGCGACGGTCCGGGTCATCGGGCCCGCCGTGTCCTGGCTGTGGGAGATCGGCACGATGCCAAAGCGGCTGATGAGCCCGATTGTCGGCTTGATGCCGACGAGCGCGTTGTTGTTCGACGGCGACACGACCGATCCGTCTGTCTCCGTGCCGATCGCGACCGCGGCGAGGTTCGCGGCGGCCGCGACGCCCGACCCCGAGCTCGAGCCCGACGGGTTGCGATCGAGCGCGTACGGATTGCGCGTCAGCCCGCCGCGTCCGCTCCAGCCGCTCGATGAGTGCGTCGATCGGAAGTTCGCCCACTCGCTGAGATTGGTCTTGCCGAGGATGACCGCGCCCGCGTCGCGCAGTTTTGCGACGAGAAACGCATCGGCCGGCGCGATCGATCCCTCGAGCGCGAGCGATCCGGCCGTCGTCTGCATGTGATCGGCGGTGGCGATGTTGTCTTTGATCAACACCGGGATGCCGTGGAGCGGACTGCGCGGGCCTTTCGTCTTCCGCTCGGCGTCGAGCGCGTCGGCCAGCGCGAGCGCATCCGGATTGATCTCGATCACGCTGTGGAGCTCGGGGCCGGAGCGATCGATCGCCTCGATCCGCGCGAGGTACTTCTCGGCGATCGATCGCGCGGTGTCCTGTCCGCTTTCCATCCGCTGCTGCAGCGACGCGATCGTCGCTTCCTCGAGATCGAACACGGCCGCGGGCGCGGGCGCCGGCGGATGACTGCAGCCGATGACGACCGACACCCCGACGGTGCAGGCCAGCGCCGGCACCCACGACGGACCACGCATGAGACGTCCTCCCACCGGTGCTATCGTACGCTGTCCATTCCCATGGAGTACGCCTTTCCCGGCGACCTGGCCGATCAGGTGATCGCACGGTGGCACACGTTCGCGCCGCGCGCCGAGGGCGCGGGGCCGCCGCTGCCGTCGGCGGCGCAGCTCAAGCACCTGCTCGAGACCGCGTTCTTCGCCAGCCTCGAGCGCGAAGAGGGCCGCGATCTGCGATTCGTGTTGTGTTGCACACCCGACATCGAAGTGTGGCGCGACCGCTTCGGTGAGTCCGTGCCCGTGGTGCCGTTTCAGCCGCCGCGTCCGGTGACCGTGGACGCGATTCGGTCCCTCGCGCCCGCCGTGAGCCCGGCCAACGCCGCGATCCTCGTGCGGTGGCCGCTCGATCGCCAGGACGCGGACGCGTGCGAGATGGCGGGCATCCTGCACGTGGGCGCGCAGCTCGCGCGCGCGCGAAGCGGGCGGTCGTTTCATTCGCCGCCGGCGCCGTTCGCGCTCGTGATCGAAGTGCGCGAAGCGGGCGAGCTCCACATCTATCAGGGCAGCGTGAAGCTCGCGGCGTTTCGATCCGGGCAGCTGCACGATCAGATCGCGTTCTCGTCGCTCGAGTTCCTGCCGATGAACGAGATCCTCGCGCGCGGCGAGGCCGCGCTGCGGCCCGCCATCACAACGCTCGAGGACGAATGGCCGGCGGCCTCGTCGGACTTTCTCTGGACCGCGCTCCTCAACACCATCCTCTGCATCGTCAACGGCGTGCGCGAGCACGGCCACGGCGGAACGGTGCTGCTCGTCGCGCCGGGATCCGAGGGGACGCTGCCGGTCCGGCTCAAGTACGACGTGGACGCGAACGCGCGCGTGCTGGCGCAGCGGTTCGTGCGGTTCCTCACCGTCGGTCACGAGCTGACCGAGCGCCGGCGCCGCCGGGAGCGCGGGCGCGAGACGGGCGGGGCTGCGGCGCTCGCCGCGCTCCAGACAGCGGCGTTTGCGGCCGACGCGGATTTGGCGGATGCCGCCGATCTGGTCTCCCGCTGGACGGCGGTCGACGGCGCCGTCGTGCTGAGCTCGGACCTGCGGGTGCTCGGATTCGGGGCGGAAATCGTGCTCGACGCCGCCGCACCGGTCCGTGCTTACGAAGTGCTGGACGGCGAGGATCCGGCCCGGACCCGGCCGCGGGTGGACAGCGAGAGCTTCGGGATGCGCCACCGGTCGGCCCTGCGCTGCGTCGCCGTGGCCGCGAACACGGCCGCATTCGTGGTGTCGCAGGACGGCGACGTCAGCTTCTTCTGGAAACAGACCGGCCAGGTGTTCCTGAAACGCAACGTGAACACCGCCAACCCGAACGTCGTCGGCGGCTGAAATTCCCATTGCGTCCAGCCCGCGCCTGTCGTATCAAGGAACACTCCCCGCAACAATTTCGGCCGCGCCCTGTACTCGGCCCGGCCCAATTTTGGAGGGTCTATGGCGAAGCGCTCGCTGATCATGGCTGGCGGGGGCCTGAAAGTCGGGTTCCAGGCCGGCGTTCTGCAAGTCTGGCTCGATGAAGCTGGCGTGACGTTCGATCACGCCGACGGCGCGAGCGGCGGGTGCTTCAACCTGGCGATGTACTGCCAGGGGATGTCGGGCAAACAAATCGCCGACAACTGGCGCAACTACGATCCGTTCATCGGCGCGGCGCCGAATTTCGCCGGGCCCGGCGAGTTCGCGCATCAGCAGTCGTTCTTCACGCTCGACGCGATGCGCCAGAACCTGTTTCCGAAGTGGGGCCTCGACTGGAACAAGATCCGCGCGGGCGCCAAGCTCGGCACGTTCAACCTCTGCAACTTCTCCAAGAAGCGCCTCGAGGTCGTGACCAACGCCGGGATGGACGAAGACCGGCTCGTGAGCTCCGTGTCGCTGCCGATGTGGTTTCCGCCGGTCAAGATCAACGGCGATCTCTACATCGACGCCGTGTACCTCAGCGACGCCAACGTGGAGGAAGCCATTCGTCGGGGCGCGGATGAGATCTGGGCGATCTGGACCGTGAGCAAGCGCGACGAATGGCGCCCCGGATTCGTCGAGCAGTACTTCCAGATCATCGAGACCGTCGCCGACGGCAACTTCAATGCGATTGTCGACCGCATCAACAAGAACAACCAGGCCATCGCCGCCGGCAACACCGGTGAGTTCGGCCGCACGATCACGTTCAAGCTCCTCGAGGCGGAAGTGCCGGTGCACTATCTCTTCAACCTCTCGCGCGATCGGATGGCCGAAGCGGTCAACCTCGGCGTCGACATGGCGCGGGCGTGGTGCCGCGCGCAGGGCGTGAATCTCGGGCCGCCCGTCACGCCGCCGACTCCGGTCGCGGCGGCGACGACGCTGCAGTTCAGCGAGCAGATGAAGGGCTTCGTCGCGCCGGGCGCCGATTTCCAGAAGGGCTTCGATCTCGGCAAGTCGCAGAACAAGAAGCTCGACGTCGCCCTCACGATTCGCACGGAAGACGCCGACGCGCTCATCACCGATCCGAACCACCGCATGGCGGTGACCGGCACCTGCGACTCGCCGTGGCTCGGCGGCAAGATGCCGATCGACTCGGGCGAGTTCAACCTGCTCGTCAGCACGGTCGATCCGCGCAAGAAGGAAATGCGCTACCGCCTGTTCGTGCGGCACTTCGACGGCTCCGAGCGGACGATCTCCGGCGTCAAGCACGTCGAGAACGACGGCGGTATTACGGACATCTGGGACGACACGACGACGCTCTTCACGTCGATCTACAAAGGGCACGTGCTCGCGGCCGATGAGCCGACCGCCGATCTGGTGGCGACCGGCATCATCCGGATCGGACTCTTCGACTTCATCCAGGAGATGACGACGTTCCAGGTGACGGGGCCGACGCCGGCCGCGCGCCTCAACGCGCTCACGCGATTCACGACGCTCTTCATGGGCAAGCTGCTCGACGTCTACGGCGGCTTGCTCTCCACTTCCTAGTCGAGGACGCCATGCCGGACGCAGATGTGATCATCGTCGGATCGGGATTTGGCGGGGCGGTGACGTCGTGCCGCCTCGCGCTGGCCGGCGCCAGAGTGATCGTCCTCGAGCGCGGGCGCGAGTGGGGCCCGGACACGTTTCCACGCAAGCCGACCGATCCGTGGGTGTTCGATCCGAGCGATCCCGCGAAGAACAACGGCTGGTTCGACATGCGGATCTGGCCGCACATGACCGTCGCGACGGGCGCCGGCGTGGGCGGTGGGTCGCTCGTCTACGCGAACATTTCGGTCGAAGCCAAGCGCGACTCGTTCGACGCGGGCTGGCCCGCGGAGATCACGTACGACAAGCTCGCGCCGCACTACGCGGAAGTCGGACGGATGATGGAGATCAAACCCGTTCCGCAGCCGCAGTGGCCCGAGCGCACGAAGCTGCTCAAGGACTCGGCTGAGGCCGCCGGCTGGGGCGCGCGTTTCCGGCCGCTCGGGACCGCAGTGACGTACGACCCGAACTGGTCGTACGACTTGCCGGACGCGCACAACCCAGCAAAGTCGAAAACGGTGACGAACATCCACGGCGTGCAGCAGGGCACGTGCGTGCATCTGGGGCAGTGCGACATCGGCTGTCCGGTCAAGGCGCGCAACACGCTCGACTTCAACTACCTCGCGGTGGCGGCGAAGGCGGGCGCGGACATCCGGCCGCTGCACATGGTGCAGAGCATCAAGGCGGTCGCCGGCGGATTCGAGCTCAGTGTCGATCAGATTTCGAACGGCAAGCTCACGCGGATCACGCTGACCGCGCCGCGCGTCATCGTCGCCGCCGGATCGATCGGATCGACCGAGCTGCTGCTGAAGTCGAAGGCGGGGCTGCCGAATCTCAGCCTGCGCCTCGGGCGAGGGTGGAGCAGCAACGGCGATTTTCTGACGCCGGCAATCCATCCGATGCGCGAGGTCGATCCGACGCACGGGCCGACGATCACCGCGGCGATCGATCTGCTGGACGGCGCGTATCAGGGCCAGCAGATCTTCATCGAGGACGGCGGCTTGCCGCTGCCGGGGTTCGACGGGTTGAAGGCGAGCGCCGCGACTGGCAACGCGAACAACGAGTTCATGCAGCGCGTGACGGCGTCGCTGATGCCCGTGCTCAACGCGATCGACGTCATCCGGCACGTGATGCCGTGGTTCGCGCAGTCGCGCGACGCGGCGGACGGCGTGATGTCGATCAAGAGCGGCAAGCTGTTTCTCGACTGGGACATCAAGGCGTCGCAGGCGACGCTCGACGCGGTCGTGTCGGCGCACCAGAAGCTCGCGCAGCTGACGGGCGGGTTGCCGCTCACGCCGCTGACCTGGACGATCGGCCACGACCTCATCACGCCGCACCCGCTCGGCGGCTGCAACATGGGCACGTCCGCGGCGACGGGTGTCGTCGACTACAAGGGCGAGGTGTTCGGGTATCCCGGCCTGTTCGTCGCCGACGGCGCCATCGTGCCGAAAGCGCTGGGCCTGAACCCGTCGCGCACGATCGCCGCGCTCGCCGAGTTCATCGCCGCGGATCTGGTGCCACGGTTGTAAAAACTGCAAATCATACCGGGAGTGTTCTTACGTTTTGCGTAAAAACACTCCCGGTATGATTTTCTGACCCTATGGACCTTCAAGGCGTCATCGCGCTCGGACTGCTGCTGCTGGTCATCCTCGTCGTCGTCAAGACCTGGCGGCGCAAGCGGCTGGGTCGAGGTCTGGGCGTGGGAACGGGCGCCGCCGGCGCGGTGTACGATCTGCTCTCCGAGGACAAGCGAAAGGCCGTCGAGATCATCGTTGCGGGCGAAGCGGAGAAGCGGCGATCCGAGCACCCTGACGACACCGTCAAATGACACTCTGGAAGAATTACATTCTGCGAAAAACTACTCCCGGCGTGATCCTCCTCCTCGTCGTCGGCGCGGCGCTCATGCGCGCGCAGGGGACGAAACTTCCGGACGTTGACGAGCCCGGGATCGCCCGCTGGATCGAGGCGCACAACGGCGAGGCGCTGAGCCTGCTCGAGCGCGCCGTCAACATCAACAGCGGCACGGACAACCTTGCGGGCGTGCGGCAGGTCGGCGCATTGTTCAAGGCCGAGTTCGACGCGCTCGGGTTCAAGACGACGTGGATTGACGGCGCGCCGTTCGGGCGCGCGGGCCACCTCGTCGCGACGCACGCGAGCGCTGGCCCCAAGATTCTGCTCATCGGCCATCTCGACACCGTGTTCCCCGCGGACAGTCCGTTTCAGAAGTTCGAGCGGCTCGACGCGAACACCGCGAAGGGCCCCGGCATCATCGACATGAAGGGCGGCGACGTCATCATCGTTCAGGCGCTCAAGGCGCTGAATGCCGTCGGCGCGCTGCAGGCCATGAACGTCGTCGTCGTGATGACCGGCGACGAAGAAGACACGGGCCGGCCGCTGGCCCGCGCCCGCGCGGCGCTGTCAGAGGCCGCGACGGGCGCGACCGTCGCGCTCGGATTCGAGGACGGCGACGGCAATCCGTCGCACGCGGTCGTCGCGCGGCGCGGCACGACCGGCTGGATCCTGACGACGACCGGCACGCCAGCGCACTCGTCGCAGATCTTTCAACAGGAAGTCGGCGCCGGCGCGGTGTTCGAGGCGGCGCGGATTCTCGATGCGTTTCGCACCAGGCTCGCCGGTCAGGCGCATCTGACGTTCAACCCGGGCGTGCTGCTCGGCGGGACGTCGGTCGACTTCAACAAGACGCAGGCGCGCGGCACCGCCTTCGGCAAGACGAATGTCGTCGCCGAGCACGTGACGGTGGCCGGCGATCTGCGCGCGCTCACGCCGGATCAGTTCGCGCAGGCAAAGAAGACGATGGAGGCGATCGTCGCCGAGTCGCTGCCGCGCACGAAGGCGGAGATCGTCTTCGACGAAGGCTACCCGCCGCTCGCGCCCGCGCCGGGCAACACCGAGCTGCTCGCGCTCTACGACACGGTGAGCCGTGGCCTGGGCCTCGGCGCCGTCGAGGCCGTGAGCCCTGACAAGGCCGGCGCCGCCGACGTGTCGTTCGTCGCCGACAAGGTGCCGATGATCATCGACGCCGTCGGACTGAAGGGCCACGACGATCACACGCCGGGCGAGACCGCCGATCTCTCGACGCTGTCCGTTCAAACCAAGCGCGCCGCGGTGACGATCGTAAGGCTCGCCGGCCGCGCCAGAAAGTAGTGTCCCATGCGCAAGCGCGTCGTCACCGACGGCGTCACGATCAACGCCATCGCCGGCACCAACGTCGTCACGCTCGGTCTGGACCTGACCGACGCGGCGCGACCGGGCTGCCTCGGGTTTGCCATCCAGCGCGAGGACCACACCGAGGACGAGAAGTACTGGATGACCGGGATGAAAACGTTCAAGGCCACCAATCCCGGCCTCGGCGGCCAGGCGTCCAGCCGGCAGCATCCGTTCCAGACCTTTCAGTGGGCCGACTACAGCGCGAAGCCTGACCACGACTACACCTACACGGCGATTCCCTTGTCCGGCACGCCCGACCATCTCATCGAGGGCCCGCACGCGAGCGCGCGGTTGACGACCGAGTCTGAGCTCGGCGACACGCATTCGACGTTCTTCAACCGCGGTTCGGCCGCGTCGCAGGAGTACGCGCGGCGTTTTCTCAACAAGGACCCGGAGGAATGGGGCGACGACGCGTTCCGCTGGTTGTCGCGCGGGTTGCTCGAAGCGTTCCAGGCGTTTCTCGCGCGGGCCAACGGTCCGTCGTTCGGGCTGTTCGCGGCAATCTACGAGTTTCAGTGGCCCGCTGCGCTCCAGGCGTTCAAGGCCGCGGCCGCGACCGGCGCGGACGTGCACGTCGTCTACGACGGCATTCCGGGCGGGCCGGTGACGAAGAACGAGGCCGCGATCGCGGCCGAGGGCATCGGCTCGTTCTGCCGCGCGCGCACGACCGGCAAGATCATGCACAACAAATTCGTCGTGCTGACGAAGAACGGCGCGCCGATCTCCGTGTGGACGGGATCGACGAATCTCACGGAGGTCGGGATCTACGGCCACTCGAACTGCGGCCACATCGTCGAGGACGCGGCGATGGCGCAGGCCTACCTCGACTACTGGAACGAGCTCAAGGACAACCCAACGAGCGACACCGAGCGCACGTGGATGAAGACGCACAACCCGAGTCCGGCGGATCCGCTGAACGCGGATCTGCTCGAGATCTTCTCGCCTCGCAGCGGCCTCAAGGTGCTGGACTGGCAGGCGTCGGTCGCCGCGCGCGCGAAGAATCCCGGGCAGGCGCTGTTCATGAGCTTTGCGTTCGGCATGGACGAGCGGTTCCAGCACGTCTACGAGCAGCCCGACGGCGTGTTGCGCTTCGCGTTGATGGAAAAGGAAGGCAACGGCGCGGGGCTGGCGCAGGGCAAGATCGACATCGCCAGAATCCGCCGGCTCCCGAACGTCGTCGTCGCGATCGGCCACAACATCGAGACGAACAGCTTCGATCGCTGGCTGGCGGAGCGGCGCAAGCTCACGAACGAGCAGCAGGTGCTGTGGATCCACACGAAGTACATGCTCGTGGATCCGCTCGGCCCGGAGCCGATCGTCCTGACGGGGTCGGCGAACTTCAGCGAAGCGAGCGTCAACACGAACAACGAGAACGTCGTCGTCGTTCGCGGCAACACGCGCGTGGCGGACATCTACCTCGGCGAGTTCATGCGGATCTACTCGCACAACGCGTTCCGCGAGGCCGTCTTCATCGCGAAGACGAACAACGAGCCGGACTTTCACCCACAGGATCTGGTGCCCGACGACACGTGGCAGAAGGACTACTTCACGCCGGGGCACCAGCGGCTGCTGCGCCGTCAGTACTTTGCTGGCGCGTGATGCGCCACACGAGCGCGACCGCGACCACGAGCAGCATCGACGCGAGCAGGAACGGCGCGCCCGGCAGGTGCCAGTCGCGCCGCGCGCCGATGAACGTCGCGAACGTCAGCGAGAACAGCGCCGGGCCGACGATGCCCGCGATCGTGACGACGCTCGTCAGCGCGCCCTGAAGCTGCCCTTGTTCTGACGGGCCGACGCGCCGCGTCATCAGCCCTTGCGCCGACGGCCCGTACAGGCCCCAGAACGACATCACGAGAATGCCGATCAGAAACTGCGCCCCGGTCGGGGCGAGGCCGTAGATCACGAAGGCCGTCGCGCCGCAGCTGAGCCCGGTGATGAGCGCGCGGCGCTCGCCGAATCGCGCGACGATTGGCCCCACGAGCATGCCCTGCACGATCGACGTCGACACGCCGACGCCACCGAGCGCGAGGCCGACCGCAAAGCTGTCCCATCCGTAGCGATAGCCCGCGTAGAGGACGAACACGTTCTGCAGCGACTGATGCGCCAGGTAGTAGAGGAAGTGCACGGCCGCGAATCCGAGCAGCTGCTGATGCGTTCGCAGCAGCTTCAGCGCGCCCCACGGGTTCGCGCGCTTCCACGAGAACGCCATGCGCCGCTCGCGCGACAGCGATTCCGGCAGCACGAACAAGCCGTACATCGCGTTGGCCAGGCTGAGGCCGGCGGCCACCCAGAAGGGGAGGCGAGGGCCGCCCCGGCTGAGCAGACCGCCGAGCACGGGTCCCACGATGAAGCCGACGCCGAAGGCGGCGCCCATGAGCCCGAACGACTTCGCGCGCCGTTCCGGCGGCGTGACGTCCGCGATGTACGCGAATGCCGCGGGCACGCTGGCGGCGGTCACCCCGGAAATCACGCGGCCGACGAACAGCCAGCCGAGCGTCGGCGCGAGCGCCATCAGCACGTAGTCGAAGCCGAGCCCGAAGTTCGACGCCAGCACGATCGGCCGGCGGCCGAAGTGATCGGAGAGCGATCCCAGCACGGGCGACGCGAAGAACTGGATCGCGGCCCACGCCGTGCCGAACACCGCGATCGTCGTCGCTGCGCGCGCGGTGTCGCCGCCGCGGAACGCCTCGATGAGCTTCGGCAGCACGGGAATGATCATGCCGAGCGCGAGCATGTCCAGGAGCACCGTGATCAGGATGAACGCGACGGCCGCGCGGCGTACGGGGACGGTGGGCTCAGTCATGGGCCGGCGAGCTCGACGGAATATACTCTGAGACCGACCGGCCATGACGATCGCCCTTGGTCTCTTGCTGCTTCAGCTGCAGGCGGCGCAGCCGCCGATGCGGGTGACGGTGTATCCGCTGCTCGTGCGCGCGCCGATCTTCGGCGCGTCGATCCATCTGCCGGACACGGGCGGCGGAGGCGAGGGCGGCGATCAGACGGCGTCGACCGACTGGTCGTTCAACGCGGCGTACATGGCCGGCGTGTCGTTCGAGGCGCCGCGCTGGTTCGCAGAGCTCAACGGACAGTGGGCGGCGCTCTCGGCCCACCAGGCCACGCCGTTCGGATCCGTGGACAGCAACACGTATTTCTTCCTCGCGCGCGGCGGCGTGCGCGTCGTGAAGCGGCTCTCAGCCACCGTCGGCGTCCGCCGCGTGACGGAGAAGCTCGACGTGACGCTCACGCCCGTCGTCACTCCGACGGCCACCGGCGCGTCCACGATCAGCGGCAGCACGAAGCCCGCGGTGTGGGATCCCCTGGTCGGCGTCGACTGGCGCGGATCGAAAGGCGGCCGCTGGACGTTCGACCTCGCGTTTCAAGGCGGCGGCTTCGGCGTCGGCGCCGACGTTGACCTGCAAGCCGACGTCTACGCCGACCGGCACTTCGGTGATCACTTCGACCTGCGGCTCGGCTACTCGTGGGTGTATTTCAAGGTGACCGTGGACAACGCGAAGGTCGGCTCGCTCGATCGCCCGCTCGTCTCCAAGCAGACGCTCCACGGTCCGGCCATCGGATTCGGCATCGTCTTCTGATTCATGCGAGGCCTGGCGTCGTTCGCCGCCGACTTGCGCTCCGGCATTCGCGCGCTACGCAAGTACCCGACGCTCTCGATCGTCGCGATCGTGACGCTGGGGCTCGGCCTCGGCCTGTCGACGACGGTCTTCTGCGTCGTCAATGGCGCGCTGTTCAAGGGCCTGCCGTTCGACGAGCCCGATCGCGTCGTTGCGCTCCATGAAAAGAAGGTGTCCGACCCCGACTCCTACATGTTGATTCCGGCGCAGGACCTGCCGATCTGGCAATCGCGTCAGACCGTGTTCGACGCCTTCGGCGCGTACGACACGACGTCGATCAACCTCTCGAGCGACGAGGGGCGGCCGGAGCGCGTGAGCACGGGAGAGCTATCGGTCGCGGCGTTCGAGGCGCTCAAGGTCAAGCCCGCGCTCGGGCGCGGATTCGAGACGGGCGACGACCAGCCGGGCGCGCCGGCGGTGATCCTGCTCGGCGACGATGTGTGGCGCAAGCGATTCGGCGCGTCACCGGACGTCGTCAACATGATCCTGCGCGCGAACGGCGTCCCTCGCCGCGTGATCGGCGTGATGCCGCCGAAATTCGGTTTTCCCGAGCTCGAGTCGCTCTGGATCCCGCTGTCGTTGAACCCGCACGGATCGCCGCGCGGCAAGGGACCGGACTACGAGATCATCGCGCGGCTGAAGCACGGCGTTACGATCGCCCAGGCGCGCGCAGAGGTCGAGGGGATCGCCGCCGGCATCGCGCAGCAGTTTCCGGACACGAACCAGGGCGTCGGCGTCGTCATCCAGCCCTTCGTCGAGACGGCGTTGGGCCGCGAAGCCTACGCACTGCTGTACACGATGCTCGGCGCCGGCATCGGCGTGCTGCTCATCGCGTGCGTGAATGTCTCGAATCTGCTCGTCGCGCGCGCGTCGCTGCGACGGCGCGAGGTCGCGGTGCGCATGGCGATTGGCGCGGGCCGAGCGCAGATCGTGCGCCAGCACCTGACGGAAGTGCTCGTGCTGGCCCTGCTCGGCGGCGCGCTTGGCGTGCTCATCAGCATTGTCGGCGTCCGCTGGTTCACGGACGCCATGGCCGCGAATCCGGCGCCGTTCTGGATGACGTTTGGCCTCGACAGCCGCGTCGTGCTGTTCGTCGGCGGCCTGATTCTCCTCGCGGCGCTGGCCGCCGGGGCGTTGCCGGCGCTGCACGCGTCGCGCGTGTCGGCGGGTTCCGTCCTCAAGGACGACTCGCGTGGTTCCACCAGCGCGCGGCTCGGCCGGTTCAGCGGCGCGCTCGTCGTCGCGGAGCTTGCGATCTCGTGCGCGTTGCTCATCGCCGCGGGCTTGATGGTCAAGACCGTCGTGCAGCTCCGCGCGGTGAAGCTGCCGTTCGCCGTCGACAACGTGCTGACGATGCACGTGAGCTTGCCGCACACGCTGTATCCGGCGCTGCCCGCCCGCCAGCGCTTCTGCGATCAGTTGTTGCCGCGGCTCCAGGCAATCGGCGGCGTCGACGCCGCGACGATGACCGACGGCGCGGTCCCGGGAGGCGGCGCCGACATCACCGCGATTCAGATCGAGGGACGCGTCTACGCGCAGGACGTCGACTACCAGGAAGTGCGGACGATGGCCGTGATGCCGGGCTACTTCGACGCGTACCAAGTCGGGCTCCTGAAGGGACGCGACCTGGCGATGTCCGACGACGCAAACGGGGAGCGCGTGGCCGTGGTCAACGCGTCGTTCGCGCGCGAGTTCTTCGCGGACGCCGATCCCATCGGGCGCCGAATCAAGCGCGGCCGCGCCGACTCGAAGGCGCCGTGGCTCACGGTCGTCGGCGTCGTGCCGGACATGCTGATGCAGGGCGTCGGCGAGACCAGCCCGACCCGTGCCGGCTACTACGCGCCGATGGCACAGAGCGAGTACGGCGGAGTGGTGGCGATCGCTGTGCGCGTGCGCGAGAACCCGACCGCCGTCTTGTCCCTGGTGCGTTCGGCGCTCGCGTCGATCGACCGTGACCTGCCCGTGTACGACGTCCTCACGGAGCAGGACATCGTTCATCTCCAGCAGCTGTTCTACAACATCTTCGGGACGTTCTTCGTGTCGTTCGGCGGTTCGGCGCTGTTTCTCGCCGCCGCGGGCCTCTACGGCGTGATGTCGTTTGCCGTCACGCAGCGCACGCGCGAGATGGGCGTGCGGTCGGCGCTCGGGGCGCCGCGAGGATCGCTCGTGCGGCTCGTGATGCAGCGCAGTCTGATCCAGCTCGCGATCGGCCTCGCGATCGGCCTGGGCATCGGCCTGCTCGGGTCCGGGCCGCTCGAGCCGGTGCTGTACCGCGTGGACCCGCACGATCCCGTGGTCGCGGCCGTCGTCGTCGCGGTGCTCGCCGCGGCGGCGATCGCCGCGAGCCTGCTGCCGGCGTGGCGCGTGACGAAGATCGATCCGACGGTCGCGCTGGCGGCCGAGTAGCGCCGCTGCGATAGACTGCAAGACAAGGACATGCCGCTCAGCCATCTCGTAACCGTGCGGACATTTCTCAATCGTATCGAGGCCGATCTCGCGCTCTCCGCGCTCGAGGCGGCCGGGATCGAGGCCGTGCTGTCGCGCGACGACTGCGGCGGCGTCAGACCGTCGCTGTGGATGAGCGGCGTCGATCTGCTCGTGCGGCCGGAGGATTTCAGGCGCGCCACCGACGTGCTCGATCTGCCGGCGCTCCAGCGCGTCGAAATCCGCGAGGCGTAAAGTGGCGTCCGTGTACGATTTCGAGGCCACTGCGATCGACGGGACGCCGGTCCGGCTCGACGCCTACCGCGGCCGCACGCTCCTCATCGTCAACGTCGCGAGCGAGTGCGGGTTCACGCCGCAATACGCCGGCCTCGAGCGCCTTTACCGCGCGCACAAAGACGAGGGCTTCGTCGTGCTCGGCTTTCCGTGCGACCAGTTCGGCCGCCAGGAGCCAGGCACGAACGCGGAGATCCAGCAGTTCTGCGAGCGCGAGTACGACGTGACCTTTCCGCTGTTCAGCAAGATCAAGGTCAACGGTCCGGACGCCCACCCGCTATTCGTGTACCTCAAGAGCCAGAAGAAGGGCCTGCTCGGATCCGAAGCGATCAAGTGGAACTTTACGAAGTTCCTCGTCGACACCGATGGGAGGGTGCTCAGGCGTTATGGGTCGGCAGACACCCCCGAACGGATCGAAAAGGATCTCGAGGGTTCGACAAGTTCGACCAGTTCGACAAGTTCCGCGGGTTCTTGAACCCGCTGAACCCGTCGAACCGTCGAACCTGTGCGCCGGTGAGGAACTTGCGAGCCGGCGGGCACGTAACATAGTCTGTCTATGTTATGACCCGTGACCCCATTCCTCCCGGCACGCTCGACATGCTTGTGCTGCGCACGCTCGCGCGGCACGAGGAGCTGCATGGCTTCGAGATCGCGGAAGCCATCGCGCGGATTTCGTCCGACGTGCTGCAGGTGGAAGAGGGCTCGCTCTATCCGGCGCTCCAGCGCATGTTGCTGAAGGGCTGGGTGGTGGGCGAGTGGGGCCGCACGGACGAGAACCGCCGGGCGCGGTACTACCGGCTCACCGCGGCCGGCCGTAAACAGCTCGAGCGCAGCATGGCGTCGTACCAGCGCGTCGCGGACGCGATCGCGCGCGCCCTCCAGCCCAACGAGTGATCCCATGACCATTGGTGAAATTGTTCGACGCCTGCGCGCGTTCCTCCAGCGCGATCGGCTGGACGCGGACCTTCAGGAAGAAATGCGCCTGCACGTTGAGCTACGAGCGCGACAGAACGCGCGCGACGCGGCCGATCCGGTCGAAGCGCAGCGCGCGGCGCGGGCGCGCTTCGGCAGCGCCACCGCAATTCGCGAGGAGAGCCGCGACGTGTGGGGCGCCGGCTGGTGGGATCGCCTCGGCCAGGACGCGCGTTACGCCGTGCGCCAGCTCTCACGCCGCCCGCTCACCACGCTCGTCGTCGTCGGCACGCTGGCGCTGGGGATCGGCGCGAACACGGCGATGTTCACGCTGCTCGACGTGGCGCTGTTCCGTCGCGCGCCCTTCGCCGATCCGGGCCGCCTCACCTGGATCGTGTCGATCGACGAGCAAGGCCGAGTCCAGAATCTCTCGTACCCCGAATTCGCCGCCTTCAGCGAGCGAGCCAACGCGCTTTCCGGCGTGCTCGCCCTCACGCATGCGCAAGTCTCAGTGGGCGGCAGCTCGCCGGAGCGCGTCTGGAGTCAGATCGTGTCGGCCAATGCGTTCGAGGTGCTCGGCGTCACCGCGGAACGGGGCCGCACGTTCAATTCATCGGAGGAACGGCCCGGCGCCCCGCTCGTCGTGGTGATCAGCGACGGTCTATGGCATCGCCGGTACCAGGCCGACCCTGCCATCATCGGCGCGCCGGTCATCGTCAACGGCCGATCGTTTGTCGTCATCGGTGTCGCTCCGCCTGGCTTCAATGGACCGGAGCTGCTCGAGGAGGACGCGGTCGGCATGTGGTTCCCGACTTCCGCAGTGGCTGCGGTCGTGCCCGGCGAAGGCGAGGCCCTCCTCGCGGACCCGCAAGCACACTGGCTTCAGGCGATCGGACGGCTGTCGCCGGGAGTAACTCAGGGACAAGCCCAGGCCCAGGTCGAATCTGTGGCCGGCGCGATCCCGCGCTCGTCGTCCGAGCGACAGCGGTTTCTGGTCGAGCCGGTCAGTGGCGGGCTCGATCCGTCAAACCGTCGCGACTCCGCGCCAGTGCTCGGCGTTCTCGCGATCGTTCCCGCGCTGGTCCTGCTCGTGGCGTGCGCCAACGTCGCCAACGTCCTGCTCGCCCGCGGCGTCGATCGGCGGCGGGAGCTCGCGATGCGTCGCGCGCTCGGCGCGACGCGCGCGCGGCTCGTGCGACAGTTGCTGACGGAGTACGCGCTGCTCGCGCTGCCTGCCGCACTCGTTGCCGTCGCGTTCTCGTACATGCTCATCGGCGCGATCGCCCGCATCACGCACATGCCCGTGTCGATGTCCGCCGTGCTCACGCCGGACGCGCGCGTGTTGGCGGCGACCACGACGCTCGCGGTGCTGGCGGTGCTGGTGTTTGGCCTCGCGCCGGCGCTGGCCATGTCCCGGCCGGCGCTTACGCCCGCGCTCAAGGACGAAGGCGTGTCGATTGCCTCACGGCGTCACCGGCTGCGCGACGCGTTTCTCGTCGTGCAGGTCACGATCTCGATGGTGCTCGTGGGGATCGCGGGGCTGTTCCTCGGCAGCCTGTCGAAGGTCGTCCGCGTCGATCCGGGATTCGAGACGCGTCACGCCCTCACGATGTCGATCGATCTCGCGCTGCAGGGGTACAACCGCGACGCGCAGGCGTCGTTCATCGGGCGCGCGCTCGAGAGTGTGGCGGCGGTGCCGGGCGTCGAGCGCGCGGCGTTCACGACCGTGCTCCCGCTCGGCGGCCGCTTCTACGGCACGGGCGTCAGCAGGGAAGGCGATTCGAACGATGCCAGCGCGATCGGGACAGGGTTTGCCGCCGTCTCGCCAGGGTATTTCGACGTGATGCAGATGCCGGTCGTCGCGGGCCGCGCACTCTCGGAACGGGACGACCGGTCCGCGCCGGCGGTCGCGATCGTCAACGAAACGCTGGCCGCCCGCCTGTGGCCCGGCGAACCGCCGGTCGGTAAGCGGCTGAGAATCGGCGGCGCGAGCCAGCCTCTCCGCGAGGTCGTCGGCGTCGTGCGCGACAGCAAGTACGACGACCTGACCGAAGCGCAGCGGGCGTTCACGTACCTGCCGCTCGCGCAGGACCCACAGGGCTACCTCTCGCTCGTGGTGCGATCCGCCGGCGACGAGCGCGCCGTGCTTCGGCCCGTCCAGGAGGCGGTGCAGCGCCTCGACCCAGATCTGCCGGTGTTCAACGCTCGCACGTTCGACGAGATCCTCGCGGGGAACGTCGACAAGCGCCGCGCCGCGTCCGTGCCTATCGGCGTGTTCGGCGTGCTGACGCTGCTCCTGGCGTCGCTCGGACTCTACGGCGTGACCGCGCACGACGTGACGCTGCGCACGCGCGAGATTGGCATCCGCATGTCCCTCGGCGCGCGCCGGCCGGAGGTCGTGCGCCTGTTCGTCCGGCAGGGCCTGGTACTGACGCTTGCCGGCCTCGTCGGCGGGATCGCGATCAGCCTCGCCGCGTCGCGCCTGTTCGAGTCGTATCTCTTTGGCCTGGACGCGAAGGACGCGACGACGCTCGCCGCGAGCGCGGCCGTCCTGGCCGGTGTCGCGCTCCTCGCGTGCTACCTGCCGGCCCGGCGCGCGACCCGCGTTGATCCGCTGCAGGCGTTGAGGGCAGACTGATCGGGTCGAGCTCGTCGTGCGGGTCTACCTTCTTCATCACGCCGCGGCCGTCGGCCCCGACGTCGATCCTCAGCGGCCGTTGTCGTCCGACGGTCTGGCGCACGCGGCGCACCTCGCGGAGTGGGCGCGCACGCGCGGCTGCGCGCCGGCCGTCATCTGGCACAGCGGCAAGCTGCGCGCGCGGCAAACCGCCGAAGCGATCTGGCGCGCGTGCAGTCCGTTCGCTGAGTTCAAGATGGTGCGCGGGCTCGGGCCCGACGACCCGCCCGAGATCGCCTACCTCGCGATCGTCAACGAGTCACGCGACGTGCTCGTCGCCGGCCACTGGCCGCATCTGCCGTCGCTCCTGCGTCGCTTCGTCGGCGACGCCGCGACGTTCCCGCAGCATGGCCTCGTCGCGATCGAGACAGCGGACAGTGGAGTTAGTTGGAAAGAACTATGGAGAAGTGAGCGTTAACTCAAAACTTAGAACTTGAAACTTAGAATTTCGGAGGGTTCAGTGTCTTGAGTTCTAAGTTCTAAGTTCTAAGTTAATACCTGTCCTTGTCCTGATCCCGCTCCACCATGACCGTGATCGCCTGCGTGAGCCGCACCGTGAGCGGTGCGCCGGCCGAGAAGATCGCGTCGTTGCGGCCGCCCGCCTGGACCATGCCGGCGCCGCCGGCGGCGCCCGCCACTGATCCGAGCGCCGCGCCCTTCTTGCCGCCGATCGCCGCGCCGATGATCGCGCCGACCGCGGCGCTCGCGCCGACCTTGGCCGTCGCCTCGCCAGTGGGCGATTCGCCGTCGCGGAAGAGCGCGTCGGTCTGAATCGTCTGCCGCGTGTTGTCCGGCAGGATGAGCGTCGTGAAGCGGATGCCGAGCCGCGCCTTGTCCTTGAACTTGCCGCCGTGCTCGACGAGCGTGACGTTGCCTTCGAGCTTCGAGCCCGCGGGAATCGCCGTGCGGCCCGACACGACCACGTCGCGCGACACGCGCGCCGTGACCTTGTCCTCGACCTTCGCGGTCTCGCTCGATATGGTGCTGTCGAGGTGAATGCCGATGACGGAGTTCTCCGTCACGGTCAGCTCTTCGAATCGCGGCTTGATCGGTTCCCTGGCCGGCACGGCCGGAATTTCATCGGGCGGCGGCGGAGGCGGCGGCAGCTCGGCGGCCGGCGTCGGCACCGGCGTCTGCACGGGCGGCGCCGGCGCGGTTGAAGTCGGAGCGGCAGAAACGACCGCGGGTGGATTCGCCTGTTGCGGTGGGCGAGCGTTCGCTTCCGACCGCCCCGAACTCGAGGATTTGGATTTTTGCGGCGCCGGA
>DATEGZ010000291.1:0-3349 GCA_035279905.1 Vicinamibacterales bacterium
ACGCCCGCGCCGACGGCGAGCGCGGCCAGCCCGGCGCGCGCGATCGGCGCGCCCGTCCAGATCAGGCCGATCACGAGCGCGCCCGTCGCGAGCATCGTCATCCACACGTAGTGCGGATAGCCCAGCAGAATCTCGGACCCGAGGAGCAACGCGATCGCGGCAAACGCCCATCCCCGCGTCCGCGACTCCCCTGCCGTCATGAGCGCATGCGTCGCGGCGAGCACCCACGGCACGTGCGCGACGATCGCGACCGCGTTCATGTGGCTGATGTGCAGCAGATTGAACCCGCTGAACGCAAACACGATGGCGCCCAGCCACGCGCCCGGCGGCGAAAAGCCGAGCCGCCCGAACAGCACGCGCGCGCCCGCGAGCGCGGCGACGTAGCTGGTCAGAATCTCGAGCCCGAACGCCAGCCACAGCGGCGCGATTCGATACAGCACGAGGTGGAATGGATGCGCCATCCCGCCCTGGCCGTCTCCGAAGATGAAGAACCCCGAGAACAGCGACGGCGTCCACAACATCGAGTCGCCGGCCCGCAGCGCCTCGCTGTAGAGATACCGGATGGGCAGGTTGAAGTTCGGGAGATCGGCGCCGGTGAAGATTCGGCCGGTGAGGATCGGCCAGCACAGCGGTGCGACGAGCGCCACCGCCGACAGCACGACCCACGGCACCCGTTTCACGCCGCGGGTAGTGTACTCGCTAGTGCCTAATGCCTGGTGCCCAGTGCCTGACTTTTAGACGACGAACGCCGGGATCTCGAGCTCGCCCTTGCGGTACGCCATCACGAACGCGTCGACGACCTTCGGGTCGAACTCCTTGCCCGAGCCCTGCATGATCGTCTCGCGCGCCTCGTGCGGCGCCATGGCCTTGCGGTACGGCCGGTCGCTCGTGAGCGAGTCGAAGACGTCGGCGACCATGATCACGCGCGCCTCGATGGGAATGTTCTCGCCCTGCGACGCCGTGTAGCCCGACCCGTCGAACTTGTCGTGGTGCGAGAGGATGATCGGCAGCACGCGGCGGAGCGATCCGCCGACCGGCTCGAGGATCGCCGCGCCTCGGCTCACGTGCTCCTGCATCTGGACGACCTCACTCTCGGTCAGGCGCGCGGCCTTGTAGAGAATCTGCCGGCTGACGTCGAGCTTGCCGATGTCGTGCAGCAGCGCCGCTGCCCGGATGTCCTCGATCCGCTCGGCATCGAGGTTGAGCTGCGCCGCAATCTTGGTCGCGTAGACCGACACGCGATACGAGTGGTTCTCCGTGTACTTGTCGTTCGAGATGAACTGCCGGAGGATCATCAGGATGCCGAGGTAGGTCTCACGCAGCTCGTGCAGCTGCTTGTCCTTGTGCTCGTAGAGCGATCCCATCGTGTAGCCGGTGACGAGCAGGATGCCGCCCCACACGACGATGTCCAGCCACTGCTCGCCCTGAAAGCGGGCGGCGTTCTGCACGATGATCGGGTTGGCCCACACGAGCAGCACCACCAGCAGCACGCTCGCAAACGCGGTCAGCGTCGCGTGGCGGCGGCCATAGTGATACGCGGAGAACACCGTCGGCAGCGTGTAGAAGGCCAGCACCATGCGCTGGCCCGACACGACGAAGTTCATGACGGCAGCGATGATGAACATCGAGAAGACGACCCAGAGCTCGCGGTTGACCTTCTCGAATTGTTTGACGACCTTCAGCGCCATACTCCCCTGGTGCTGCACGGCCAGCGCCCATCGCTGGAGCCCACGCAGATTTTGCCCCCAAGGTCGTTTCGGTCCGCTCGAATGAGACTTTAGGATCGCGGAAAACCCGCGAAAACCGGCCAAAACACCGTGTTTTCGCGCAGGCGCGCGTCTGCCGCCGCCGGCGGCGGATTACCGATTTGGTTGGTACCCAACAGGATTGTCAGCCGGCGTCACTGGGATGTGACTTTATGGGCCCTGATGGTCACTTTGTATTCGTTCTCGCTGTTCAGATTGATCAGCGCGACGAACGCGCGGTTCTGATACGTGCCGATCGTGCCCGACTGCGAGGACGCGGACACTTCCCAGCCCGCCGGCAGCAGGATCGTGTTGCGCAGGCCGTGCAGCGTGCGCTCGAAGACCAGCTCGCCGTTCACGACCTTGTAGCCGTCCTTGATCGTCCCGGTGATCTTCAGGTGCGCGCTCTGCTTCTCGTCGGTAATCGGCACCTCGAGCTTCACCGTCGTCACTTTGCCGGCTTTCACCGGCGTGAACGGTTTCGCAGTGTCGAGATCGATCACTTTGAGATCGTCGAGCGGCAGGTAGCCGAGCGAGTCGAGCGTCGCGCTGTCGCCCTTGCGGTAGTCGCTGTACGTCTGCTCGACCTTGACGGCGCCGTTGGCGTCGAGGTCGTACAGCGTCTTGATGTCGTCGAAGAACATGTCGTCGAACTTCGACGGCGTGAACACGGCCGTCGTCTTGCGCGCGCGCACCGTCACCGGGTTGCTCTGGCCGCTCGGGTTCGCGAACGCAAGCTTCAGCCGGCCGTCCGTTGTCGTCGACAGCTGCGCGGCGACGTTCGACGAGATGAACGCAAAGCCCTTCGGCAGCACGACGCCCAGACGGTAACCGCTCAGGCTGCGCACCCACGCGATGTCCTGGCCGTCCATCCGGTACGTGCGCTCGTCCTTGTAGGTCTTGTAGATCAGCACGCGCCCGACGCCGCCCTCAGGCACCGGCATCGGAAGCGTTGCGCGAATCTGGTGATCCGCCGGGTTGTTCGGCGACGGCTCGTAGACGAACTTCAGCGGCTTGCCCGTGCGCGGGTCGTAGACCTCGACGCCCGACCCTTCGCTGCCGCCGCGCGTCGCGTTGACGAGCTCGGTCGAGCCCGCGCGATTCTGCTCGGGCAGGAACTTGATCCGGAACGACTCGCTCCCCGGCTCGAGAATTTGATACTCCGTGTACGCGTCCTGCGTGAAGAGATTGCGCAGCGGCGCTGCAGGGCCGACCTCTTCCTGGCTCGGGATGCTAACCCTGCCGCCACCCTGCCCTCGGCCCTGCGCCTGGCCTTGCGCCTGACCCTGGCCTTGCGCGACCAGACAGACCGGAACGAGCAGGGCAACGATGGCAGCGATGCGCAGGAGTTTCGGCATGGGGGAACGATAACAGGGATTACTGCGCTTTGAGCAGACTGATCGGATCGACCGCCGCGGCCCGACGCGCCGGGAGGTAGCACGCGGCGAGGCCCACGATCAGCACGCTCACCACGACCGCGGCATACGTGGCGGGATCGTACGCGCTGACGCCAAACAGCAGCGTCGAGAGCGCGCGTCCGGCGGCAATGGCCGCGCCGGCGCCGATGACGAGCCCCACGACGATCAACCGCGCGCCCTGGCCAA
>DATEGZ010000292.1:0-22251 GCA_035279905.1 Vicinamibacterales bacterium
CAGAGATCGACGGCGTGGACTTCACCGGCGGCGCGCTCGATTCGCGCGCCGGTGGCACCGCGGCCATGGTTGGCGCGGGCCAGCCCGCGTCCGGCCGCAGCGGGGCCGGCCGCATCAGCACCCCGCTGAAGAACGCGACGACGACTGCCGCGGCGGAGGCCAGCAGCCACCACGCGGTCTGCGATCGCGGCGTGGGATGCACGGTTTCATGCGCTGGAGCTGGTGTCGATCCGGTGTGTGAGATGGCGACCGGATGGTCGACCGCGCGGTCGGCCGTCTGGGCCATGGTTCGAGCGAAGGCAACTCGCTCGCGGTGGCGAGGCGATACGAGGTAGTACTCCTCGAATCGCGCCCGCGTGGTTGGTGACAGGCTTTGGCGCACGTAGGCGTCCACCAGGTCGTCTTCAGCCGCGCGCACTTGCCACGCGAACTCCTCGTCGGTGATGCTGAGCTCGTCCAGCTGCTCAGCCTCGGCCTCCGGAAGCAGACCAAGCAGATAGTCTTCGAGCCGCTCCAGCCGCTCGTCTTGGGGGTAACGATCAGTCGGCACGGGTTGTTGTTCGTCCTCTATAGGGGACGACTCAACAGGGTAGGACGAGCGGCGCAGAAAGCTTTCACGCCCAGCTCATTTCCGGGACTCTTTGCACGCGGTCACGCAGGCTTCGAGCGTGGCGCGAATGCGGCTCGCGCGGATCGCCAGCGCATTCATCGTGATGCCGAGCCGCCTGGCCAGGGCCTGGCGGCGCTCGATCTTCTCCCGCTTGGTGTCGCGGTAGTACTCGATCACGAGCTCGCGCTGGTCGGCGCGAAGCTCCTGCAGGCACCGGTCGAGGCACGCCAGGCGCCCCTCGGTCGTCGCGGCTTCCTCGTCGACTTCCGATCGACGTGGATCGCGGACGGTCGAGACATCGACGCCCCACGCGTCGCCGCCCCGCCCGCTCGACCGCTCGTGGCGGATGTCCTCGAGCAGCACGAAGCGCGCGACGACGTAACAATAGCGCGCGGGCGGCCGGGTCGCGATGTAGCCGTCGGTTTCGAGCGTACGGGCGACGCGATTCAGCACTTCGTCGGCCAGGTCGTCGGCGCCCAGACGGTTGCGCCGATCGAAGTAGGCGACGAGCCGACGTCGCATCTCGAGATAGGTCTCGCCCTGCGAGTCCGCCCCGTCATCTAACCAGGACAGCAGCTGGTTGAACGCGAGCGGACTAAGGACCCGTTCTTCTTTCAAGCTGTGCAGTGGTGACAACGCGCTTTCTTTCCTTGGGGGCCGAACGACGATCTTACACAAGAGTTACGGGGTCTCGAAGAAAGTTGCCTTGAAAGATTTTCATCCGTGCGTCCTACGCTGGTGTGCGCGTGGTTCGTTCGTCACTTCCGTAGCGTTCATCCCATGTCTCGGTGCGGGCGGGCTACGTGCACATTCCAGCAACCAGCGTCTCGTCGGTGCGCGATCTACTGGTCACGCGCCAATCGGCAACCCGCACGGCGCTCGCGGGCCTGGTCGGCAACGTCCTGGAATGGTTTGATTTCGCGGTCTACGGCTATTTCGCGACGGACATCGGGCGCCAGTTCTTTCCGCAGTCGGATCCCACAGCCCAGCAGCTGCTAGCGTTCGCCGTTTTTGCCCTCGGCTTCGTGACGCGGCCGATCGGGAGCCTCGCGCTCGGCGTGATCGGCGATCGCTTCGGCCGCCGCGCGCTGCTCACCTTCTCGATCGCGTTGATGGGCGGGGCCACGCTCGCGATTGGCGTGCTGCCGACGTACGCGCAGATCGGCCTCGTCGCGCCGATCGCGCTCGTCACGCTGCGGCTCGTGCAGGGCTTCTCGCTCGGCGCGGAGTTCACGGGCGCGATGGTCTACACCACCGAGATGGCGGCGCCGGAGCGGCGCGGCCTGATCGGCAGCGCGTCGACGACCGGCTCGTCCATCGGGTTCATTCTCGGATCGGGATCGGCGTGGCTCGTGCGCGTGCTCACCCACGCGGATCCAATCGCGTGGCACTGGCGCATCCCGTTCGTCGCGAGCGTGCTGCTCTGCGTGGCCGGATGGTTTCTGCGTCGCGGTCTCGCCGAGACGCCTGCGGGCATCAAGGCCGCGGCGGCTCGTCCGCCGCTCGTGCCGTCGCTCCTCGCCGACTGGCGTCCGATGCTGCAGACGTTTGGCATCGGCGCGATGGTCAACGCCGCGTACTACGTGATGTTCACGTTTGTCGTCGAGCGTCGCGTGCACGAGCCTGGCGGCGACGCGTTTCTCCTCGCCAACACCATCAGCCTCGTCGTCGTGGTGTTCGCGAAGGCGTTCGGCGGCTGGCTGTCGGATTTCATCGGCCGCCGCCGGCTGATGTTCGTGCTCACGTGCGTGATGATGGCGCTGGTCTATCCCCTGCTGGCGATCATGATGCGCGGCGCCCCGTGGCAGTTCATGGTGGCGCAGGCCTTGTTCGGCATTCCCGCCGGCATGGCGGGCGGGCTGCAGGGCGCGTTGATCGTCGAGCTGTTCCCGCTGCGCACGCGCGTGACGTCGATGAGCTTCGGCTACAGCATGATGATCGCGACCGCGGGCGGCACCGCGCCGCTCGTCTCGACCTGGATCATCGCGCGCTTCGGGCACGACCTCGCGCCGGTCTACTACATCCTCGCGCTGGGGCTCCTGGGCCTCGCGGTGTTGTGGAACATGCGCGAAACCAACGGTCGGTCCCTCTCGATCTGATGCATTTCTCACCCCGCTTGACTCTGTCGACGGTGCGCGCTTATACTGAACCGTATGGTTCAGTATTTGCCGCATACGCCGAAGCTGGACGCGGGGTTTGCGGCCCTGTCCGACCCGACGCGCCGCGGCATCCTCGAGCACCTCGGACGGAGTGACGCGTCGATCAGCGACCTCGCCGCGAAGTTCGAGATCACCCTCACGGGCCTCAAGAAGCACGTGCACATCCTCGAGCGGTCGGGCCTGGTGACGACGAAGAAGGTCGGACGGGTCCGCACGTGCCGGCTGGGGCCGCGCCGCTTCGACGCCGAAACCGCGTGGCTCGACAGGTATCGACAGATGCTCGAAGCCCGCTTCGATCGACTCGAGGAATTCCTGGAACGCACGAAAGGAAAATCATGAGCAAGGCGATGACGCCCCCTTCACCCGCGACGTTCAGCACGCCGACCGATCGCGAGATCCGCATCGAGCGCATCTACAACGCCACGCGCGACCGCGTGTGGCGCGCGTTCACCGACCCGGCCCTCGTCGCCCAATGGTGGGGACGCGGCAACAAGCTCGTCATCGAGCGCATGGAGCTGACGAAGGGCGGCCATTGGCGCTACGTCGAGCACAGCCCGGAGGGCGTGCACGGCTTCGAGGGACGTTACCGAGAAGTCACGCCGCCCGAGCGGCTCGTGCACACGTTCGAGTGGGACGGCATGCCCGCCTACGTGTTCATTGAAACGCATACGCTCGAGGACCTCGGCGACGGCCGCACACGGGTCGTCACGACGCTCCTGGCGCACACGACGGCGGAACGCGACGGCATGCTCGGATCCGGGATGGAAAAGGGCTTCAACGAGAGCATGGCCGCGCTCGATCGCCTGCTCGCGTCGATGGACCGGGCGAACTGAACGAAACTGGGCCGAATCCGTCCGATTCTGGAGGAACCCTTGCCCCGCCCCGGGCGGGGGCCTATCATGAGGGTTTGGCCCAACCCGAGCTCTGACGGCAAGGACGACATGGCTCTATTGACCTCTGACGCGCGCGACCGCGAGGAAAGCCTGCGCAATCGGGATCGGCTTCGCCTGCTCCTGGAGGCGTCGGAAGCCATCGCCGCGCACGGCGATCTGACTGCCCTCTTCCGCGACCTGGCGCGGCGGCTGCCGGCCATCCTCCCGTTCGAGGTCATCGCGCTTTTCCTCCACGACCCTGAGAAGAACGTGATGCGGCTGCACATGATCGGCACGGCCGACGCCGATCGGCTGCCGCCGGGCACCGAGCTCCACGTGGATCAGTCGTACAGCGGCGAAGTGTTCAAGACGCAGCGGCCGCTGGTCGTCCACAGCGCCGAAGAGGCGACGCGGTATGAGAACAGTCAGTCGATGATCCAGGCCATCGGCGTCTCCTCGTTCTGCGTGCTGCCGCTCACGACGGCCATGCGCCCGCTCGGCGCGATTGGATTCGGCAGCCGGCGCCCGTTCGCGTTCGGCGACGAGGAGCTCGACTTCCTCGGACTCGTCGCGCGGCAGGTCGCCGTCGCCGTCGACAACGTGCTGCACGACGAAAGCGACCGCTCGGCCCAGTTCAACCTGAGCCAGGAGCGCGATCGGCTGCGCCTGCTGCTCGAGGTATCCGAGTCGATCGCCTCGTATCGCGATCTGCACGAACTGTTCGAGGTCCTCCGGCAGCGGCTGCCGCGCGTCGTGCCCTTCGACTTCATCAACCTCGTACTGCACGATCCGGTGAAAGACGTGATGCGGCTCGAAGTGCTCGCCACCGAACAGCCGACGACCGTCCAGCCGGGCTTCGAAACGCCGATCGATCAGTCGCCCGCCGGCCTCGTGATGAAGACGCAGCAGCCGCTGATGATTGCCGACTTGAAAGACGAGACGCGCTTCCCGCGCCTCGTCTCGGTCCTGCTCGAGAACGGCGTGCGCTCCTACTGCTCCGTGCCGATCACGACCGCGCTGCGGCGGCTGGGCGCGATGTCGTTCGGCAGCCTCGAGGCGAGCAAATACAACCAATCCGACCTGACGTTCATGACGCACGTGGCCAGCCAGGTCGCGGTGGCGGTGGACAACGTCCTGCACGACAAGAGCGCGGAATTGGCGGCACTACAGCTCAAGCGCGAGCGCGACCGGCTGCAGCTGCTCCTCGAGGTCAACAACGCCGTCGTCTCGCACCTGAACATGAACGAGATGTTCGTGGCGATCAGCGCCAGCCTGCAGCGCGTCATTCAACAGGACGGCTGCAGCCTGCTGCTCTACGACCCCGAGACGCGGCAGTACCGCGTGCACGTGCTGCTCGCAAGCGGCGAGGAGTTCATCGAAGAGGGCACCAAGGAACAGGTGCCCAATTGCCCGGCCGGCAAGACGCTCATGAGCCGTCAACCGACGATCCTCGGCGAGCAGGAACTGCAACAAATGGCCGAGTGCTCGGACATGGCGAAGCAGCTGGTCGAGGAGGGCGTCAAGTCGTTCGTCTCGGTGCCGCTCGTCGCGCACGACAAGCAGCTCGGCGCGCTCAACGCCGGCCGCTATTGCGACACGGTGTTCACGCCCGAGGAAGTCGAGCTCCTGAGCCTGGTGGCCCAGCAGGTCGCGATCGCCGTGGAAAACGGTCTCGCGTACAAGAAGATCGACGAGCTCAAGGAAAAGCTGAGCAAGGAAAAGCTCTACCTCGAAGAGGAAATCCGGACGAACTACAACTTCGAGGAAATCATCGGCGAGAGCCAGGCCATCCGCGAGACGCTCCAGAAGATCGTCATCGTCGCGCCGACGGACTCCACCGTGCTGATCCAGGGCGAGACCGGAACGGGCAAGGAGCTCATCGCGCGCGCGATTCACAATCTCAGCGGGCGCAAGTCGCGGACGTTCGTCAAGCTGAACTGCGCGGCCATTCCGACCGGGCTGCTCGAGAGCGAGCTCTTCGGCCACGAGAAGGGCGCGTTTACGGGCGCGATCGCCCAGAAAGTCGGGCGCTTCGAGTTCGCCAACGGCGGCACGCTCTTCCTCGACGAGGTGGGCGACATCCCGCTCGAGCTGCAGTCGAAGTTCCTGCGCGTGCTGCAGGAGCAGGAGTTCGAGCGTCTCGGCGGCACGAAGACGATCAAAGTCGACGTGCGGCTCGTCGCCGCCACCAACCGCGATCTGCAGACGATGGTCGGCGCCAAGGAGTTCCGGAGCGATCTCTTCTACCGCCTGAACGTCTTCCCCATCGTCAATCCCCCGCTGCGCGATCGCCGCGAGGACGTCTCGAGGCTCGTCCAGCACTTCACGCAGAAGTTCGCGCGGCGGATGAACAAGCGCATCGAGTCGATCCCGACCGAGACGATGGCGGTGCTGTCGCGGTATCACTGGCCGGGCAACATCCGCGAGCTCGAGAACTTCATCGAGCGCGCCGTCATCCTCACGCGCGGCTCCAATCTCGAGGCGCCGCTCGCGGAGCTCGAGCGCGTCGAGGCCGAGACTGCGGCCGAATCGAACGGCAACGGCCGCGCTACGACGCTCGAAGAAGCCGAGCGCGACCACATCGTCCGCGCGCTCGAGCAGGCGAACTGGATCGTCGGCGGACCGACGGGCGCGGCGGCTCAGCTGGGCATGAAGCGCACCACGCTGCAGTCGAAGATGAGCAAGCTCGGGATCCGCAAAAGCTAGAAGTTCGCGCCTTTGGCCGGGTAGGGACCGCCACTGGCCGATTCCGCCGATCCGGGTCTCGCGTCAATCCGTCCTTGCGCGCATGACCGACACCACCGACTCGTTTCTTCTGGCCCTTAATGCGGAGCGGCGGCGCGTCTCCACCATCTCGCAGCGCGGGATCGGCATGCCGGCGGCCGGGCTGCTCTTCTGGCTCGGCGTCGCGTGGCTGACGAGGCGCTTTCCCGTGCCGCAGGCCGTGCTCTACAGCTTTTTCCTGACGGGACTCGTGTTTCCGATCGGCGTGGCGCTGACGCGTGCCGCCGGCGGGAATCTTTTCTCGAAGAGCGCCGGATTGACGCCGCTCGGGATCCTTCTCGCCGCGCTCCAGGCGTTCTTCTGGCCGATCATCGTGCTCGTCTACGCGATCGCCCCGGCGTGGACGCCGTGGGCGATGGCGATCCTCTTCGGCTCGCACTTCCTGCCGTACGCGTGGCTGCACCGGAGCCGGGCGTACGCGTTCCTCAGCGCGTCGGTCGCGATTTCGCTGTCTGTCCTCGCGTTGGTCACGCGCAACCCGCTGCCGGCGGACGTCCCGCTCATCGCGGCGGCGTGTTACGCCGTGTCCATCGCGTGGATGTGGTTCGAGAACCGCGCGCTCGCGCAAGCGCTGGCCGCATGAAGGCCATCGTCTATCGGGCGTACGGCGGTCCGGAGGTGCTCAGTTACGAAGAGCAGCCGGCGCCGGAGCCCAAAGACGATCAGGTGCTCGTCAGAATTCGCGCCGCGTCGGTGAATCCGTACGACTGGCACTTCATGCGCGGCTCGCCCTTCGCGCTTCGGGCCATGAGCGGGTTGGCGCGGCCGAAGGACCCGCGGTTCGGCGTGGATGCCGCGGGCATCGTCGAGCGCGTTGGCGCCGCGGTGACCCAGCTCAAGCCGGGCGACGCGGTGTTCGGCGGGTGCCGCGGCGCGCTGGCGGAATACGCGTGCGCGGCCGCCGCATCGCTCGCAATCAAGCCGGAAAACGTGACGTTCGAGCAGGCGGCCACGATCCCGATCGCCGGCCAGACGGCGCTGCAGGGCCTGCGCAATATCGGAAAGATCCAACGCGGACATCGCGTGCTGGTCAACGGCGCGTCCGGCGGCGTCGGCACCTTCGCCGTGCAGATCGCGAAGTCGTTCGGCGCTGAGGTCACCGGCGTGTGCAGCACGCGCAACGTCGATCTCGTGCGTTCGATCGGCGCCGATCGCGTCGTCGACTACACCCGCGAGGACTTCACCGCGCGAGGCGAGCGCTACGACATCATCCTCGACTGCTACGTCAACCGTCCGCTGCGCGCCTACGTGCGCGCGCTCACGAACGCTGGCAGCTACGTCCTCGTCGGCGGTCCGGGCCGAGGCCCGCTGGGACCGCTTGGCGCCGCGCTGGGAGCGGTCGCGATCAAGCCCTTCGTGAAACCGCACGTCGCAACGATGCTCACGAAGTCCGCCCAGGCCGATCTCGCGTTGATTGGCGGCCTCATCGCGGCGGGCACGATCACGCCCGTGATCGATCGACGTCACCCGCTTCGCGATTCAGCTGAGGCGATTCGCTACCTCGAGGACGGACACCCACGCGGCAAAGTCGTGATCGACGTCACCTAGTGCCGTTCCAACTTAACCCGCCAACGATGGGACGGCCGACCAAACGCGCGATGCCGAATGCCAGCCAAGTTTCCTCTCGGGGCAACAAGTTGGAACGGCACTAATTCCCGCCGCCCTGCCGGAAGATTCCCTGCGGCGTGGCGGGCGGCATCACGACGACGTCCGCGTTGTTGAGCCCGATCGTGTTGTCGGATCCAGGCGCGGCAGCGAGCTGCACGGCTTCGTAGGCAATCACCGCCGACTGATGGTCGAGCATGGCCTGGAGCAGGTCGACTTGCGCCTGCACGAGGTCACGCTGCGCCTGCGTGACGAGGAACGTCGTCGAGAGACCGGCTTCGAAGCGGCGGGTCTCGACGGTCACCCGCTGTTCCGCGAGCCCCTGGCTCGCGCGGGCGGCATCGACGCGTTCGGCGGTGCTCTGCACCTGCCGGCCCGCCTGGCGGACGCCCTGCACGATCTGCAGCTTGAGACTCTCGATGCTCTGCACCGTCTGCTGGCGCTGAACCTGGGCGCGCGCGAGCTGGGCCTTTTCCGCGCTCTGCCCCACCGGATAGCTCACGCTGACCCCGACGCTCCACGTCGGGAAATCCTGGCTGAAGAGCTGGCCGAGCACGTTACCGAAGCCGGTGTTGAGCGTGCCGGTCACGGTGCCGGGGAACGCGCCCGAGCGCAGCAATTGCGTACCGCCGTAGCCGCCGCCGCGGTAGGAGCCTTCGAGGCGCACGTCGGGCATCTTCTGGTTGTTGAAGTACGCGATGTTCGTGTCGACGTTCTCGAGCTGCTGTTGCGCGATCGACAGGTCGTACCGGCCGCTGAGGGCCGTCGCGATCGCCTGATCGACGTCCACGGGGGCGTTGTCATTCGCCGGCGTGTCGATCGGATCGAGATGGACCTGCCAGAAGGCCGCGTCCGACGGATCCATGATCAGCCGGCGCAGCGCGTCTTCCGCGTCGCGCGCGGAGGCCTGCGCGCGAATCAGGTTCTCCTTGCGATTCGCGACTTCCGCCTGCGCCTGCACGAGATCGAGCGGCGGCGCTTCGCCGACGCGCACGCGCGCCTGGTTCTGGCGCACGAGATCCTGCGCGAGATCGAGCGAGCGCTGCTGCACCGTCACGTTCGCCGTGAGCGCCTTGTAGGTCCAGTAGGCCTGCTTCACGCTCGCGACGGTCTGCACGACGGACTGCTTGAACCGCAGCTCGGAGCTCGCGAGGTCGCGCTTGGTGATCACGTACTGCACGCGCGCCGAGTCGGTCGCGCGATCGCGGAACAGCGGCTGCGAGAACGCGAGCATCAGGCCGGACTGCGTCGCCGGATCGAACGTGTTCAGCGGGCTGTTGGTCGAGGTGCGGGCCGCGTCCCACGACGCGTTCCACGTGCCGCCGCCCCACTGCAGCCGCTGCGAGAACCCGGTCGACGAGAACCAGTCCCTCGACTCGATGCCGTTGACGCCGGCCAGGAAGCTCGACGGCGCCGACGCGGAGTTCGATCGCCCGAACCTCTGGTTGAAGAGCGGCACGAACGCGCCGCGGGCCTCGGCCACGCGGGCCGACTGCGCGTTCGAGTCGAGCCGCACGACCGCGAGGTCCGGATTGTGATCGACCGCGCGCCGGACGGCGTCCTCGAGCGTGAGGTCGAGCTTGCCCGCCGCCGGGGCCGCCGGCGGCGTCTGCGTCTGCGCCGACGCAGCCGACGCCGTCAGCGCGAGGCCGAGCACGGCCCATCCCGCCGAGCGAAGAGAGAATCTGCGAGTCATGCCACCACCTCTTTCAGCGATCCTTGCGGTTGCGGTTCGACTTCGACGACCGGCTCGGCCGTGTGCTTGCGCGCGACCAGCATGTAGATCGACGGAACCACGAACAGCGTGAAGAACGATCCGATGAGCATCCCGGAGACGAGCATGATGCCGATGCTGTTGCGCGCGCCGGCGCCCGGGCCCGTCGCGATCACGAGCGGGAAGTGCCCCGCGACCGTCGCGGCCGTCGTCATCAGAATCGGCCGCAGACGCGTGCCGGACGCTTCGATCACCGCGCGGAGCTTGTCGAGCCCGGTCTCCTGCAGGTGATTCGCGAACTGCACGATCAGGATGCCGTTCTTCGACACGAGGCCCACCAGCGTGATCAGCCCGACCTCGCTGTAGATGTTGAGCGACGTGAACCCGAGGAACGAGAACAGCAGCGCGCCCGAGAGCGCGAGCGGCACCGATCCCGCCAGGATGATGAACGGATCGCGGAAGCTCTCGAACTGCGCCGCGAGCACCAGGTAAATCAGCACGCCCGACAGCAGGAACACGCCGAGGAACTTGGCGCCTTCGGTCCGGAGCTGGCGCGACTCACCCGCGTAGTCGATCGTGAATCCGGGCGGCAGGCTCTTCTGCGCCTCGGTCTCGAGGAACGTCAGCGCCTGGTCGAGCGGCACTTGCGGCGGAATCACGCCCTGGATCCGGACCGCGTTGAGCTGCTGGAACTTCTTCAGCTCGCGCGGCTCGGCCGTCGTCTGCAGGCTGGCGAACGTCGAGAGCGGTACCAGCTTGCCGTCGGCGCCCGTCACGTGGAGCTGCAGCAGCTGGTCGGTCGTCATCCGGTCGCCGCGCTCGACTTGCGGAATGACCTTGTAGCTGCGGCCCTGGATGCTGAAGCGGTTCACGTAGTCGCCGCCGAGCAGCGTCGCCAGATCCTGTCCGGCCTGGCTCAGATCCACGCCCTGCGACCGCAGCTTGTCGCGATCGAACACGACGCGCGTCTGCGGCTGGTCGAACTTCAGGTCGGCATCAGCGAACATGAACATGCCGCTCTTGAACGCTTTCAGCACGAGCGTGTTGGCGATATCGGCGAGCTGTTGCGGCTCTCCGGCCGATTGAATGACGAGGTCGACCGGGAAGTCGCCGCCGCCCGGCAGCGCCGGCGGGGTCGTCGGAATTACGCGGATGCCGGCGATCTGCGACAGCGGCCCGTAGGATTCCATGAGCAGCTGCTGCGCGGTCTTCGTGCGCTGGCTCCACGGCTTCGTCACCATTCCGCCGAAGCCGCCGCCAGGCGACATCAGCTGGAAGATGCTCGCCGTCTCCGGCATCGACCGGTAGACGTCGTGGATGTGCGTCGCGAAGAGCTTCGTCTGATCGAGCGTCGCGTTCGGCGCGCCCTGGACGATCGAGAACACGACGCCCTGATCTTCCGGCGGCGCGAGCTCGCGCATCGAGAACATGTAGAACGGCGCCATCAGCAGGCTGACGATGATCCAGAACGTGATCATGACGGGCCGGTAGTTGAGCGTGCCGGCCAGCGCGCGCGTGTAGAGGTTCCGCACGCTCTCGAACCGCCGGTTGACCCAGCCGCCGAAGCCGCGCTGCGTGTCGCTCTCGCGCAGGAGCTGCGCGCCGAGCATCGGCGACAGCGTCAACGCGACGACGCCGGAGACGATGATGGCGCCCGCCAGCGTGAACGCGAACTCCCTGAACAGCGCGCCCGTGAGGCCGCCCTGGATGCCGACCGGCGCGTAGACCGCCGCCAGCGTGATGGTCATCGCGACGATGGGTCCAATCAGCTCGCGCGCGGCATCGATGGCCGCCCTGAACGGCGTCTTGCCGCCGTGAAGGTGCCGCTCGATGTTCTCCACCATCACGATCGCGTCGTCGACGACGAGACCGACCGAGAGCACGATGGCGAGCAGCGTCAGCAGGTTGATCGTGAAGCCCGCGAGCAGCATCAGGAACACCGCGCCGACGAGCGAGACGGGAATCGCGACGACCGGGATGATCACCGAGCGCACGGACCCGAGGAACAGGAAGATCACGACGATGACGATAAGCAGCGTCTCGGTCAGCGTGTGGAGCACTTCGTCGATCGCGTCCTTGATGTAGTCGGTCGAGTCGTACGGAATCCCGACTTTCATCCCCGTCGGCAGCTGCGCCTGAATCGCCGGCAGCTCCGCGCGCACGCGGCTGATGACGTCGAGTGAGTTGGCCGTCGGCAGCACCCAGACGCCCATGAACGTCGCGGACTCGCCGTTGAAGCGAACGTCAGTGTCGTAGTTCTCCGCGCCGAGCACGACATTGGCGATGTCGCCGAGCCGCACGACCACCCCGTCCTGCTCCTTCACCACCAGCTGCTCGAATTCCTTCGCCGTCGTCAGGTTCGTGTTCGCGACGAGGTTGACGGAGACCATCGAGCCCTTGGTCCGGCCGAGCGCCGACAGGTAGTTGTTCTTGGCGAGCGCGGCGGATACCGCGGACGGCGAGATGCCGTAGGCGGCCATCCGGTCCGGCTTCAACCAGATCCGCATCGCGAACGTGCGGTCGCCGAGGATGTCGGCGCGCTGCACGCCGCTCACGGCGCTCAGCTTCGGCTGGACGACGCGGGTCAGGTAGTCCGTGATCTGCGTCTGGTCGAGGTCCGCGGCCGAGAAGCCGAGGTACATCGCGGCAAATCGGTCGTCGGCCGTCTGGAGCTCGATCACCGGGGCTTCCGCCTCGGGAGGCAGCTGATTGCGGACCTGCGCGACTTTGGCCTGAATCTGCGTCAACGCGGCGTTCGTGTCGTAGTTGAGCTTGAGGTGCACCGTGATCGTGCTCGCGCCCTGGGCGCTCGACGACTCGATGTAGTCGATGCCGTCGGCGCTGGCGATCACGCGCTCGAGCGGCGTCGTGATGAAGCCGCGGACCAGGTCCGCGTTCGCGCCGACATACGCGGTCGAAACGCTCACGACCGCGATGTCGCTGCGCGGGAACTGCCGCACGCTCAGGGACCGGATCGACTGCAGTCCGGCAATGAGAATCGCGAGGCTGACGACCGTCGCGAGGACGGGCCGTTTGACGAAGAGATCAGTGAAAGTCATTAGCGGTCCACCGGTTTGGCGGTCGGGTTGTTGCCCGGCTGCACGGAGTTGTTGACGAGCACGGCGACGCCCGTGCGGAGCTTGAACAGCCCCGACGTCGCGATTTCATCGTTCGGCTTGACGCCCGACAGCACCGCGACCTGGTCTCCGCGCGTCGGCCCGACTTTGACGAACTGCTGCCGCACGCCCTTGTAGGCCTTGCCATCGGGCGTCTTCATGTCGGTGATGATGAACACGGAGTCGCCGAACGGCGCGTAGCTGATGGCCGAGGCCGGCAGCGCGATCACGCTCTGCACCGCGCCCGTCGTCACCTCGACGTCGACGAACATGCCCGGACGCAGCTTGCCCTCCGGGTTCGCGAGCGTCGCCTGGATCTTCACGTTGCGCGTCGCCTGATCGACGACCGAGTTGAGCGCCGTGACCTGGCCGTTGAACGAGATCGTCCCCATGTCCTTCGCCGTCACCTGTACCGCGCGGCCGACACGCACGCGCTCGGCGTCCTGCTGCGGCACATCGAAGTTGACGTAAATGGGGTTCAGCGCCTGCAGCTCGACGATCGGATCGCCGGCCTTGAGGTACTGACCGCGATTGACCTGGCGGATGCCGAGGATGCCGGTGAACGGCGCTTTGATCGTCTTGCGCGCGATCATCGCCTCGATTTCGCCGACCTTCGCTTCGGTCTGCTTGCGCTCGCTCGCGGCCTTGTCGTACTCGGCCTTGGAGATGACCGACTCGTTGAGCAGGCCCTCCATGCGATCGAAGTTGACCTTCGCGAGATCGCGGTCCGCTTCTGCCGCCGCGAGCTGCGCGCGCTCCTGGCGCGTGTCGAGCTCGACGAGCACTTCACCGCTCTGCACCGCACGTCCCGAATCGAAGGCGACGCGGTCAACGGTCCCGGGCAGGTCCGCGCTCACCGTGACGCCTTGCACCGCGGCGGCACTGCCGACCGCGCTGAGGGTAGACGGCCATCGATCTTCTTTGGCGACGACCGTCGTCACAGCTTCAGGTGGCGGTTGGAAGGCAGCGCCCTGCGCGATCGCCGTCTGAATCTGCTTGAATTTCACAACGCCAAGGCCCGAGATGATCGCGACCATGACGACGAGCATGAGAATCATTCGCTTTGCCATGCGCGGCTTATTGGCAAGAGCCATTCCAGGTCACACCGGAAAAAACCCGCAGAAACACCGAGGAAATCCGCAGATCGCCCAGGAGGCGCCGACGTGCCGATGCCGACATGTCGGCACGTGCCGATGCGTCGGCACGGACGCCATCGGTCCGATCCGCGACGCGCCACCTCTTATTGGCGAATGCGAGCGTTCGGTCTTGGCACACGTCGTGCAGTTGTCACGCGCGTAACTGATTCGTGGAGTCATTCGAGGAGAACACTCATGAAGCGTGTGACGACAGCAATTCTTCTTGTTGCGGCAGTGGCGGTGGGTTCGAGCTCGGCGTTCGCGCAGGATGCGAAGTCGGCGACAGAGGGCCGCGCAGTCGTGACGATCATCCCGGGCGGCGCGACGTTCTTGACTGAGGGCAAGAACTCGACCGGCCCGAGCTTCGGCAACTACAGCCTCGGCGGCGCGGTTGTCGGCAACTTCAACAAGTACGTGGGCGTCGAGGGCGAGGTGTTGAGCTCGCTCGGCATCACGCAGACGCTGACCGGTTTCGCGAACGATACCAAGACGCCGAACGCGCTCAGCTACACCGGCAACCTCGTCGTCTCGTTCCCGGCGGGCAAAGGCGTCGTGCCGTACGTGACCGGCGGCGCGGGCGCGACCAGCGTGTTCGAGACGGCCGACCTCGGCATCATCGGCACCCAGACCTTTTTCACCAGCAACGTCGGCGGCGGCATCAAGTGGTACGCCGGTCGTTGGGGACTGCGCGCTGACTACCGCTTCATCGCGGTTCAGGGCAAAGACGATGCTCCCGCCTTTTTCGGCCCGGAGAACCGCTACGCCCACCGTGTCTACGGCGGGTTCCTCGTGAACATCGGACGCTGACATCGTCGCATCCGAGTACCTGCCCTGCGCCGGCCTGCATTCTTCATTTTTCCTACCTATTCATTTGCAGGCCGGCGCGCGGGCCGGGAGTCAGGAAGCAAGAAGCAAGGACAACAACACATGTGCCGCCCTCCAATTCTGACCAGCCGCAACATCGGCCTGGCGGAAAACGCGCTTCGCGCGCTGCTCAACAAGGCCTTGAAACATACGGGGCTCGACTATCACCGTTGGGTGGCGTTGAAGCTCGTCGCCGACGGCCTGTGGCCGGTGCCAGTGACGACGCTCGTCGAGCAGCTCAAGGACTTTCTCAAGATGGACGAAGCGAGCGCGCTCGCGGCCATCAACGACCTGCGCGCCCAGGGCCTGGTCGACACCAGCGACCGGATCTCGACGACGCTGCGCGGCCGATCGCTCTACGAGCGGTTGTGTGATGAGACGGGCGAAATCTCGCGACAGATTTACGCCGGGCTCGATCCCGACGATCTCGCCGCCACGCATCGCGTGCTGTCGGTCATCACCGCGCGAGCGAATTCACTGCTGGCGCTGTAGCGGTCATGGCGACCGAATTGCTGACTGTCTTCGTGCTTTCTGGCGTCCTGACGTCGCTTTGGAGTTCCGAAATCTGGGCGCGGCGGCGACGGGTGCATCGCGCCCGCAAATCTTCAGCCAGACGTTGACGCGGCATCGAGAGGATGGTCAGACCGAGGTTTGACCCCGGTCTGACCCCCGGGAGCGCTATCGCCCCAGGAACTTCCGAATGATCCACAGGTGGTGGTAGCTGTGCCGGACGGCGTGGTCCTCGAGCACCATCTGGCAGGTGATCGGCGCGTCCTCGTAGAGCGAGTTCGGCACCGCGCGATCCAGCTCCTCGTCGGCCAGCCCGCGGATCGTCGCCGCGGCATCCGCGCTGTTCTGCGCGAGCAGCTCGAGCGCCTGCGCTTTCGTCGCGTTCTCGAACTCTTTGGCGTGCGCGGCGTTGACGGCGTCGACGTCCGCGTTGGTCAGCCCCGTGATGGGCTGGCCGCTCACGACCATCAGCGCGACTTTGATTTCGAGCATGTACTGGCTCGCGACGTGATGCACGATCGTGCCGATCTTGCGGCTGTCCTTCGGCAACCGCGTCTTCCACTCCGCGTCGGTCAGCGTGGTGGCGAAGTCCGCCAGCATGCGCGCGCCCTGCTCCAGCCGCTCGGCGAGCGCCTCGGCGCGGCGGCTCGCCGCCGGTTGGGATGAATGTTCCGATTTCTCTGCAACAGCCGTCGACACTGACTTCGACATATAACTATCCTCGTTGAATCCTGCCGGAGCACCATTGCCCGGCCATCCCCCTACACTACGGAGCGGCGTCGACGAGAGCCATGAGCACGCGTCCGAAACACCTTGCCGGTCGTCCGGAAATGACCGCGAAGGCCGACGTTCTTTCGGACGTGCTTCGTGCCGTGCGGCTCACGGGCGCGGTGTATTTCGACTTCGCGCTGAGCTCGCCGTGGGCCCTCGGCGCGCCGCCCTCACGCGAGATCGCCGGGATCGTGATGCCCGGCGCCCAGCGCGTCATCGAGTACCACGTCATCGCCGAGGGATCGGGATGGGCGCGCATCGCCGGGCAGGAACCAATCCGGGTGACCGCGGGCGACCTGCTGCTCGTCCCTCAGGGGGACGCGCACGTGTTGTCCAGCGCGGAAGGCCTGAGCGCGCTGCCTGACCTGACGGCGTTCGCTCGAACGTCGCCGGCGCCGCTGCCAATCGTGTACGAACACGGCGGCGGCGGAACGGATCGCGCGCGGATCGTCTGCAGCTTCATGGGACTCGACGAGCGTCCGTACAATCCGCTGCTCACCGCGCTGCCGAGCGTGATCCATCTCTCGTCGGATGACGCGGACGCGTCGAGCGGCTGGCTGGGCGCGGTGATGCGCGTCGCCGTCAGCGAAGCGCGCGCCGATCGGCCCGGCGGTGAGAACGTGCTCGCGCGCCTGGCCGAAGTGATGTTCGTCGAGGCGATTCGCCGGTACCTCGAGACGCTGCCGTCGTCCGAGATGGGCTGGCTCGCCGGATTGCGCGATCCCGTCGTCGGGCAGGCGCTGGCCGCGTTGCATGCCGAGCCGCGGAAACCGTGGACGGTCGAAGAGCTCGCGCGTTTTGTCGGTCAGTCCCGATCGGTGTTCGCGGAGCGATTCACCGGGATGGTCGGCCAACCGCCAATGCAGTACCTCGCGTTGTGGCGGATGCAGCTCGCGTCGCACCTGCTCAGGGACGGCCAGTCCGTCGTGCGGGCCGCCGACGCGGTCGGCTATGAGTCCGAGGCCGCGTTCAGCCGGGCGTTCAAGAAGCTCGTCGGCAAGTCACCGGCCGCGTGGCGTGGAAAACACCAGGGTTGACCTGACATCATCGGGCAGAAGATCCGACATGGCCGACGTTCCAACTCGCCTGCTCGGCAGGACCGGTGAGCGCGTCTCGGCCATCGGCCTGGGCGGCTGGCACCTCGCGCTGCCCCATGTCAGCGCGTCGCTCGCCGATCGCATCATGCGGACGGCCCTCGACCGCGGCATCACCTTCTTCGACAACTGCTGGGACTACAACCGAGGCGCGAGCGAACGGCGCATGGGCACGACGCTGAAAGGCGCGCTTCGTCAGCGCGTGTTTCTGATGACGAAGATCGACGGGCGGTCCGGCAAGGAGGCCACGCGTCAGCTCAACGAGTCGCTGCGGCGCCTCAAGACCGACTGCATCGACCTCGTGCAGCATCACGAAGTGCTGCGCTTCGAGGACCCGAATCGCATGTTCGATGAAGACGGCGCGAATGCGGCGCTGGTCAAGGCGCGCAAGGCCGGTAAGCTGCGCTACATCGGCTTCACGGGTCACAAGGATCCGGAGATTCATCTGCACACGATCGCGGTGGGCGAAGCGCATGGCTTTACCTTCGACGCCGTGCAGATGCCGCTCAACGTGATGGACGCGCACTACCGCAGCTTCGAGCGGCTCGTCCTGCCCGATCTGGTCGCGAAACAGATCGGCGTGCTGGGCATGAAGCCGATCGCGAACGGCATCATCCTCAAGTCGCGCACGGTCTCGGCCGTCGAGTGCCTGCGGTACGCGCTGGCGCTGCCGACGTCGGTCGTGATCACGGGCATCGACTCGATGAAGGTGCTCGATCAGGCCTGTGAGGTCGCGGCGCTCGGGCCGCTGAGCGAGCGCGAAGTGTCCGCACTGCTCGCGCGCACGGCCGCGGCCGGCTCGCGAGGCGAGTTCGAGCCGTTCAAGACGACATCGCTCTTCGATGGCACCGCGGATCGCATCGAGTGGATGGGCGAGGAGTCGAAGCGCGCGCAGAAGATCTTCAAACGAGCGCCCGGGTTCGTGCAGGGCTGAGCGTCCCACCATGGCTGCAGCCAAGGAGCAGGAGATCGTCAGCGTCGACGGGCACGACGTCACGATCTCGAATCCGTCGAAGATCCTGTTTCCCAAAGCGGGCGTCACCAAACGCGATCTCGTGCAGTACTTCCTGACGGTCGCGGACGGCGCGCTGCGCGGAGCCGGCGGCCGGCCGAACGTGCTCGTCCGCAGGCCGGACGGTGTCGAAGCCGACGTCTTCTACCAGAAGCGTGCGCCCACGTCGCGGCCGGACTGGATCGAGGTCGCGACGATCAGCTTCCCGTCGGGCCGGACCGCCGACGAGATCGTGCCGCGCAATGCCGCGGCGCTCGCCTGGATGGCGAACCTCGCCTGCACCGAGCTCCATCCGCATCCGGTCCGCGCGGACGACCTCGATCATCCCGACGAGCTGCGCATCGATCTCGATCCGACGCCTGGTGTGCCCTGGTCGCAGGTGCTCGAGGTCGCCGCGCTCGTGCGCGCGACGCTCGAAGAATTTGGGCTCGCGGGCTGGCCGAAGACGTCGGGATCGCGCGGCCTGCACGTGTACGTGCGCATCGAGCGGCGATGGGGCTTCACCGAGGTGCGCAAGGCCGCCGTCGCGTTCGCGCGCGAGATCGAGCGGCGCGCGCCCACGCTCGCGACGAGCAAGTGGTGGAAGGAAGAGCGCCACGGCGTGTTTCTCGACTACAACCAGAACGCGAAGGACCGCACGATCGCGGCCGCGTATTCGATCCGGCCGACGCCGGACGCGCGCGTGTCCGCGCCGATCGCCTGGACCGAGCTCGCCGCATGCGACCCGGCGGCGTTCACCATCAAAACGATGCCCGATCGATTCAAGGCGCTGGGAGATCTGCACGCCGGGATCGATGAGCGCGTGTGCTCGCTCGATGTGCTGCTCGAGCTCGCCGCGAAGCAGTCCCGCGAGGGTCAGGGCGACGCGCCGTGGCCGCCCCAGTACAAGAAGGCCCCCGGCGAAGCGCCGCGGGTTCAGCCGTCGCGCCGCCGCCGCGCCGAACCACCCGGGTCGAACACCCGCGCCAAATCGTAGGGCGTCGTCACCTCCAGCTGGTCGTAGCGGCAATCGGCCGGCTGCTTGTCCGGCCGCCAGCGCAGAAAGACCGCGGCGTGGCGGAAGCGCGGGCCCTGCAGGTGGTCGTACTTCACCTCGCACACGCGCTCGATGCGCAGCGGCTCCCACGAGAGATCTTTGCCCGCGCTCCAGCGGCTCTGTCCGCCGGGCATCTTCACGCCGCCGCCCTCGGGCGTCGCCCAGCCGCGCCACGGATGGTCATCGAGCGCCCGCTCATGCAGCGGCTCGAGCTCGTGCGCGAGCGCCTTCCGCTTCTCCATCGTGAACGACGACGTCACGCCGACATGGTGCAGCTTGCCGTGCTCGTCGTAGAGACCGAGCAGGAGCGAGCCCACCGCGCCGGACGCCGCGCGATGCCAGCGAAAACCTGCGACCACGCAGTCGGCCGAGCGGATGTGTTTGATCTTGATCATCGACCGCTTGCCCGCCTCGTAGATACCGCGCTCGGGCTTCGCGATCACGCCGTCGAGGCCCGCGCCTTCGAAGCGCTCGAGCCACTCGCGCGCGGTGTTCACGTCACGCGTCATCGGCGTGAGGTGGAGCGGCGGTGTGGCGTAAGCGAGCGCGCGCTCGAGTTCGGCGCGCCGCTCCGACATCGGCCGATCGCGCAGATCCTCGTCCCCGAGGGCGATCAGATCGAACGCAACGAACGACGATGGGGTCTCTGCGGCGAGCTTCGCGACGCGGCTGGCGGCAGGGTGCAGCCGCATCTGCAGCGCGTCGAAGTCCAGGCCGTCCGGCGTCGCGATCACGATCTCGCCGTCAACAACGCAGCGCGCCGGCAGCCGCTCGAGCAGTGCGTCATGCAGCTCCGGAAAGTATCGATCGAGCGGCCGCAGGTCCCGGCTCTGAATGAAGAGTTCCGTGCCGTCGCGAAACACGATCGCGCGGAAGCCGTCCCACTTGGGCTCGTAGAGAAACGCGCCCGCGGGAACCGTCTCGGCGACCTTCGCGAGCATCGGCTCGATGGGCGGCGCGATCGGCGTCATTTCACCTTGAACCCGGCGCTGCGCCAGAGCGCGGGTGCGTCGTACACGCGGCCGTCGGCGACGACGCGCGTGACCTTGCGCAGGTTGCGGACGTCTTTCAGCGGATCGCCGTCGACGAGGATCAGATCCGCGCGCTTGCCCGCTTCGACGGTGCCCGAGTCCTTGTCGAGGCCCATCGCGCGCGCCGAGACGATCGTCGCCGTCTGAATCGCTTCCATCGGCGTCATACCGGCGTCGACGTAGATCTCCAGCTCGCGGTGGAGTCCCCACCCGACGAGGCCCGTGTCCGAGCCAGGCACAATCGGCACACCCGCGCGGAAGAGCGCCATGATGACCGCGCCGCTTTGCGCGGCGCGCGCGTGCGCCTGATCGGCCGTCGCGTTGCCTTCCATGCCGCGGAACTTCGCGTCGAGAATCGCCGGCGCCGTCAGAATCCCTGGCTCGAACGACTCGAGCGGGATGTCCTTCGAGTGACTCCCCATCTCGCCCCAGCTCGACGTCGGATCGACCACGGTGTGGTGGTCGAGAAGGAACTGGATGCCCTGCTTCGCGGCGTCTGACGTGAGATCGGGCGCGCCTTGCGCGCCGGGAGCACGCAGCAGGCTCGTCGCGTAGTTGAGATGGTTGATCTGATCCATCCCTGCCTCGACGCCGGCGCGCGTCGTGAGCGCCATCGGCACGTGCCCGGTGACGGTCATCCCGAGCGCGTGCGCTTCGTCGGCGATGACCTTGACGATCTCGGGCGTGAGGTACGTGTAGAGCTTGATCTGCTCGAAGCCGGCCGCGTGATAGCGCTGCACGGCGGCGCGCGCTTCTTCGGGCGTTTCCGCGGTGACGTGACCGAACGCGCGCGGACCGCCGGCGTCGATGAGGCCCGCGAGCAGCATGCGCGGTCCGACCGCGTGATCGTTCTTGATCGCGTCGCGCACGGCCACGAGAAAGTCGAACTCCCCGCCGCAGTCGCGCGCGGTGGTGATGCCGGCGGCCAGATGCGCGGGCCCGAATTCCACGCCGGACGCGTGCGTGTGCATCTCCCACAATCCCGGCAGGAGCGTCTGGCCCTTGCCGTCGATCACGGCCATGCCGGCCGGAATCGTCGTCGTCGCGCGCGGGCCGGCGGCGGCGATGCGGTTGTCGCGGACGATCACGACGGCGTCGGGAACCGGCGGCTTGCCGGTCGCGTCAATGAGCGTCGCGCCGGCAATCGCGTACGTGCCCGAGCGCTGCGGCGGCACTTCCCGGCCGATCGCGGCGAGATTCGCCATCTCCTGCGCGACGCCGGCGCGGTAGAGCTCCGGCAGCTGCGACTCGAACTCCGTGCGAACCGCCTCGAGCGGCAGCCCGCCGGCGAACGTCATCGCCGCCGCGAGATCGCCGTCGGCCGTCGTCCACAGAATCTCCCGTCCGAACATCAGGTGATTGACGGTGTAACGATCGAGCGGGATCTTCCTGCCGCTGATCGTGATCGTGTCCTTGCCGACGCGGACAATCTCGAGCGGCTCGGCGGTGGGGTTGAGGCTCAACGGCGCGAGCTGCTTCGGCTCGCCGCGCGCGTGCCACGCGCGCATCATCATCATCTGCAGCGCGAACGGCGTCTGACCGGCGATCGCCGCGCCGGCCGGCGGCGTGGGCGTCGTCGCCGCCACACCTTTGATCTCGAGCGACGTCATCGACCCGCTCGTCGTCATGGTGACCGGCGAGTTGCCCTTGACCTCGAGCTTCACCGGGCGCTCGTCTTTCGTCACGGTGAGCGTCGCGGGAATCGACGTCTGCCGTCCGCGATCGGAGTAGCCGAAGGTCGTCGTCAGCGTCTTCGTGCCGTCGGCGTTCGTCGTGAGGTCGTACTGCTCCTCGCCGATCGCGTGCAGGATCATGTGGATCGTGAACGAGCCGTGGACGGTCGTTTGTCCGGCGAGCGGGGTGGCGAGAAAGAGGATGGCAGCGAGTGAGAGGATTCTCATAGAAGACGCCGGGAGTAGTTTTACGCAAAACGTAAC
>DATEGZ010000293.1:0-2824 GCA_035279905.1 Vicinamibacterales bacterium
CGAAATCCGATACTTCTCAACAGTTGCGGTCTTATCGAAAGCCATGCTGTGAAATCCCCGCCGCGTCGCATGCGGCTCGTGCGTCAGTCTGATTGGATGAGCCAGTAAAAGTAGCAGGACCTCTGGGGTTGGTGCTAGGGAATCTCTGAAGAATGAGTGATTTAAAACGGCGCGAAGGGCCGGGCGGTGCAATCGTGGTCAGCGGGGCGTTTCTCCTCGCGGATCTCGCTCCCGGAGATCCATAATGCCGGGTACGGTGCGAAATCCGATGTCAGCGGAGACACCTCGCCTGGCGCGCCCCCAGCCGGTACCGCAGGAGATACAGATTCACGAGCGCAAACAGGGTGAACATCCGCGCGGTGTTTTTCGCCAGCCCGCGATAGCGCACCTTCCCCGCGCCCCAGAGCGTCTTCACCACGTGGAACGCATGCTCGCCGCGCGCCCGCACGCGCGAGCGCGCCTGGTTGACTCGCTTCCAGTACGCGGTGAGTGGCTGCCGCCAATGCCCGCGCCGATTGACCCGATAGCGCACGCCCGCGGCTTCCGCCGCCTGCCGGTCGCCTTCATTCCAGTACGCCTGATCGCCGTAGAGCGCGCGCTCCTCGCCGTGCAGCAACTGGGGCAGTTGCGTCACATCGGCCGTCGCGGCATCGGTGGTCGTCAGCGCGTGCACAATCCCTCGCCGATCGGTGCCCACGTGGACCTTCATGCCGAAGTACCACGTGTTCCCTTTGCGCGTGGGCCGCATCTCCGGGTCGCGCTGCGCGGTCGCGTTCTTCGTCGAGGTCGGCGCAGTGATAATGGTGGCGTCGACAATCGTGCCCGCCTTGAGCAACAGGCCCTTCGTCTCCAACAGGCCGCGCACGAGCGCAAAGAGCTGCTCCGGCAACTGGTGCTGCTCGAGCAGATGGCGGAAATGGAGAATGGTCGTCTCGTCGGGGATCGCCTCGTCGCCCAACTCCACGCGCGCAAAGCGCCGCATGGCTTCACTGTCGTAGAGGGCTTCTTCCGCCGCCGGATCGGAGAGATTGAACCAGTGCTGCAGGAAATAGAGGCGGAGCATCGTGGCGAGCGGCATCGCCGGACGCCCACGCACCGACTTCGGATAGTGCGGCGCAATGAGCGCGACGAGGTCGGTCCAGGGGATCACGGCCTCCATCTCCGCGAGGAAGCGCTCGCGGCGGGTGACTTTCTTCTTGCTGTCCCAAGCGAGCCCGGCAAACGTCCGCTGATCACTCATAGCGATTCCTCGCGGGTAGTGTGCTCGGGACCGAAATACCACACTGCTAAACTGTCCACGCAAGACTCGATTTCTTCAGAGATTCCCTAGTCTATCGAGTCAGGAGTTGTTTGCAGAATAGCCCAAGCTTTTCGAGGATCTCATCAGCCGTTTTGGTCCAGACGAACGGTTTGGGATTCGCGTTGTTGCTGCTGAGGTAGTCGCGAATCGTTTGCTCAAGGTCTTTCGTGCTTCGGTGAACACTGCGCTTGAGCCGTTTGCGGGTGAAGACGGAAAACCACGCTTCCACCAGGTTCATCCACGAGGCGCCGGTGGGCGTGAAATGCAAGTGATACCGCGGATGTCGGAGCAGCCAACGATGGATCTTGGGGGTTCTGTGCGTGCCGTAGTTATCCAGGATGAGATGCACGTCCAAGTCGGCCGGGACGTTGTCCTCGATCGTGTTCAGAAAATGCAAAAACTCTTTGGCGCGATGCCGACGATGTACTTCGCCGATCACCCGGCCGGTCTTGATTTCGAGCGCCGCAAACAACGTGGTGGTGCCGTGGCGAGTGTAGTCGTGCGTGCGCCGCTCAACTTGGCCGGGACGCATCGGGAGCAACGGTTGGGAGCGATCCAGGGCCTGGATTTGCGACTTCTCATCCGTCGCCAAGACCAGCGCGCGATCGGGCGGATTGAGGTACAGTCCAACGACATCCCGAACCTTTTCGATAAACAGTGGATCTTTCGAGATCTTGAACGTTTCACTTCGATGCGGTTTAAGAGCGAAGGCGCGCCAGACCCGACTAATGGTGCTCTGGCTCAAGCCCGTGCGCGCCGCCAACGCCCGGGTGCTCCAATGCGTCGCGTCGTCCGGCACCGATTCCAGCGTAAGGGCAATCACTTGCTCGACTTGTTCGTCCCCGATCGTGCGCGGCGCGCCTGGACGCGGCTCGTCCAACAAGCCGTCGAGCCCGTTCGCGACGTACCGAGCTCGCCACTTCCCGACCGTCTGTCCGGTGAGTCGCAAGCGCGTCGCGATTCGGGCATTCGATTCACCGCCGGCACTCGCGAGGACGATCCGCGCCCGCGTGGCCAATGCGTTCGCACTCGTCTGTCGCCGGATCCATCGCTCAAGCACCTCGCGATCGGCTTCTTGCACAGTCAGCGCGGCGAGCGGACGACCCCTGGGCATGCGATCTCCTGGCGGGAGGTCGCAATATACAACTTCTCATTTGTTATTTCAACGAATTTCTGACTCAATAGACTAGATTCGCGCGCCCCGACCGCACCAGCGGAGGTGCGTCACGTCGGTATGGCGGCGGTCACGTCGGCGGTCAGGCAGTCAGGAGCGCAATTGGGGCCATTCGGGTGAGAATGCTTGTAGCTCACTTGCACGATTTCGGTCACGCGTGAGGCGGTGCCGACGCGGACCGTGATGAAGAGATGATCCGCAATGAGATCCGGGAAGAAAATGTCTTGGCGGCACTGGCTGCTGTCGCCGGTGCAATCAAAAACATAGGCGACGTTGCTGCCGGGAGTCCCGATCTCGACTCGAAATGGCTGGGAGGGAAGCGCGGACAGGTGAACTCTGACGCCGCTATC
>DATEGZ010000294.1:0-4867 GCA_035279905.1 Vicinamibacterales bacterium
TCCGCTCGCGCCGGCGCCTTGCGCGGCGGCACCCGCCGCACCTTGCGCGCCGCCGACCGGCTCTTCGGTCGGCGCGGCGACGCCGCGCGGACGGATGTTCTTCGTCGCGCCCGTGCGCAGATCGTTGCGGATGATGTTGCCGTCCTGCGACTGGCCGTAAACGGTGGTCGCATCCTCGGGATCCGATCGCGTCTGGAACCCGTCGCCGCTGCTCACGTACACCCAATCGGTGGGCCGGATGCCGAAGCGGTAATTCGTGCGCGACGGGCCGCACACCGAGAAGTTGTCCTGCGCGCCGCCGCAGACGTGGTAGAAGGGCTGCGCTTCGTCGACCGACACTCGATAGAACTGCGTGATCGGCAGGTTCGTGAAGAACCGCCAGTGAGCGCCCGCGCCGACGCCGAGTTGATCGGCGTCGTACGACTCGTACAAGCCGCCGTCGCTCGCGACAATCACGTGGTTGCGATCGACCGGATCGAACGTCACGTCGTGGAAGTCCACATGCACGTACTGGCCGGCCACGCCGACGCTCGCCATGTTCGGCACCGCGGTGAACGTCTTGCCGCCGTCGCGGCTCCACTCGAGCGGCGTGTTGACCGACCAGATCGTGTCGGCGCGCCACGGATCGACGAACAACTCCGAGTAGTACGCCGGACCGCCGCCGCTGTAGCTCGACAGCTTCTTCCACGTCGCGCCCTGATCATCGGAGCGATAGGTGCCCTTCTCGGTGTTGACGCCGCTGATCATCGCGATCACCGTCTTGGGCGTGCGCGGATCGGTCGCGAGCGCGATGCGGCCGACGTCGTGCTTCGGCAGCCCCACCGTCAGCTTGGTCCACGTCTTGCCGCCGTCCTTCGACTTGAACACGCCGCCGTCGGGCCCGCCGCCGATCATCTGACCGACGTTGCGGCGCCGCTGGTACGTGCCCGCGTACAGCACGTCCGGGTTCTTCGGATCGAGCGCCACATCGGTGACACCCGTGTCCTTGTTGATCGTGAGCGAGGCGGTCCACGTCTTGCCGCCATCGATCGTCTTGTAGAGACCGCGCTCCCCGCCTTCGGAGAACAACGGCCCTTGCGCCGCCACCCAGACGACGTTCGAGTTGCGGGGATCGACGACGATGCGCCCGATGTGCTCGGAGGTCTCGAGGCCGGCGCGCGTCCACGTCTTGCCCGCGTCGGTGGACTTGTAGACGCCGTCACCGAAGTGCGCGCTGCGCTGGCTCGCGTTTTCACCGGTGCCGAGCCACAGCACGTTCGAGTCTTTCGGATCGATGACGATGCAGCACAGACTGAACGATCCGTAGTGCTCGAAGATCGGCTCGAACGTGATGCCGCGGTTCACGGTTTTCCACACACCGCCGAACGCGGACGCCACGTACCAGATGCTCGGATTCCTCGGATCGATCGCGACGTCCTGGATGCGGCCCGTGTGAATCGTCGGACCGATGTTCCGGAACTCCAACGCCTTGAGGGTCTCGCCCGGCAGCGCGCCCGTGTCAGCCGCGCCCTGACCGGCCGTCAACCCGACGGCCGCGAGCGCGATCGCAGCAGCAATAACGGCAGCAATTCGCTTCATCGCGGACAATACTACCGCAGCACGTCGCTCGGTCGCCTACTCCCCCAGAGCCGCGCGGCTTTTGCGTTTGCCGCGGTGCCTGACACACACTGGTCGAACCACTCTGCAATGACGATGCGTCCGAAACCGGTCGTCGTCATGCTGGTCGTCGCCGTCGCCGCGGCCATCGCCAGCGTGACCCCGCACGCGCAGCCGATCGGACGCGTCGACCCGGCGCTCCTGACCGAGCTGAAGTGGCGCCACATCGGGCCGTTTCGAGGCGGCCGCACGAAAGCGGCGGCCGGCATCGCGTCACAGCCCAACGTGTTCTACGTCGGCGCGGTGAACGGCGGCGTCTGGAAGACGACGGACGCCGGACGGACGTGGACGCCGATCTTCGACAGCCAGCCCACGGGATCGATCGGCGCGATCGCGATTGCACCGAGCGATCCGCGCGTCATCTACGTCGGCAGCGGCGAGGGTCTGCAGCGCCCGGATCTCTCGGTCGGCGACGGCATCTACAAGTCGACCGACGCCGGCGCCACGTGGACGCATCTCGGCCTGAGAGACGGCCAGCAGATCCCGCAGATCATCGTGGATCCGCGCAATCCGAACCGGTTGTTCGTCGCCGTGCTCGGGCACCCGTACGGGCCCAACGAGGACCGCGGCATCTATCGCTCGACCGACGGCGGCCAGTCCTTCCAGAAGGTCCTCTATAAGGATGCGGACACCGGCGGCGTAGACCTCCTGTTCGATCCGTCGACGAGCGACACCGTCTACGCGGTGTTGTGGCAGGCGCGCCAGGGACCGTGGGAAAACGGCGTGTTCACCGGACCTGGCAGCGGCGTGTTCAAGTCCACGGACGGCGGCACGACATGGCGACCGATCGTGAAGGGCCTGCCGACGTTCGCCGAGGACGGCCTCGGCCGCATCGGGATCGCGGTGGCGCCAAGCCAGCCATCGCGCCTGTTCGCCACGGTCGAAGCGGCGAAGCGCGGCGGGCTCTATCGATCGGACGACGCCGGCGAGACGTGGGCGATCGTCAACAGCGATCCACGCGTCACTGAGCGCGGCAGCGATTTCGCCGAGGTGAAAGTCGATCCGAAGAATCCCGACGTCGTTTACACGGCGAGCGTCGTCGCGTGGAAGTCCACGGACGGCGGCCGGACGTTCACGGGATGGCGCGGCGCGCCGGGCGGCGACGACTACCACCGCCTGTGGATCAACCCGAACGACACGAACATCATCCTGCTGTGCAGCGATCAGGGCGCGATCGTCACGGTGAACGGCGGCGAGACGTGGAGCTCCTGGTACAACCAGCCGACCGCGCAGTTCTATCACGTGAGCACGGACAACGCGTTTCCGTATCGAGTGTGCGGCGGCCAGCAGGAGAGCGGATCGGCGTGCGTCTCGAGCCGCGGACCGATGGGACAGATCACGATGCGCGAGTGGACGCCCGTCGGCGCCGAGGAGTACGGCTACATCGCGGCCGATCCGATGGATCCGGACATCGTGTACGGCGGCAAGCTCACGCGGTTCGATCGGCGGACGGGCCAGACGCAGGACGTGACGCCCCCGCGCGGTCCCAACTATCGCGCGCTGCGGACGGCGCCAGTGCTCTTCTCGCCAACGGAGCGCGGCCTGCTCTTCTTCGCGTCGAACACGCTCTGGAAGACGACGAACGGCGGCCAGAACTGGACGGAGATGAGCCCTGACCTCTCGCGCGAGACGTGGGAGGTTCCGGCGTCGGTCGGCGTGTATCGCGGCTCGCCCGCGGCGCAACCAACGAGGCGCGGGGTCATCTACAGCATCGCCCTCTCGAGCATCGACCAGCGCATCGTGTGGGCGGGCACCGACGACGGCTTGATTCACCTGACGCGCGATTCGGGCGCGACGTGGACCAACATCACACCCGCGGCGCTCGGGCCGTGGGCGAAGGTCTCGATGCTCGAAGCGTCGCACTTCGACACGTCGTCCGTGTATGCCGCCATCAACACGCTGCGGCTGGACGATCTGCGGCCGCACATCCTGCGGACGCGCGACAACGGCCGCACGTGGGTGGAGATCGTGAACGGGCTGCCGCCCGTGGGCGTCGTCAATGCCGTGCACGAAGACACGTACCGCCGCGGGCTGCTCTTCGCCGCGACCGAGCTCGGCGTGTACGCGTCGTTCGACGACGGCGAGAACTGGCAGTCGCTGCGGCTCAACATGCCCGCGACGTCGATTCGCGATCTCGTCGTCAAGGACGCGGATCTCATTGCCGGCACGCACGGGCGCGGATTCTGGATCCTCGACGACATCGCGCCGCTGCGGCAGATCACGCCGGACATCACCAAGGCGCAGGCGTATCTGTTCTCGCCGGCGCAGACCTATCGCGCGCGCTGGAACGTCAACACGGACACGCCGCTGCCGCCCGACGAGCCGGCCGCGCCCAATCCGCCGGACGGCGTCACGTTCTCGTACCTGATTGGCCAGGGAGTCACGGGCCCGATCAGCCTCGACATCGTCGAGGGCCTTACGGGAGAGCTCATCCGGCACTTCTCGAGCGACGACCCGCCGGACGTCCCCGTGGCCGGGCGCAACATTCCTGACTACTGGCTGCGCCCCGCGGCGACGCTCTCGACCTCGCCTGGCCTGCACCGATTCGTGTGGGACATGCGGTACGCGCCCCCGCCGGTGGACGACTTCACGTATCCGATCGCGGCCGTGCCACACAACACTCCGAAGGAGCCGCAAGGCGTGCTCCTGATGCCGGAGGTGTACCAGGCGCGGCTGACGGTCGGACCGCGCGTCTACCGGCAGCCGATCGTGTTGAAGATGGATCCGCGCGTGAAGACCACGCGCGCCGATCTGATGCTGCAGTTCAAGCTCTCGCGCTCAGTCGAGCAGGCCATTCGCGACACGGCGGCCGCGCGGAAAGACGTGCGGGCACGGATCGGGACGGCGGCCCCGGACGCGGCGTCGAAGCTGCAGTCTGTGCGCGACGGGCTCGATGCGGCTGCGGCGCGCCTGCCCGATCTCTTCCTGACGCTCCAGGCCGCGGACGTCCGGCCCACGGCGGCGACCGAAGCCGCGGTCAACGACGCGCTGCAGCGCGTGACCGCGGCGATCGCGGCCTATCGCGCGTTGCAGTGACTTCGTCGTTTGGAGTGAAGGGCGTGAAGGGAATGAAGGGCATAAAGAAGCACGGCGAGCAGCGCGGGCGTCGTCGTTCTGACCGCCCGGCTTCGCCGGGCCCGGCTGACTGAACGGAGCGAAAACAAGAACGCCCAACCCTTCGCAAGGCGTTCTTGTTTTTCGCTCCGTTCAG
>DATEGZ010000295.1:0-11486 GCA_035279905.1 Vicinamibacterales bacterium
AGCCTCGATGAAGTCTCGCAATGAAACGTCGCTCGGACCCTGCGGATTCGTTGCCATGCGTCACCCGCTATTTCCCTGGACCCACTAGCTTCTGATACTCGCGCGCCGGGTTGTAGCAGTACCAAACGAAGACATAGCGCAATCAGTCTCGTGGCTCACGACTGTTCAGGCTGTTCGCGCCTCCTACGCGCACTTGTTGACGTCGCGCTCAGCCATTCATGGTTCCCCGCCGGCTTCGCTCAGCGAGAACGTGGCTGCGCCCAGACGCTGCGCTTCGACGGCTCCCGCTGCGGCGGCACTGAGCTGAGTGTGGTGACGGTCCAACAGCCACAGCTCCGGAATCAGCGTGGCTTCGATCTGCCCTCCATGAAACACACGGACAACGCCGCTCTCCGAGACGACGATGGCGATCGCGCCAAGTCGATGGGAGATCGACGCCGCGGCCACGTGCCGGCTGCCGAATCCAAGCGGCAGATCGATCTGTTCGACTGATGCATCGAGATAGCGACACGCCGCCAAGACGATCCCCGCATCTGAGATCACGAAGGCACCATCGAGCTGCGCCAGTTCCTTCATCGTTCCGCGGAGGTCCGGGTCGCTGATGTGAGTCCGTGCCGGCGCGTGCCCGGCCAACGGATCAAGGATCAGTGCCCGGGACGCCGCGAGCACCTCGTCTGCCTTTCCAAGGGTGAATAGCGTCCCAATCCGGCGCCCCTCTCGACCCTCGCGGGCAATCTCGAGTGCCAGTTCTAAGACCGACTCGAGGACGGTGGGCTCGCACCAGGGAATTCGAGAGCACAAGGCCTTGAGCGCGGCGATCGTCATGGCGTCTCCCCCTCAGTGGTCGTGTGTGGGCGGTCCCTCACGTTCGCCAGGCGCTCGGCGCGAGCGATGAATCGGCGCGGCGCAGGGCCAATGAAGTCTGAACGGGTAGCAGCGACTGCTCCCTTATCTGATTGTTGATGCTCGCCACGACAGAGCATCTCTCCATTGCGGATTGGCGGCGGGTGAACGTGGCAGCTGATAGCGTCGCGATTGCCGACGCCTCGACAGGCTCAGCGGCGCTGAGCCCGTCGAGTGTGCCGTAAGGAGGAGGCAGCGAATACGTCGGCCTCTGACGACGTGTCAGAGCTACGATCTCGCGCGAGCGCGAAGCCCGCCGCTGACCGCTTGATTACCGGACCCCCGCCAGTTGCTTCTGATCCTCCACCTGCGTCTCGATCTGGACGCGGCGCGGCTTGACGCTGTCCTTCAGGGGCAGCGACAGGCGCAGCATCCCGTGCCGATGCGAGGCGGTCAGTTTCTCGAGGTCGAGGAACTGCGGGATCATCAGCGTCTGCTCGTAGCGCGAGACGTTCTTGTCGTTCCCTTCGGTCGGAACCTCGGCGCGGATCGTGAGGTTGTTGCCCGCAACCTCCAGGGATACGTCCTTTGGATCGATGCCGGGCAGCGGAACGTCAACGCGCCAGCCGTCTTCGGTCGCGTTCACGTGGAACGATGGCGATGAACTGGCGGTGGTGCGGGTCGGCAGATCGCTCCAGAACTGGTTGAAGAGACGATCCACATCGCGCTGGAAATTGAACACGTCATCGAACGAATTCCAACGGGTCAACATCGCGAAACCTCCTTGCTTAACAAAACCTCCGAGATCTATATACGACGTGCTTGTTTATATGTCAAGTATGTTGAGCGTTGAACTATCAGCATCTGTCGAACCCGCTGCGCATACATATAAATAGCTTATACTCAACAACTTACGAGATTCTGAGGCTGGAGCTGCCGCCAGTGGCCTTCACCATCGGCGACGTGAGTGGGGCCAGCGATCATTGCAGGAGGGGAAGAGCTCCTCCACCATCTCGTCGAAGAATGACGGACGCGTGACGGTCACGAAGCTTCTGGGGACACCGAAGGAAGAGCGGCGAAAGCCCACGAGCGATTCGGCAAACGGCCTCGTGACGATCACCTCTTTAGTCACCACCGCGTGGTTGCGAGACGTTCGCAGTTGGTCGTACCGGCGACGACGTTCGAGATCGACCAGGGTCTCGTACGCTTCGCGAGCGCGCTGGAATTCGACCTAAGGAGCCAGCGCCAACATCCGGGTCCGCGCCAACCTCGAAAGCGCTCCGGATCATCTCCTCGTCAGCATCCTCGTCGATACCGAGCACAACGGGAGTAGTACATCGTGCTTCTCGAACAGCGCCTGTTAGCGGCGCTCAGCATCGCGCCGCCAGATCCCCAAACGGCGCCCCTCGGTCCAAGTGCCAACGATCCATCCAATTGCTTCCAACTGGTAGAAGATTGTCGGCCCTGAACGCCCGCGATCCTTGCCTGTTCCCTCGGGCACGTGCATATCCGATGCGTTCCGCGATCGTACTGACGCGTACTGACCGACAGCCGCTAAATTGGCGGACCGCTTGTGATAGGACTGTGATAAGTGACGCTCAGAACCTCGAAGAACATCGAGGTTTACGGACGCACACCGAGTGATCGTCCTGAGGGGTTAAGTCGCTGATCGCGTGTGCGTTGAGGCGTTTCGGACTGGCTCAGTGTTGCTGGCCCGCTTCGCTTTCCAAGCGTGCTCCTTCAACCACTCGGACATCTCTCCGTCTATTGATCCGAGGGCTTTGCCCTCGGACTCCCTACTGGCTCACTCGTCCGACTCGCCTCCAGTCAAGAGCACGTAGGCAAGTCGGACTGCGTTCGCCAGGCTCGCTCGCTTTGCTCGCTCGCTTCTTGATCTGAGGGCGACCAGACTCAACAGTGTAGCGTGAGGCGGCGAGCCCGGCAAAAGCCGCCCCCAATGACGACAATAGGACGAGCAAGGAGGCGCACGATGAAAGCGATCGTCGTCACGAACCAGGCCGCGGGAACATCCGGGATGACGCTGGCCGACCGGCCCGAGCCGCGCGCAGCGATCAACGACGTCGTTGTTCAGGTGCATGCATCGGGATTCGTCCCGACTGAGTTGACGTGGCCATCGACGTGGACCGATCGCTTCGGCCGAGACCGGACGCCGTCGATCCCCGGGCACGAGCTGGCCGGAGTGGTCACGGCCCTCGGCTATGGCACGACAGGGCTGTCGCTGGGACAGCGGGTGTTCGGTCTCACCGACTGGTATCGCAACGGCACGCTGGCCGAGTACGCGGCCGTCGAGGCCCGCAACCTCGCGCCGTTACCGGGCGACGTTGACTTCACGGTGGGCGCGAGCCTGCCGATCTCGGGCCTGACGGCGTGGCAGGGACTGTTCGAGCACGGCCGCCTTCAGGCGGGGCAGAGCCTCCTCGCGCACGGCGCGGCGGGCGCCGTCGGGTCGATGGTGACGCAGCTCGCACGCGAAGCCGGCGCCTACGTCATCGGCACCGGACGCGCCGCCGACCGTCAGACGGTGCTCGACTTCGGCGCAAATGAGTTCGTTGACCTCGAGCACGACGTCCTCGAAGATGTTGGCGAAGTCGATCTGGTGTTCGATGTCATCGGCGGCGACATCGGGAAGCGGTCCGTAGCCCTGATCCGAGCCGGAGGAACCCTCGTGTCCATCGTCGGGCCGGTCGAGGCGCGGCCCGCCAACGGCCTGGTGGTCGATTTCGTGGTCGAGTCCGATCGTGCGCAGCTGGGTGAGATCGTCCGGCGGGTGCGTGATGGACGGCTGCGGACCAACATCGGCAATGTCTCGACCCTCGACGATGCCGTCGCCGCCTTCAACCCGACCAGGCGGATCAAGGGGAAGACGATCATCCGCGTCCGGCCGTGAGCCTCCGATATTTCGTGAGGCCTCCGACCCACTCCGAGGCTTCGGGCCCAGCGTGCGTCAAAACGCACAATTTCCTTGGTTTTTGGGTTGGTACGGCACATGCTGTGTTCCCCCCATGGAATCTTGACCAGAGGAACAGGTGGCCCATGTCAAAGAAAGATGCAGACAAGTCTGAGAATCCGCTAGCGGATACGAGCCCATTGTTCGCACATGAGGTTCCACCCGGCGTCGACCGCCGGAGTTTCCTCATCCGCACCGCCGTGGGTGGAGCCGCCGTCGTCATGACGGGGTGCACGGCAACGCCTGAAGACAAGACCGCCAAGGCCGTCGCGACGTCCGCGCCGGCGGCGGCTGCGCCGGCATCGGCGCCGCCGCTTGCTGAGGACCTCTACGTCGTGATGGGCAAGAAGGGACCGGTCCTGACCACTTCCGACGAGTTCTACAAGGTCGGCCCGGGCCCGTCCAGCTCACACACGATCGGTCCGATGCGCATCACCTACGACTTCTACCAGCGCGCCACCAAGCTGCCCGCTGACAAGCTCGCCAAGGCGACGAAGCTTCAAGTGAACCTGTTCGGCAGCCTCAGCGCGACCGGCAAGGGACATGGCACGGAGCGCGCCGCGCTCGCCGGACTCGTCGGCAAAGAACCCGCGACGGTCGATCCGAAATTCCTCGACAGCCTGCGCGACAAGCCCGACCAGGTGTTCCCGGTGAAGCTCGGGGACAAGTCGATCGACGTGAGCCTCAAGGACGTCATCTACGACGCGACGAAGGGCGATTTCAAGCACCCGAACACGATGACGGTCAAGCTCCTCGCCGGCAACGAAGTGCTGCTCGAGCAGGAGTACTACTCGGTCGGCGGCGGATTCATCGAGTGGAAGGGCTATACGCCGCCGAAGAAGAACACGCCGAAGTACCCGTTCTCGTCGATGAAAGAGCTGCGGGCCCACGCCGATGGCAACAAGATGTCGATCGCCAAGGTCATGATGGCGAATGAGACGTCGATCTCGGGCAAGAGCGAGGCTGAGGTCAACGCCTTCCTCGACAAGATCGCGAACGCCATGGTCGCGACCGTGAAGTCGGGTCTGTCGATGCCGGAAGACGACGTGCTGCCCGGTCCGATCAAGCTGCACAGCAAAGCCGCCACGGTCTACAAGCGCGCGATGGACGACAAGTACCAGTCGGACCGCGGCATCGGCGTGCTCTCGGCGTACGCGCTGGCGGCGTCGGAAGAGAACGGGCGCGGCCACCTCGTGATCACGGCGCCGACCGGTGGCTCCGCCGGCGTGATGCCGGCCCTGGTCTACGGGCTCGAAGTCACCCGCAAGGTGCCACGAGAAAAGATCCGTGAGGGTCTGCTCGCCGCTCTGGCGGTTGGCTATCTCTGCAAGCATCATGCGACGCTGTCTGCGGCCGAGGGCGGTTGCCAGGCAGAGATCGGTGTCGCCTCGTCGATGGCCGCGGCCCTCACCGCGACGGTCTTCGACTCGTCGTCGGAAGTGGTCGAGAACGCCGCCGAATCGGCACTCGAGCATCACCTGGGCATGACCTGCGACCCGGTCGCGGGCTACGTGCAGGTGCCGTGCATCGAGCGATGCGCGTTCGGCGCCGTCAAGGCCTGGACGGCTTACGCGATCGCGAGCAACGAGATCGCGTCCCGGCACCGCGTTGATTTCGACTCCACCGTGCTGGCGCTCGCCCAGACCGCGAAGGACATGAACAGCAAGTACAAGGAAACGAGCGAAGCTGGTCTCGCGCTCTCCGTCGTGCTCTGCTAGTCGCATGGGCTCCTCGCTGGCAGTCCTCAATCGGATCGTTCAGCGAGGAGCCTCGTTCCGCCGCGCGGGCCTCACCGCGGCGGTGGCGGTCGCGTCGGCGCTCTCGCTCACGACGCCTGCCGCTGCGCAAAGCACCGCCACGAATACCTCCACGCAGCAGGCCTCCGGCACCGCCGCTCAGCCAAGCGACGATCGCTACAGGGATGGCATCGTCATCTGGGAAACGGCGCCCGACGCCAAGACGCCGTTCCTCCTGAAGTTCAACATCAACACGCAGCTTCGCTATCTCAATACCCAGTCGAGCGACGAGACGTTCACCGATCACCTCGGCGTCGTTCGCGACGTGCACGTCCGCAACGACATCACGGTCAATCGCGCGATGTTCATCCTCGGCGGGTACATCTTCGATCAGAGGCTCAAGTACAGCTTCACCGTCTGGACGTCAGCCGGGGCCGCGTCGATCGTCGTGGCCAGCAACATCGGCTGGCAGTTCAACAAGGCGCTCATGGTGATGGGCGGGTACACCGGTGTCCCGGGCAGCCGATCGCTCGTGAACACCTTCCCGTTTTTTGCGTCCACGGATCGGACGATGGCGGACAACTTCTTCCGTCCCGGGTTCACTCAAGGCGCGTGGGCGAGCGGAGACCTCGGGAAGGGCGTGAATTATCTGGCGTTCGTGGGCAACGGCCTGAACACCTTGAACATCTCGGCGAGCAAGATCGACACGCATCTCTTGACGTCCGGCAGCATCTGGTGGGAACCGACGGGAGACTACGGGCCGCCCGGCAAGTCGCGCAACATGTACGACGACTATTTCGCGTCGAAGAAAGTCCGCGTCCGACTTGGCACCGCGTTTACTCGATCCCGGGAAGATCGGTTTTCAAATCTCGATCAAACAAGTCCCGAGAACACGTCTCTGTACAATTCCGACGGTGTCCTGACGTTCGCGACCGGAGCATTCGCCCCGGGCGTCACGGTCGATTTGGCGACCTACAGACTCTGGGCGATTGACGGTGGCCTGAAGTGGAACGGCCTGGCGATCAACGGGCAGTATTTCATGCGGTGGCTCGGTGACTTCGAGGCGGACGGACCGCTGCCTGTGGCGTCCACGTTCGATCATGGCGCGGAGATCTCGGTGGGCCAGTTCGTCAACCCGAAGAAGGTCATGATCTACGGCCGAGGCTCGTGGGTGCGCGGGCAGTTCGGCAACTCGTATGAATACGGTGGCGGAGCGAAGTTTTATCCCTTGCCGACCGAACGGCTCTGGATCACCACCGAGCTGTTTCGGGTCAGCCACGCACCGTACAACGGAGCATTCACGCCATATACCACGGGCTTGAACGGCTGGGTGCCGATGGTGCAGACCGTGCTCGCGTTCTGACGCCCGTCACATCCTGACACGCGTGTCGATCAGTGACTTCGCGGTGATGTCCTTCACTGCCACCGTGCCGCAACCGACCATCGCGAGCTTCAGCTCAGCGTCGAGAATCTGCAGCACGCGTTCGACGCCGGCCTGACCGAACGACGACAGCCCCCAGATGTAAGGACGGCCGATGCCGACGGCCGTGGCGCCGAGCGCAAGCGCTTTGAACACGTCGGTGCCGCGCCGCACGCCGCCGTCGAAGAGCACCGGCACGCGCCCGCCGGCGCCCTGCACCACGTCCGGGAGCGCGTCGATCGTCGGCCGCCCTGTCTCGGTGGCGCGGCCGCCGTGGTTTGACACGATGATGCCGTCCGCGCCGCTCGACACCGCGAGCGCGGCATCGTCTCCGGTCTCCAGTCCTTTGATCAGGACCTTCATCTTCGTGACGTCCTTCACTCGCTTCACGAAATCCCACGTCAGCGTCGCCGACGTGAGCGTCACGTCCGTCATGTCGAGGTCAGCGAACATCGGCTTGGTGCCGACGGTGCGTCCGTCGGCTCTCGGCCCCGCCGTGCCGTGACAGTCGGCGCAGACGCGCGCATCGATGCGCGCCATTCGCTGATCGGTCTCGGTGTTTCGTCCGCCGGGCAGATCGACGGTCACTGCCACCACGGGACATCCTGCCGCCTCGGCGCGCTTCAGCAGCTTCGTGGTGATGTCCCATTTGTTCGTCGTGTAGAGCTGGTACCACAAGCCGTTGCCTCGCGCCCTGGCGACGTCCTCGACCGCCGTGGAGGTTTGTGTCGAGAGGATCTGCAATTGCCCTCGTGCCTGAGCGGCGCGCGCCACAGCCAGCTCGCCTTGTGCGTGGAACGCCCGCTGACTGCCGACGGGACACAGCATGACGGGTGAGTTGAACGTCTGCCCGAGAACCTGCATGCCCATGTCGATGCGGCTCACGTCGACGAACCGGCGCGTGCGCAACTGATATCGATCGAAGCCGCGCGCATTCGCCCGGAGCGTTTCCTCCGCGTCGACGCCCGTGGCAAGGTAGCCCCAGTGCGCGGGCGGCAGCACTTTGCGGGCCATCGCCTCGAAGTCGTAGACGTCGAGTGCATCGGCCGCATTGGCGAGGGCGGCGGCGGCCGCTTGAGGAGTCGGCGCCTGCGTGAACGCCTCGAGCCAGGCCGGGGACGCCAGCAACAGCGGGCTGCCCGCCAGAAATTTCAGGAACTCGCGGCGATCAGACATGACGCCTCCTGCTCACGTGTGACGTGAGTATAGGCGTTGACGGGCCCGGGGACGGGGCCACCATTGGCGTGTCAAACCTTCGTTCGCTTGGTAAGCTCGTCCAAACGGTCTCCCCGGCCTCTCTCGTTCATGAAAGGTCTGGAAACATGGCTCCGAAAGCCACACCAACGATTGGAGCGCAAGAGATCAGCGACAGCTACATCTACTTGCTCGGCCGCTTGATGGTGACGCGTCAGCAACAACTCGATTTCAAGGAAGGATTCAAATGGAACGAGCTGATCCACCGGAAACCCGGCGGCGTCGACTGGCCCAATCCAAATCTGGACGTGGCCTATTCTGAAGCCTGGGTGGCTGTCGATGAGAATTGTTACCTGCTCGTGACCGTGCCGAAGATTGAAGGACGCTATTACACGGTACAGTTCCTCGACGGATGGGGAGAGACGCTGGCCAACATCAACGAGCGGATCTTCACCGACAAGCCGTACGGCGCGTTTGCCGTCTGCCACAAGGGAAGCAGCGTTGCTGTTCCCGACGGCACAAGGCGCATCGATCTTCCGGCCAGGTATTCCCGCGTCCTGCTGCGCGTTGAGCTTGGTGCGAACTGGGATGATGCGGTGGCGCTGCAGCGGCAATTCACATTCCAGGCCGTCGGTAAGCCGACGCTTCGCGATATTCCCAAGACCTTGATGTTCGATATGGAGAAGCTGCCGGGCGTAGAAGCATTCGATTCGGCAAACCTGGCGCTGGACAGCGAAGCCGATGCAAATCCCCGCATGGATTCCACGCTCGCTGCACACACGCGCGCCATCGCGGAAGCGATTCAGGATCCAGCCGAGCGGGCGCGCGTGGACGAGGTGATCAAAGAGCGTGCGTTTGCGGACTTCGCCAGGGGAGCGGCGGTCATCGGGCATGGAACCGTGAAGAACCATTGGGTCCGGCCGAGAGTGTGCGGCGTCTATGAAGACGACTGGCTGGCTCGGACCGCCGTCAACTTCGGCGGCATCTGGGCAAACACGATGGAAGAGGTCCTGTACTACAAAGGTTTAGCGGACAGCCGCGGCGAAGCGCTCCACAGCGACCACACGTACACGCTGACGTTTCCTGGCGACGATCTGCCGGCGAAGTACGCGAAATATTTCTGGTCGGTCATCGCCGTAGACTCGGCCCACAAGCGCGTTCTGCCGAATCCGCTGAACCGCTTTCTACTGAACAAAGAATCCAAACTCGAATACGGCAAAGACGGCTCCCTGACGCTTTATTTCGCGCCGAAGCAGCCCGCGATCGCTCCTGGGGGCAATTGGCTGCCGACGCCCGGCAGTCAGGGTTACAGCCTGACGTTCCGCTTCTACGGCCCGCGCGGCGGCGTTGCGGACGGCACCTACTATCCGCCGGCACTGCAGAAGGTCAGCTGACAGCGATCAGGAGGACGATGAAATAACTCAGAACGTGTCGGCTTGCGGATCCCAGAACGGATCCGTCAAGCCGATCCGCGCGAAGATCTGCCGGATCTCGTTCGCGTCCGGCCGGCGCGCGTCCGGGCTCAGGCGGTTCGAGTACCACGCCACCGCCATCTGCCAGAGCTGCGGCAGCGTGGCCGTCGGCCGCCGCGGTTGCCGACGTGTCCTGCACCAGTCGTCCAACGTTTCTTCCGACCGGAAGAACAGCATCAGGCTTCAAGTGAAGACGATGTCGTTCCACCACTGCGAGGCGGGCACGACGCAGTGGAAGCGCCACGGCGACGCGGGCGGTCCATCCGGTGTGAGGCGCAACTCGAGCGGCTCGAGCGTCTGCTCGCAGCGCGAGAGGACGTCGCCCGTGCCGCCGAGCGCGGTGATGACGCCGAACGCGTCCCAGGCGCAGTTGGCGAAGTAGGCCGTGCCGTTCACCGCGACGCGATGCTGCGTGGCCACGCCGGAAAATGGCGGCGCCATGCGAATGGACGTCAAATCGCGAGTTGGAACGAGCATGCGCTTCGCGTAGAGACGACGGTACCCGTCGGTCACGTGATCGATCGGGGCGCTGGTCGCCTCGCTCATCGCGGCGAGCGTGGGAGGTTGACCCGTGCGCGCGAAGTGCTGGTACACCGCCGTTCGCAGGTGCAGATCAAAGGCGTCGTCCATGCGTCCTTTCACTGTACTTCGACATTGGCGTGCCGCCGTGATATGCTCAAAGCACCTTCTGACAGCCGCGCTCACCGACTTTCCGCATCAGATCCGAGCCTTTCGACTCTCCTGCGTTCCGTCGCCGAGCATTCTGCTCGAGCCTGCCATCAGATCAAGTGCATTGAAAAATGCAGGAGTCGTCCATGAACACCAAGCTTTACGTCGGCAACCTTCCGTATGAAACCACCGAATCTGATCTCCAGGCCTTGTTTGCGGCCGCCGGTCAGGTGAACACCGTCAACATCGTCCGCGATCGGGCCACCGGCCAGGCGCGCGGATTTGCGTTCGTCGAGATGACCGATGCCGAGGGCGCGCAGCGCGCGATCGCGGAGCTCAATCGGCACGAGCTCGGCGGCCGAGCCCTCACCGTCAACGAAGCGAAGCCGATGGCTCCGCGCGGGGATGGCGGCGGGTTTGGCGGCGGACGTCAGCGGCGCGAACCGCGCTGGTAAGCGATCGCCGCGACTCGCGGCGCAGTAGCACATCACGGCGGGACCAGGGTTGCGCGATCGCGCACTCATGCTTCACTATCTGCGCACGATCCCTCGTGCCCAGGAGTCACCCATGAGCCGCTCGATAGTCGTTGCCCTCGGTCTCGCCGTTTTTCTTGGGACGTCCGTCGCCCAGCCGCAAACTCAGGCCGGCCGGCGCGCGCTGACGACCGCTGATTACGACCGCGCCACCAAGATGCTCGGCCCCAGTTTGACCGGGCTGGTCATGAACGACACCGTCAACGTGAACTGGCTGGCCGACGGGCGCCTCTGGTACGTCCGCACGACCTCGACCGGGACGGAAAACGTCGTCGTCGACCCGGCGAAAAAGTCACGCGAGACGGTCGCGACGCCGCCGGCGGAAGCGACGGTCGGTGGCGGCGCCGGTGGCCGGGGCGGGCGGGGTCGCGGCTTGCCCCCCGAAGCCTTGGCGCAGGGGGGCGGCGCGGGAGGTCGCGGCGGCCGCGGTGGCGGCGGTGTGGCACTGAGCAAGACCTGCGGTCCCAACGTCACGGGCATGACGGGCCCGCCGCCGGCGTCGATGTCGCCGGACGGCAACAAAGCCATCTTCATCTGTGACTGGAACCTGTGGGTGCGCGACACCGCCAGCGGCCAGGATCGACAGCTCACCAAAGACGGTCAGGTGAACTTCGGGTACGCGACGAGCAACGCGGGCTGGACGACGAGCCC
>DATEGZ010000296.1:0-2582 GCA_035279905.1 Vicinamibacterales bacterium
GTAGTTTTTACAACTCCCGACGAGGTTCACCCGGGAGTTGTAAAAACTACTCCCGGCGTCATCTTCTTCCCACGACCACCGCGAACGACCGGCGCCGCCAGCGCACGTCCACCCGGAAGCCGGCGCGTTCGAGCAGATCGATTTCATCCGTGAGCGAAAAGTAGACGTCTTCTTTTGCCCACGCGCGCAGGAAGCCTTCGGCGCGCTTCGGGCTGTAGTGCCGTTCGAGGTGCGCGCGCCAGGCGGCGCGATCGCGCACGCGCTGGCGTGGATCGCTGGCCAGACAGCAATCCGCGGTCGCGAACAGTCCGCCCGATCGGATGGCGCGGAAGCACCGGCGGTACATCGCGGCCTTTCGCGCGCGCGTGCGGATGTGGTGCAGCGCGAACGACGCCGTGATGACGTCGCACGCGGGCAGCGGCGCGGCCAGAAAGTCTCCGCTCTGCGTCGTCAGCCGCGGTCCCAGGCGGCGCCTGGCCAGCGCAAGAATTTCGGGATCGACGTCGAGACCGATCACACGCGCACGCGGCGCCACGGCCACGCATCGCTGGGCGAGCGCGCCGGATCCGATGCCGAGCTCGACGACGACCGGTGCGCGTCGGCGCACGAGGCGCAGCGCCGACGAGGCCTCATCGAGCATTTCCTCGTAGTCGGGAATGAACGTGCGGATCATCGCGTCGTAGTCGCGAAGGCGGATACCGAGATGTGTCGCAACTCCCATGAGCTAGGTCCTCGTACGATCCGCCGGCCGGTAGCACCACAACGGATTGTGCCAGCCGGCGGTCGGATCCGGCACGCGCACGCCGTCGAGAGTTTCGGCGACGTAGCCGCGCGACAGGAGCTCGTCGCGCACGCCCGCCTGCTCCTCGGGCCCGTGCATCTCGACGTAGATTTTCGGGCTCGACGCGGCCAGCAGCCGGGCGGCGCCACGGAGCACCGACGCCGCGGCGCCCTCCACGTCAATCTTGATGACGTCGGGTCTCGCGTGCTCGCCGACGAGCGAGTCGAGGGACAGGGTTCGCACCGGAAAACGATCCGCTTCGGGAATCACATACGTCCGCTCGACGTCCTGCAACTTGCCCTGTGAAGGCCGGCCGGCCGCGTAGGTGAACGTCATCTCGCCCTCCCGGTCGGCCGCGGCGGCTTGAATGGGCCGCACGTTCGCGAGCGTGTTGATCGTGACGTTGGCCGTGAGGCTCGCGAACTCCGCCGGGGCCGGCTCGATCGCGACGACTCGTCCCGTCGGCCCGACCAGCGCCGCGAAGAGCAGCGTCATCTGGCCCTTGTTGGCGCCGACGTCGAACACGCACATCCCCGGCCGGACGTGCGGCAGAAAAAAGCGCGGGACCGCATCGCTCCTGCCCATCGCGTAGCTGAGACCGATGCCGGGCGCGACCACGAATCGTATTCCGCGCGCGGGACCGCGAAGCACGCGTCGCCGCGCGCCGTATGGGTAGAGGAGGCGTGCGAGGCTAGCCAAACAACTTCAACCCGAAGGCCTTCTCGAGGGCTTCGAGGTCGCGTCGTTCCGAGGGGTCGGCCAGCGTGAGCGCGTGGCCCTTGGCGTCGTAGCGGCCCGTGCGCCCGACGCGATGCACGTAGGAGTCGAGCCCGCGCGGCACTTCGTAGTTGACGATGAGGCCGACGTCGTCGATGTCGATGCCGCGGGCCGCGACGTCGGTGGCGACCAGAATCTTCGTCCGGCCCGTGCGGAAGCTCTCCATCGCCGCGGTGCGATCCTTCTGCGACCGGTCGGCGTGGATGGCTTCGGCGTGCAGACCCGACGCGCTCAGTTGTCGGGCGAGTCGATCGGCGCCGATCTTCGTGTTCACGAAGACAATCGTCGGCTCGTGGGTGCGGCGGAGGTACTTCGCGAGGAAGGAGACCTTCTCACGGGCCGGCAGCACGTGCGCTTCGTGCGAGATCGTCTGCGCGGGGCCGCGGCGCGAGCCCACCTGCACGAAGACCGCGTTCGGCGCCAGTGCGTCCGCGAAGCGCATGACTTCCTCGGGCATCGTGGCCGAGAAGAGCATCGTCTGGCGGTTGGTCGACGCGGAGATCGCCTCCGCGATCTTGCGCACGTCGGGCCAGAAGCCCATGTCCATCATGCGGTCGGCTTCGTCGAGGACGAACACCTCGAGCTTCGAGAAGTCGCCGATGCTGCTGCGCATGTGATCGAGCAGCCGGCCGGGCGTGGCGACGACGATGTCGACGCCGGCCTGGAGCGATCGCTCCTGCGGGCCCATCGGCACGCCGCCGTAGACGGCAGCGCTCGCGACGGGCGCGTGATACGCGAAGCCCTGGATCTCGTCGTCGATTTGCGTCGCCAGCTCGCGCGTGGGCGCGAGGATGAGCGCGCGCGTCGCGTGGTGCGCCTTGCGCGGGCCGGCTTCGCGATCTTCGCGGATCAGGCGCGAGAGGACCGGCAGCACGTACGCGGCCGTCTTGCCCGTGCCGGTCTCCGCGCACCCGATGATGTCGCGGCCCGCCATCGCGTACGGCAGCACGGCACTTTGAATCGGCGTCGTCTGCTCGAAGCCGCGCTGACTCAGCGCGTCGAGGAGCGCCGGCTCGGTGACGAC
>DATEGZ010000297.1:0-21482 GCA_035279905.1 Vicinamibacterales bacterium
GGTCGCGGCCCACGTCCGGATCCGCCGAGGCTCCCCGACGCCGAGTACCGGCGCATCGTCGAGCGCTGGGTCGTGACCGACTACAACGGCGCGCCGAGGCCGCGCGCGATCTGGACGACGCCCAAAGGCGAGATCGAGATCGAGCTCTATCCTGGCGACGCGCCGCTCGCCGTCGAGTACTTCCTGCACGAGGTCGAATCCGGCGACATCGTCGGCACCGAGTTCGGACGCGTCGTGCCGAACTTCGTCGCGCAGCAGGACGGGATCAAGAACGCGATCACACAGCGCGACGAGGTGAATCGTCACGGCTTGACGGCCGGCAATTTGAGCTGGGCGTCGGCGGGACTCGACACCGGGCGGCCGGGCTACACGCTCGGCACCACGCCGCAGCCGCACAACGAAGGTGACTTCACCGCGCTCGGACGCGTCGTGCGCGGGATGGACGTGGTCGATCGGCTGGAGCTGGGTGATGCGGTGACGGCGGCGAAAATGAAGCGCTGACGCGGGCGTCTACCAGACTTCCACGAATGGCCCTGTGATCTTGAGCCGGACTTGGACGTGCGCAGTGGCGAACGGCGTTGACCTGCCGATCTCCACCGTCTTCATTTTGACGGTCTTGAAACCCGGGTACTTGACCTCAACCGAGTACTCAGCACCCTGTGCGACCCAAAACTTGGCGTCGCCGTCGTTCGAAGTTCTCGTGACCTCGCGCGCGCCTTTCTTGCGCGTGAGCACCACTTCAATGCCAGGAAGCGGCATCCAACCGGGATCGACCACCTGGACGACCACGGTCGGCGGATCTGTTCGAGCCGGCGCCGCGCCGGCGCAGGGAGAACTGGTTGCTTGCAGGAGAAGCGCGATCAGCATCCACACGCCGCACCTCCTATCTCCATCCTAGCAGCACGACTTCGAAGTCGCTGGCTTTCAGCGCGCCAAATGCTGGATTCAGCACGCCGTTGTTCCAGCGCACGTCCATCGTGCCCGTGATGTACATGTCCGAGCCGTTGTCGGCGACGATGAGGCCGTAGGTCTTCATCGCGCGGAAGATGCGCTGCACGTCCGGCGGGAAGCCGGAGATGTCTTTCGACGCCTTCAGTCGCAGCCGCGCGCCCATCGGCAGCGCGCCGCCGGCGCCGCCGGCGCTGTGTGAGGCCGGCCAGACGTAGCCGTTGGTGCTTCGCACCGTGACACGAAACGCGTGATTGATCTCGCCGCAATTCACGTCGTCGTAGCGGACCAGGCCGGGAAGAATCGCGAGGCCCGCCGCGTCGGCTGACGTCCACCCATCCGGACGGCGGTTGTTGGTGTTCAGATCGAAAATCGCGCCCGAGCCGGCTTCCCACCGGCCTGCGCCGGCGTTCCATCGCGTCGCGTACAGCTCGTAGAGGACAAAGCGGTCGCGATCGACGATCAGCAGGTGGCGGTCGCCGCTGCTTCCCCCGCCCGGCACGCCGCCCTCGATGTAGTTGGGCTGCGTCTTCGCTTCCTCGGGCACGGGATAGCCTGGAAGGCCGGCGTATCCCGAGTCACTTTCGCTGCCGTAGGCGACGAACGTGATCGGCACGCGCGTCTGCGTGCCGCCAACACCGACGTACGGAATCCCGTACGGCGGCGGCCCGAAATCCGGATGCAGCGACTTCGTCGCGCCGATGAAGTTGATGTACGCCGCCGAGTTTGGATCCACCGGCGCGCTGCTGATGTCCTGGTTCCACCAGTTGGACGACGGATACAGCTGCCGGCACCCGAGCGCATCTTCGAGCAGTACGAGCGACGACGGCGGCGCGGGCGTTGGCGCGGGTGTCGGCGTCGGCGTTGGACCTGACGGCGGCGCAGGCGTGTTCGTCGGCGGCGTCGGTGTCGCGGACGGCGGATTGGGCGTGGGCGACGGCGCGCTCGGCGGCGGAGGCGTCTGCGAGGGCGACGACGCGATCGACACCGTCACGTGGTTCGAATCGACGGACGACTTGGGATTCGTCACGCGGACGACGTAGATCACGGTGTCGGTCTGCGCGGGCGTCACGAACGTCGCCGACGTCGCGCCGTCGATCGCGTGCAGGATGTCGTGCGACCACTCGTACCATTGGTAGCTGAGCGGCGGCGATCCGGCGGCTTCGACCGTGAGCGTCGCGTGGCCGCCCGACGCCATCGTGACGTCCGGGGGTTGCTTGGTGATCACCGGCGGGTCAGCCGGAGAAACGGTGACGGTGGCCGTCGACGAATTGATGCCGCCGGCGGCGTCCGTCACGCGGACCCAGTAGCTCGCGGTCGCGGTCAAGCCCGGCGTCGTGTAGCTCGAGGACGTGGCGTTCTCGACGGATTTCGTCGTGTTGCCGCTGTCGCCGATGTACCACTGGTACGCGAGCGGCGGCGTGCCGGTCGCGGTGACCGAAAGCGCGGCGGTGGCGCCGTAGGCCACGGTCTGGCTCTGCGGCTGCGCTGAAATCGCGAGCGCGATGCGTTCCGAGGGCTTGTTCGGCGAGCCCTTCGTGCAGGCGGCGACGAGCGCGAGCGCGGCTGCACAGACCACGCGTGTCGAATACGATCCTGTCCGTGAACGCGTCATGGGGCGACCCGGCAGGGGGAGTATCCAACTCATATGCCAGGTGCGTGACGGAAGGAAGCGCGCTTTTCGCGGATGTTCGCATGACAAGAATGTCAGCAACTTCTAACTTCTGATTTCGAACTTCGAACTTGATCATGGTCCCCCATGAACCCTCCAGGCCGGCTCGTTGACGTCGGCGGATTCCAGCTGCACGTGCACGCGCTCGGCGAGCGCGGGCCCGCGGTCGTCTTCGACGCGGCGCTGGGCGGATCGTCGATCAGCTGGACGTTCGTGCATCCGCCGGTCGGCGCGTTCGCGCGCGCTGTCGCGTACGATCGCGCGGGCTTCGGGTGGAGCGACGCCGGCCCGATGCCGCGCACGGCGGGCCGCGCCGCCGAGGAGCTGCGCGTGCTGCTCGAGCGCGCCGGCGAGCGTCCGCCGTTCATCGTCGTCGGTCACTCGTTCGGCGGGCTCGTCATGCGGATCTTCGCGGCGCGGTACCGCGCGGACGTCGCCGGAATCGTTCTGGTCGATCCCGCACGCCCCGAGGACTGGCTGAGTCCGGCGCCGAAGGAGCAGGCGAAGATCGACCGCGGCGTCCGGTTGTGCCGTCACGGCGCCATCGCCTCGAAGCTCGGCCTCGCGCGCGTCGTGTCGGAGCTCGTCGGCCTGGGGGCGGTCGGCCCGGCGCGGCGGCTCGTCGACGCGATCTCGCGCGGCGATCTCGGCGCCGACACGGACTGGCTGCTGGCGCCGTTGTGGAAGCTGCCGCCCGCCGTCAGAAAGCCGCTCCGGTCGTTCTGGACGAAGGCGAAATTCTACGAGGCGCTCGGGAGCCAGATCGCCACGATCTCGGACAGCGCGCGCGAAACGATCGACGCCGCGCGCGACGGCTATGGCGACGTGCCGCTCGTCACGATCTCGATGACCGATCCCGGCGATCACCAGTTGCGGGCGCAGGACGCGCTGGCGCGGCTCTCGACGCGCGGACGCCACGTCGTCGCGTCACGGAGCGGTCATTGGATCCCGTTAGATGAGCCGGAGCTCATCATTCACGAGATCAGGGCCATTCACGATCAAGTTTGAAGTTTGAAGTTTGAAGTTCGAAGTTAGCCGCGCGTCACGTCAGCGTTCGCGCGAGTCGAGCTCGTCCCACCGCGCGTACGCGGCGTGCAGCTCGCCTCGCAAGGTTTCGATCCGCGCGAGCGTGGCCTCGATTGCCGCCCGCTCCTTTTTGTAGAACTCCGGATGCGCGATCGCGGCCTGCAGCCGCGCGTCCTCGTCTTCGAGCGACGCGATCCTGTCCGGCAGCGCCTCGAACTCCCGTTTCTCTTTGAACGAGAGCTTCAGTTTCGCGGCAGGCGTCGTGGTCGACGCCGGCTTCTGCTTCGGCGGCGACGCCGGACGCTCGGGTCGCGCGGACGCCTGTGCCGCCTTCATCCTTCGCCAATCTTCGTAGCCGCCGACGTACTCCTCGACCCGGCCGCCGCCCTCGAACACCAGCGTGCTGGTGACCACGTTGTCCAGAAACGTTCGATCGTGACTCACGATGAGGATCGTGCCAGGAAAATCGACGAGCAGCGATTCGACGAGCTCGAGCGTGTCGATGTCGAGGTCGTTCGTGGGTTCGTCCAGCACGAGCACGTTGGCGGGCCGCGTCAGCAGGCGCGCCAGCAGCAGCCTGTTGCGCTCGCCGCCCGACAACGCCTTCACCGGCGATCGCGCGCGCTCTGGCGGAAAGAGAAAATCTTCCAGGTAGCCGTGCACGTGCCGCACGATGCCCCCGACCGTCACCGTGTCATTGCCGTCGGCCACGTAATCGACGACCGTGCGTTCCGGATCGAGTTGCGCGCGCTCTTGATCGAAGTATGCGATCTGCACGCCGGTGCCGCGCCGAACCTCCCCGCTGTCCGGCGCCAGCTCACCCACCAGCATCCGCAGCAGCGTCGTCTTGCCGGCGCCGTTCGGCCCGATGAGCCCGATGCGATCGCCGCGCATGACGCGCGTCGAGAAGTCGCTCACGACCGGCACGCCGGCGTAGGACTTCGAGATCGCGTCCGCCTCGAAGACGACCTTGCCCGTGCGTTCGGCGACGTCGACCGCCAGTCGAACGGACCCGATCTGCGCTCGACGCATGGCGCGCTCCTCGCGCATCTTCATCAATGCCTTCACGCGCCCTTCGTCGCGCGTTCGCCGCGCCTTGACCCCGCGCCGGATCCAGACCTCCTCCTGCGCCAGTTTCTTGTCGAACTTCGCCTCAGCCAACGCTTCGTTCGCGAGCCACGCTTCCTTCTTCTCGAGAAACGTGCGGTAGTCACCGGGCCACGACGTAAGCCGCCCGCGGTCGATCTCGACAATGCGCGTCGCGAGCCGCTGGAGGAACGCGCGGTCGTGCGTGACGAACACGATCGCTCCCGAATAGTCGTGAAGGTATTCCTCGAGCCATTCGATCGATTCGAGATCGAGGTGGTTCGTGGGCTCGTCCAGAAGCAGCAGCGACGGCTCGGCGACGAGCGCCCGCGCGAGCAGCACGCGCCGCCGCCAACCGCCGGACAGCGTCGTCACGATCGCGTCGGCGGGCAGGCTCAGTCTGGTCAGCACGCGCTCGACGCGCTGCTCGAGCGTCCAGCCGTGCCGCTCCTCGAGCTCGTGCTGGAGCCGCCCGAGCGTCGCGAGCGCCGACGGATCGGCGCCTTCGGCGACCGCCACCGCCGCGTGGTGATACCGCTTCACGAGCTCACCGAGATCGCCCAACCCCTCGGCGACCACGTCGAACACGGGACGATCGTCGGACAGCGCGACGTCCTGGCCGAGGCGCGCGGCCACGAGTCCAGGCGCGCGCCAGATCGCGCCGCTGTCCGGCTCGAGCTCGCCCGAGAGAATCCGCAGCAGCGTCGACTTGCCGGTGCCGTTCCGCCCGATCATCGCGACCCGCTCGCCGGCGTCTACCAACATGCCCGCGTCGTCGAGCAACGGCAGGTGCCCGAACGCCATGCGCACGTGGTCGAGCGTGATCAGCGGCATCTCAGGAATGGACGCCTGGCGCTTCGTGCCCGGTGCGCGCGACGTACTCGACGTACGAGCCGGGATAGACGAGCGGCTTGGCGTCCGTGCCCGTCTCGCCGCCGAGCTCGAGCACGCGCGTGCTGAGCCCGCGCAGGAACGACCGATCGTGCGAGACGAAGATCATCGTCCCCTCGAACTCGTGCAGCGCCTCGATCAGCATGTCCTTCGTCGTCAGATCGAGGTGGTTGGTCGGCTCGTCGAGCACGAGGAAGTTCGGCGGATCGAAGAGCATGCGCGCGATGACGAGCCGCGTCCGCTCGCCGCCAGACAGCGCGCGCACGGGCTTGTCGATCTCGTCGCCGGAGAACTGGAACGCGCCGAGCAGGTTGCGGAGCACGCCGATGGTGTCGTGCGGGAAGTCGCGCTGCATCTGCTCCCACACCGTCAGGTTCGCGTCGAGGACCTGCAGCGCCTGCTGCGCGAAGTAGCCCATCTTCAGACTGGCGCCGAGCTTGACCTCGCCCGCGTCCGGCGCGAGCACGCCGGCGATCATCTTCAGCAGCGTCGTCTTGCCGGCGCCGTTGCGGCCCATCACGGCCCAGCGCTCGCCGCGCCGCACCGTCAAATCGAAGCCGTCGTAGAGCACGCGCTTGCCGTAGGCCTTGTGCAGGTCGCGCACGGCGACGACGTCGTCGCCCGATCTGGGCGGCGGCTTGAAGTCGAACTTGACCACGGGCCGCCGCTTCGGCAGCTCGATCTTCTCGATCTTCTCGAGCGCCTTCACGCGGCTCTGCACCTGCGCGGCTTTCGCGGCGTTGGCGGCGAACCGATCGATGAAGCGCTGCTCTTTCGCGAGCATCGCCTGCTGCCGCGCAAAGGCCGCCTCGCGGTTGGCCGCGCGCAGCGCGCGCTCGCGCTCGTAGAACTCGTAGTTGCCCGAGTAGCTCGTGATTTCCCCGTCGTCGATGTCCGCCACGCGCGTGACGACGCGATTCATGAAATCGCGGTCGTGCGACGTCATCAGCAGCGCGCCGGGCATCGTCTTGAGGAAGTTCTCGAGCCAGACAATCGACTCGATGTCGAGGTGATTCGTCGGCTCGTCCATCAGCAGGACGTCCGGCTTGCCGAGCAGCACGCGCGCCATCGCGACGCGCATCTTCCACCCGCCCGACAGCGCGCCGACGTCTCCCTCGATCCACGCTTCGTCGAAGCCGAGGCCCGCCAGCACTTCGCGCGCCTGGCTCTCGAGCCCGTATCCGCCGAGGTGCTCGTACTCCTCCTGCACTTCGCCGAAGCGCGCGAGGATCGTGTCCATCTCGCCCGCCTGCTCCGGATCGGACAGCGCGTGCTGCAGCTCTTCGAGCTCGTGGTGCAGCGCGCCGAGGCGGCCGCTGCCGGCGATCGCCTCGTCGAGCACGCTGCGCCCGGCCATCTCCTCGACATCCTGCCGGAAGTAGCCGATCGTCATCCGGCGCGGCAGCGACACGTCGCCGTCGTCGGGCGTCTCTTCGCCGGCGATGATGCGGAAGAGCGTCGTCTTGCCCGAGCCGTTGGGGCCGACCAGCCCGACCTTCTCGCCGGGATTGAGCTGGAACGACGCGTCGACGAAGAGCAGCTGCTTGCCGTACTGCTTGGTCAGGCCTTGAATGGCGATCATCGTGCGGGCGACCCCGGCTCCTTCTTGCGCGCGGCGGCCTCGACCTCGCCCTTGGTGTTCAACAGATAGCGCTCCATCCCGGACCGCGCGCGGCTCTTGACGATTGGACGGATCAGTGTCCCGATGAACCCGGTGAGGCCGTTGATCCGCGATCGGCTGGCGTAGAAAAGATAGAACCCTTCACCGGGCCGCGCGGCGTCGTCGACGACAGTGCGCAGCTCGAACGTCGCGCTGAAGTAGTGCGTCGAGTAGATCTGCGTCGTTGCCACGGCGTAGCGAATGCCGTCCGGCCTGGCGCCGGGCTCGGCGACCGGAGAGAGCGAGACGTGGTTGACGCGCGTCGTCGGCTTCATGCCGAACTCGCCCTTGTTCCAGTAGTAGAAATCCTCCACGCCGGTCGGCGCCGGCGCGGGAAAGCTCGTGACGTACGCGGCGAGCGCGGGCAGCGCGGGCAGCAGGTCCTTCGTGACCTGCAGGCGCTCGAACTCCTGCGCAGCCGGCATCGGCGCGGGCCCGTCCTCGTACGGATCGAGCGCCTTGAGACCGCCGGCGCGGTACTGCAGGAGGCGGTCGAACAGCATCTGGCGGAACAATCGATTCGCCTGCGCGGCGGCGTCGGGATCGTGCCAGCGCACTTCACTCGCGAAGCGCTTGATCATGGCTGCCGGCAACTGCACCTCGCAGTCCGCCGGCCGGCAATCCTGGATCGCCGCGAGGTCCTCGCGATCGAGCGTGAGCTCGTCGAGGTCCTCCCGCCGCGGGGGATCGTGAAACTTCCCCACCTGCAGCACGCCCAGGCGGTGTTCGAAGGCCGCGATGTCGCGCAGCTGATCGATGAACACGCCGGGGGCCACGGCGATGCGGACGGCGCCGAAGATCGAGACCTCCTCGGGACCCGCGAGCTTCAGCTGGCGCGCGACGGCGCGGCCCTCGATGACGCCGCGGATGTCGCTGGCGCTGAAGCCCATCGTGTCGCGCAGGAACGTCCGCACGTAAGTGTCCGACGACTGCGAGGTCTGGGTGGGAACGGCCGCGATCAACGCCACGAACGACACAAGCAGTCCAGGGATGCGCACGAGCTGGATCGATTGTACTTGGGGGCCCCGCGACGCGGGCGCGTCGCGCCGATCGGCCGGCAGCGCTAGCTCGTCACTACCAGGCGGTAGCCGTCCGAACCGGCCGCGATCCGCATGAAGACGCGCTGAAAACCGCTCGTCGCGCGCGCGGCCATGAGGAGCGCCGCCGGCTGGTTTCGCTGAAAGCCGAGGACGTAGCTGGTGCGACCGTTCGCCGACACACGCGACACCTGATAGGTGCCGCCCTCGGCTTCCTCGAGGAGGATGTCCCCCGCCGCGTAGATCGGAGCCGCCGGGGGCGAACCAGGATCGGTCACCCCCCAACCATACCGCCGTAGCCCCTGGTTGACACGCCCGAACTCGATTGAGCAAAGAATCTCGGATCAATGTCATACTCGGGGCCCCTAGCCGCCGCCCTTAGGGCAACGCTTACCGGCCCTAGGAGCTTGATGTCCTCATCCACGCACACTTCCGCCTGCGACATGCGAGTCGAGCTTCGGCTCCCGGGGGCCTCGCGATGACGGGGCGAATCGCTCAGGTCGTGCGCGGGCGCGCCTGCGGGTTTATCCGCGCCGCCGACGGTCAGGACGTGTTTTTTCACTCGAGCGATTTGCTCGACACCAGTTTTCATGAGATTGAAGTGTCCCTGGCGGTGCGGTTCACGCTGATTCGGGATCCCATCAGCGGCCCGCGGGCGACGGGAGTCCGAATCGACAAGCGGGAAGCCAGGAGTCGTGCGGCAGGAGATCCGAAAAAGGACAAGCGATGGCCACAGTGAAGGGAACGATCAAGCGGTTGGTGCTCGAAAAGGGATTTGGATTCGTGGCGGACGACAGCGGCCGCGAGTACTTCTTCCATCAGTCGGCGTGCGCGAATTTCACCTCGCTTCGCGAGGGACAGGCCGTGACGTTCGAGCCGGGACAGGGGCCCAAGGGCCCGCGCGCCGAGAAGGTCAACCCGGCCTGACGGCCGCGGGTTCGACCGGGCGCGATCGCACGTCACGCACGCGATGACGTGACGGGTGTGATCCGCGCGAGGCGGGATTTGCGTCCGCCGGGCGATCGTGATGCGATCGCTCGTTGATGACGTCACCCGCCACGCCAGGGCCATTGAAGCTGATGGCCGTGCTCGCGCATCCAGACGACGAGTCGCTCGGGTTCGGCGGGACGCTGGCAAAATACGCCGCTGAGGGCGTCGAGACGTACCTGATCACGGCCACGCGAGGCGAGCGCGGCCGGTTCGGCGACGCCACGGAGAAGCCGCCGCCCGGCGTCGTGGGCCGGGCGCGCGAAGCTGAATTGCGCGCGGCCGCCGAGGTGCTGGGCCTGCGCGAGGTGTCGTTTCTCGATTACCTCGACGCCGAGCTCGACATAGTCAACGCCGCAGACGCCACGCAGAAGATCGCCGGCCACATCGCGCGCGTGCAGCCGCACGTCGTGATCACCTTCGGCCCCGAAGGCGCGTACGGCCACACGGATCACATCGCGATTTCCCAGCTCGCGACCGCGGCCGTCGTCGCCGCGGCGGTCGTGCATCGCGTGTCGAAGTTCTACTACCTCGAGTGGAGCCAGCAGAAGTGGGCCGCCTACCAGGCGGCGCTCAAGAGCCTCTCGTTCAAAGTCGACGGGGTCGAGCGGCGCGTGTCGCCGTGGCCGGACTGGGCGCTGACGACGATCATCGACACGGGCGCGGTGTGGCCAACCGTGTGGCGCGCCGTGTCCTGCCACAAGACGCAGATGAGCATCTACAAGAACCTCGAGCACCTGCCGGATGACCAGCACCACGCCATCTGGGGCACGCAGGAGTTCTATCGCGCGTTCAGCCTCGTGAACGGCGGCCGCGCCCGGGAAACCGATCTCTTCGAAGGACTCCGCTGATCGTCATGACGACCAGAACTGATTCAGGCACTCACCGCTCGGCGCCGATCGATCTCGCGCCCGACGAATTCCGCGCGCTCGGCCGTCGGCTCGTCGACGCGATCGCCGACTGGCTCGGCACGATGCCCTCGGGCCGGGTGACCTCCGGCGAGTCGGTCGCCGAGATCCGGCGCGTGCTCGCCAGCCACCGCGCGCTGCCGGAATCGGGCGAGCCGGCCGCGGACGTGCTGGCGGACGCGACCACGCTGCTCTTCGAGCATTCGCTCTTCAACGGGCACCCGCGCTTCTTCGGCTACATCACCTCGAGCCCCGCGCCGATTGGCGCGCTCGGCGATCTGCTGGCGGGCGCGATCAACCAGAACATGGGGCCGTTCAAACTGTCGCCGCTCGCTACGGAAATCGAAGCGCAGACGGTGCGCTGGATCGCCGAGCTCATCGGCTACCCCGCCGGCGGCGACGGGCTGCTCGTGAGCGGCGGCAACATGGCGAACTTCGTGTGCTTTCTGGCCGCGCGCGCCGCCAAGGCCACCTGGAACATCCGCGCACAGGGGCTCGCCGGCCAGCCCCGGCTCCGCGCCTACGCCTCGTCCGAGACGCACACGTGGCTCCAGAAGGCCGCCGACATGTTCGGTCTCGGCACCGACGCGATCGCGTGGATTCCCGTGGACGGCCGGCAGCGCATGAACGTTGCGGCGCTCGAGGCGCAGATCGATCACGATCGCGCGCGCGGCGATCTGCCGTTCCTCGTCGTCGGCACGGCGGGATCGGTCGGCACGGGCGCAGTGGACCCGCTGCCCGAGATCGCGGAGATCTGTCGCGCGCGGAATCTCTGGTTTCACGCAGACGGCGCGTACGGCGGGCTGGCGGCGCAGGTGCCGGGCGCGCCGGAGAGCCTGCGCGCGATCTCGCTCGCCGACTCCGTCGCGGTCGATCCGCACAAGTGGCTGTACTCGCCGCTCGAAGCCGGTTGCGTGCTCGTGCGACGGCCGGACGATCTCACGCGCGCGTTTTCCTATCACCCGGCCTACTACCATTTCACCGGCGACGACATGATCAACTTCGTCGACCGAGGCCCGCAGAACTCGCGCGGGTTCCGCGCGCTCAAGGTCTGGCTCGGGCTCCGTCAGGTCGGGCGTTCCGGCGCGATCGGCATGATCGCCGACGACATGCGGCTGTCGCGCCATCTCGACGCGCTCGCGCGCGCGAACCCGGAGTTCGAGGCGCTGTCGCAGGATCTGAGCATCGCGACCTTCCGGTACGTGCCGCCGGCGCTGACGGCCGGCGCGGGCACGCCCGCGATCGACGCGAAGATCGACGACATCAACCGCGAGATCCTGACGCGTCTCGAACAGAGCGGCGAGGCGTTCCTCTCGAACGCCGTCGTCGACGGCAAGTTCGCGCTGCGCGCGTGCATCGTGAACTTCCGCACGTCGCTCGCGGACATCGAGGGCCTGCTGCCCCTCATCGCGCGGATTGGCCGCGACGTGGCGGCTACTCCAGATTCATCTTCCTGAGCAGCGCCTTGAACCGTGGGTGCTGGTGCAGGCTCGTGAACAGAAACGATCCCTTGACGCCGTAGATGCCGCCCGCGCGCTGGTCGTAGCCGCGCTCCAGCCAGTCGATCGCCTCATCCTGCTCGTCGAGGCCGGTGTGAATGTAGGCGAGGTGATAGGGCGGAACGCGCTCGCGCGTCGCGCGGTCCCGCAGCTGTCGCAGGATCTCGCGAGCCTTCCCGGTCGCCCCGGTCATCGCATACGCCTGACCGAGCTGGCCGAGGAAGATCGAGCGTCCCGGCGACAGCGCGGCCGCGCGCTCGAGCGCCGCCACACCTTCCGCCGCACGCCCGGATTTGATCAGCGCCCACCCGAGCAGCGCGTGCGACCGGGGAAACTGCGGATGCGCCTCGGCGATGTGCTGAGCTTCGGCGAGAGCCTCGGCGATGCGGCCGGCGCGCAAAAGCTCGGTCGCCACGTCCGTGGGATGCGCGAGGGGATCGAGCTCACGCGCGCGACGCACGGAGCGCAGCGACTCCTCGAACCGGCATTGCGCCGAGCACCACCACCCGTAGTGGTCGTGCGCGTGCGTGTCGCCCGGGTTGAGCTCGAGCGCCCGCAGCAACTCGCGCTCCGCGCCCTTCCAGTCGAAGTCGGCCGTGAACAGAATGAGCCCCATCGCGCCGTGCGCTTCGCCCAGCTTGTCGTCGATCGCGAGCGCCTTCTGCGCCGCCGCGCGAGCCCGCGCGTAGGCCTCGATCCCGATGAACGGGCCGATGGCTTCGGATCCCATCTCGACGTACGCGATCGCCATGTCCGCGTACGCCAGGGCGAAGCCGGGGTCCTGGGCGACGGCCCGCTCGAAGAACTTGACGCTCTCCACGTAGCCCTCGGCCGTGTACTGGATCAACTGATGCCGGCCGTGCAGGTAGAGCTCGTAGGCGTGGATGTCGTTTGTCGGCTGCCGCCGGATCCGGCTGCGCTCGTCGGCCGAGAGCTCGGCCCGCAGGGCCCCCGCGATCTGCAGCGCCACGTCGGTCTGGATCGTGAAGATGTCCGTGAGATCGCGGTCGTACGTCTCGGCCCAGAGATGCTCGTCGCTGTCGCGATCGACGAGCTGCGCGACGATGCGGACGCGGTTGCCGGCGCGCCGCACGCTGCCTTCGAGCAGCGTGGCCGCGCCCAGCTGCTCGCCGATCTCGCGGAGGCTCTGGTCGCGCTTCTTGAACTTCATCACGGACGTGCGCGAGATCACCTTGAGCGATCGGACCTTCGACAGGTGCGCGATCACGTCCTCGGTGATCCCGTCGGCAAAGTACTCGTTCTCCGGATCGGCGCTGAGATTGAGAAACGGCAGCACCGCGACGGACGCGCGGTTCGGCGCCGCGGCGGGCCGCACGGGCACGGGTCCCGTTGCGAGCGTGCCGAGCGCGAACGCGAGGTCCTGCGCCGATTGAAAGCGGCGCGCGCGATCCTTCTCGAGGCATCGCATCAGCATCCGGTCCAGGTCTGACGGCACGCCGGCGCTCGAGTCCGACGAGGGCGGCGCCGGATCCTTCAGGATCGCGGCGATCGTCTCGGCCGTGCTGCTCCGCTGGAACAGCTTGCGGCCCGACAGCATCTCGTGCAGCACGCAGCCGAGCGCGAAGATGTCCGACCGCGCGTCCGGCACGAGGCCCTGCACCTGCTCGGGCGACATGTAACCGATCGTGCCGAGAATCGATCCTCGCTCCGTGGGGACCGAGCGCGTCACCGCGTCCGCGCTGCCTTCGTCGGCGGACGCCTGGCGTGCGAGGCCGAAGTCCAGGATCTTGATGCGATCGTCGGCCGTGACGAAGATGTTCTCGGGCTTGAGATCGCGATGCACGACGCCGTGCGCGTGAGCGGCGGCGAGTCCATCCGCAACAGCCGCCGCGATCTCGACGGCTTGCTTCCACGGCAATCGTCCGCGTGAAATCCGCCGGCCCAGCGTCTCGCCCTGGAGCAACTCGGTGACGATGTACCAGATGCCCTCGTGCGAGCCGATGTCGTAAATCGCGAGGATGTTCGGGTGCGACAGCGCGGCGATCGTGCGGGCTTCACGCTGGAAACGCGCGAGCGCCTCGGGATCGCCGGCGAGATTGGCCGCAATCGTCTTGACCGCGACGTCCCGTCCGAGACGCGGATCGCGCGCGCGATACACCTCGCCCATCCCGCCCGCGCCCAGCAACGAGACGATCTGATACGGCCCGAGGGAAGTCCCCGCTTCGACGCCCATGCTCCGGCCCTAGTCTATGCCGTCCCGGTGAGGCGCCGCGGACCTGAAAGCGGCAGCGCGGTGCTCACCTTCTGCACGTACTTGCCGCCCTCGTCACCGCAACGTGCGCAACGCCGTGGCATGCCGCCTGCATCACGTGCAGGCGGAGCGATCCCACATGAGAACCAGCGTGCCCACCGCGCCGCGTGTCGCGTTTGTGTGCCTGGTGACAATCGGCGTGCTGACCTCGTGCCACGCCGCACAACTGCCGTCCGCGGATGCCGCCCGGCGGCCGACGAAGGCCGACCGGCTGAGTGACATCTCCCGCGCGAAGATCTGGGCGCCGACGAACGTCGCGGCGATGGACATCCGCACCGGTCCGAACGGTAAAGGCGCGTTCGAGCCATTCGCACGCGTGAGCTGCGATTACGTCGACAAGAAAATGAGCGGCGCGTCGCCGAAGTTCGCCTGCGCGCTCGACGAGAAGGACGAGGTCAAGATCAAGTACGGCGCGCACAACCAGGAGGTCTACGCCGAGGTTGCGAGCAGCCGGCTGCTCTGGGCGTTGGGATTCGGCGCCGACAGTTGGTACCCCGTGAGCGTGACCTGCCACCGTTGTCCCGACGACCCGCACCGCGACCACCGCCCCACCGAACGCGACGTGACGTTTGAGATCGCCGCGCTCGAGCGCCCCGCGCCCGGCCACAAGATCGAAACGCGGGAGGACGAGGGCTGGAGCTGGGCCGACCTCGACCTCGTCAAGGAAGTCGGCGGAGGCGCGCCCGTCGAGCAGCGCGATGCGCTCAAGCTGCTCGCCGTCTTCCTGCAGCACACCGACAACAAAGATCAGCAGCAGCGGTTGGTGTGTCTCGATGGCGGGCACGTGGAACCCTGTCCGTCTCCCTTCATGTACCTCCATGACGTCGGGCTCACGTTCGGCAAGGCGTCGCTTCTCAACAGGAGCGGCGCGAGCAGTGCCAACTTCGACAACTGGACCAAGGCCGGCATCTGGGCGGATCGCGACAAGTGCATCGGCAACCTGCCCAGGTCGCTCAGCGGCTCGCTCAACGATCCCGTCATTCACGAAGCCGGCCGGAAGTTCCTCGCGGACCTGCTCGACGACCTCTCGGACGCGCAGTTGCGCGATCTGTTCGAGGTCGCGCGGTTCCCGCAATACTCCGGCGTCAGTGTCGATCGCTGGGTCGCGCTCTTCAAGAGCAAGCGCGACGAGATCGCGAATACGACCTGTCGCAACTGAGATCGCCTGTCCTCACCACACGATCATCGCGCCCAGGCCGCCTGGCAGCGCGGCCGGCGAGAGCGTGTACGTGTTCCGGCCGTGCCAGGTCACCGATCGTCCGACGACGACCCCGACCGCCGCGCCAAACACAACGTCGCTCGCAAAGTGCCGGTTGTCGTGCAGGCGCGAGGCCGCGACGTACGTTGCCAGCGCGTAGGTCGGCACGGCCGCCCGCCAGCCCAGATGCTGCTGCAGCACGGTCGCCGACGCGAACGTGATCGCCGCGTGCCCCGACGGGAACGAGTACCCCGGATAGTGAGAGCCGTCCGGGTTGATCGGGCGGTCGCGCCGCACCGCCACCTTGGTCAACTCGACGATGCCTTCCGTCAGCAACTGCGCTTCGAGCAGGTCCATGCCGATGTGCTGCACGCGCGTCTGATGACGCGCTCTGCCGACGATGTACGTCGTCAGCGCGGCGCCGACCTGGACCTCGGTCGAGCCGATGTACTTGCCCGGAATGAAGACATTCGAGATGTCGGATCCGAGCAGGCGGCGATTGATGTCGTCGTCAATCGGGTGCACGGCCAGTGCCGCGATGCCGCCGCCAACCAGCCAGTACACGCTGTTTCGGCGCGGGAGATGCCGCATGTCATCGACGAGGTTGTGTCCGAGCGCGCCGGCGAAGCCGCGCGTCGGCTTCTGCGGTTCCGGCGCCGGATCTTGATCGCCGCGTTCTTCATTCACGAAGCTCGCCGTGAGCCTCACCGGCGCGCTCATCGAAGACGGCGCGAACAAGCTGTGCGTTTGCGCGCTCGCAGTGCGCACGCCGCTCGAGGTGACGGCGACGAGCAGGCTCGCGCCGATCGTCAAGATGCACGCGTGATGTCGAGTCATCGATCACGCTCCATCAGTGAATGTCTGCAAACCCTCTGCCAGTACAGGTCACTGGTACGCGCGTTGCACTCTTCAATGGCAGCAATACTCGCGCGCGCCAATGCGCGCAACAGGGGGTGATGAAATGAGTATCAGGAGACATACTTTCGCGGCGGTCGCTGCCACGATCTTCGCGGCGATGTGCTGGACGACCGTGAATGGGCAAACCGGCGGCTACCGAAACTCCGCCGATCGCCTGTCGGGTACGTACGAGCTCGATCGCTCGCGGAGCGACGATGCCGCGCGGGTGGCGCAGCAGGCAACGCGTTCGCTGCCACCCGGACAGCAGCGCGACCGCGCGTACCAGAATCTGCTGACGCGACTCGACGCACCCGAGCAGATCTCGATCGATCTGCGCGGACGGTCGGTGACGATGGTCTCGACAGCGGGACCGCGGCTCGACTTCGAAGCCGACGGACGCAATCGCACGGAAACCGGGCCCAACGGCCGGGCCATCACGACCCACGCTGACGTGCGCGGCCAGGTGCTGAGCGTGTCCAGCACCGGCAACCGCGGGTCGGACTACACCGTGCGATTCGAACCCGTAGCGGGCGGCCTCCGCGTGACGCGGCAACTGGACAACGAGGCTCGGAACGTCTTCGTGTCTTCGCAGAGCTTCTATCGCCGGGTCGCGACGGCGCCGAACTGGGCGCTCTACAACGAGGGCGGCCGGTACAACGAAGGCGGCCGGTACGGCGCAGTGCCGGGGTCGATACACGGCGGCACGCTGGTCACTGCGCGGCTGGACAACGATCTCGACAGCCGCACCGCCCGCGAAGGCGACCGGTTCACGATGACGGTAATCGGCCCGAACGAGTATAGCAACGCGACGCTCGATGGCTCCGTCATCCGCCGGCAGGACGTCAATGGCAGCGATGCCCTGGTCTTCGATTTCGACCGCATCCGGCTCAACAACGGCCGATCGATGCCGTTCGACGGCACGATCCAGTCGGTGCGCACGCCTGACGGCAAGGACATCCGCGTGACGCAAGGCGCGGTGCGCGATGCCAGCGGCTACAACACCTCGAACGCCGCGCACGCCGCGATTGGCGCGGGCGTGGGCGCAATCATCGGCGCCATCGTCGGCGGCGGCAAGGGCGCGGCGATTGGTGGCGCGGCTGGCGGCGCCGGCACGCTCCTCATCGAAGGTCCGGAACATCTGAGCCTCCGAGCTGGCAGCGAGATGACCATCATGACGATCGGCCCGGCGCCCGTGGCGCGTTAGCGATCATCCGCCAGCAAGTTCTGCGATTCCACGGACAGCGTGGTCTTCGTTCCGGCACGACGGATCAACCAGATTCCGTCGTACTGGGACGAGGGCCACTTCGGCGGCCGGGCGACACCGAGCGCGGCCGCGAGCGCCGGCAGCGTCTCGCGATGCCAGCAGATCAGGATGTGCCCGCCCGAGTAACGCCGATCGCTCAACAGCAGCAAGGCCAGGTCCGAATAGCGCGTGTCGACGAACCGATCGTCCACCGGCAAATGCAGCGCGTCGGCCAGCGGCTGAAGGGTCTCCATCGAGCGCGCGCTGGCCTTGGTCGTGCGCGCCGCGAACAGCGCGGTCGGCGCCGGGAACCGTTGCGGGAAGAGCGTCACGAGCGCCCTGGCTCGATCGCGGCCGCGGTCATTGAGGTCGGGGCCGTTGTCCGGCTCTTCGCCGTGACGAATCAGCAGGACGTCCGCCGGGCCGGCTGGCAGCGCGGCAAGCGGCTGACACGCGGCCGGGAGCGCGATCGCCGCGCCCGCCATCGACACGAGGAACGCTCGACGATTCACGAGACCGCTTCGGCGGCCACGGTCTTGCGGTGAAACCGGCCGACCCCCAGCGCCCAGGCGGCGATCCAGCCGAGCGGCGCGCCGGCGGCAGTAAGCAGGGCGCCGGTCCGCATCTGCAGCAGCAACGGCCCCGTGGCCATCACGGCTGTGGAGAAGAAGAGCGCCATCGTGAGCCCCGTCGACGCGATCAACCCGATGACGATGAGCTCGCGCACGCCGACGCGCGCGGTCGGATGCAACCCGATTCCCGCCGCGATGACGGCGCCGGCGAAGACACCGATCGGGCGGCCCACCATCGTCGCGAGCGGCAGCGCCCACATCCCCGGCTCGATGCCGTGCAGCGGCACGCCCGCGTTGACGAGCCCGAAGAGAAACAGCACGGGCTGCATCGAGGGCGCAAAGACACGCTCGAACCGCGACAGCGTCGTGTGATCGGTCGGCGGCGAGTCTTCGAGCAATCCGGAATCGCGGCGCGCGTGCGGCATGAACGGGACGACCGGCACCAGGGCAAGCGCCGGATGCACGCCGACGAGGTACAAGCCCAGCCAGCACAGGACTCCGGGCCCGAGCAGGTACGGCCAGAATGAGCGCTGGCGTCGCCGCCGCAGCCAGCTCGCCATCGCCATGCAGACCGCAACGATGATGGCGCCGACGACCCGGTAAGGCGTCGTCGGTGGATCCGTGGCGGCGACGACGGCGAGGCCAACAGCGTTGGCCGCGATCGACATCAGGATGAGAAACGGCACGGCGGGATGACGCCCGAAGATCAGGCGCCCGATCAGAAAGCAGACGCCCGTATCAATCGCGCAGGTCACGGTCCAGGCCGGCACGAGCATCGGCTCCGCGACGTAGTCCAGGAACGCGAGATAGATCGGAATCGGCACCGCGATGCCGCCGATGGCCGCGGCGATCGGCAACAGCGCGCGCCGCCACGAGTGCAGCACGCCGCCGCGCAGCGTCTCGTCCACCACCTGCTTCGTCATCACGCCGAAGAACAGCGCGAGGCCGACGTCGTTCACAAGGAAGTCCACCGCGTGCGAGAAGCGGTAGTACGGCTCCGGCGCGGTGTTCGCCCAGATCAACGCGATGATGCAGCCGAGCGGCAGCGCGATCGTCGAGTTGACAACGAGCCACGGAAGGCGGCCGATGCGCGCGATCATGACGGCCGCCTCGTTCCGCCCGCCGCGGTGTGCCGCGTCTGGAGCGGGATCGTGCCCGCGTCGACGACCGTGCCGGTCCGGCTGACCGCCTGAAACGCCATGGTGGCGCCGGCGATTTCCACCAGCATGAAGCTGTAGTCGGTGTCGAATCCCGCGGCGGTCATCTCGGATCGCTGCAGGTCGCCCCGGCGCAGCTCGCCGGCGGCTCCGCTGACGAAGTAGTAGATGCCCTTCTGCGGCGTGATGCGCTCATAGATGTGGTCGTGGCCGGAGAAGACGACGTTGACGCCGTACTTGAGGAAGATCGGCTCGAGCACCACGCGCAGGTTGACGTCCGAGCCGTGGGTCGCGCCGTCGGAGTACAGCGGATGATGGAAGTACACGATCTTCCACTGGTCGGTCGAGTTCTTGAGGGATCCATCGAGCCATGAGACCTGCTGCGGATCCAGTGAATCCGTGTCGAGCACGAAGAACCCGACGTTCTTCGTGCTGTACGAGTAGTAGCGTTGTCCGCCCATGTTGAACAGCGGGTAGTTGCGGTTGTCCTGACTGTCGTGATTTCCGAGCGCCGCGTAGAACTTCACGCCGCCATCGAGCAGCGCCTTGTACGGCTGGGCGAACTTCTTGTCGAGGTCCTTCGGTTTCTGACCGCCGTAGATGTTGTCGCCCAGCATGATGACGCGATCGAACTTGAACGCCGCGTGGTACTTCGCCATCTGATCCGCGACTTCGAACTGTTCCTTGTCGCCCGATCCCGAATCGCCAATCACCGCAAACTTCACCGAACCGCTCTGGTTCGGCAGGCGCAGGTCCTGCGCAGCCAGCGTCCATGTCGCGACGGCCGCCAGGACTAGACCCAGCAGGCATCCGGGGAGCCGCTGGCGGTCGAATGCGCGCGTCATGGCGGGACCCGGACTACGTCTGCACGACCTTCGGCTTCTTCAGCTGCCAGCCCACGACCAGGTCGTCATGCTTGTCGAGCGTCCGGATCGCCTTCGCCAGCTTGTCGATCCGGCGATTGAGCGGCACGGAGACCTGGTAACGCAGCTCGGACGGCGTGGACTCCGCGAGCACGTAGCGCACGTTCTTGCGCCGGAGCGCCTGCTCGATGTGCGGGCGCACCCGCAGCGGGTTCTTGGCTTCGACCGTGAGATCGAACTGGGTGCGGTCGTTGGGCTCGATCGACTCGAGCAGCCACAACACGCCGATCGCAAAGCCGCACGTGAAGACCGCGAGGATCACGGCGCCGGTGCCCATGATGAGACCAATGGCCAGCGACATCAGGAGCACGCCCGCATCCTTCGGATCCGCGATCCTCGCGCGATACCGCACGAGTCCGGCGGCGCCGACGATGGCGAACGCGCGCGCCAGGCTTTCAGCGACGACCAGGATGATGATCGCCCCGACGACGGCGAGCAGCACCTGCGTTTGGATGACGTGAGACTGACGCGGAATCAGCCCGCGCCGCACGGGACGAATGAAGCCCATGGCCGCGCCAAGACCTGCCGCGACCGGCAGAATCCACAGCGCGCTCTTCACCATACTGACGTCCGAGGACACGTCGAGCACTGCGCCTCCCTGAGGCGATGCAGTGATCCCGGCCGAGCCTGATCACACCGCCACTATGCTCAATCGGAGCAAGTCCGGTGCCAGGCCTGTTGGCTCGTGAGGAACGTGAGGGGCTCCGCGCGGGTCACTGTGTGACCCGCGCGTTACCTACCTTGGGTCGTACGCGTTAGCTGCCGCGTGTCGCCTTGGTGACGATGCTGATCTGCAGGTCGAATCCGTTCGGCGTCGTCGTGTGGTAGCTCTGGTACTTCGCCGTGTGGATGTCGCCGTTGCCGCCGGTGTCCGGACGCGCATTGAGGCCACGCTTGTCGAGCTCGGCCTTCACGGCGTCCGCATCCCACGGCTGGATGCCGAAGGCGATGTGACCGAGACCCGCGCGCCGAACCACCGGCGCCGCCGGGTCCGGCGTGGCGCCGCCGCGTCCACCACCACCGCCGCCGCGGCGAATGATCGCGTCGCCGATGTCGCCGATCTGCACCTGGTTCTGGCTGCCTTCGTCGGTGCCTGGCTTCCAGCCGAGCAGCGCGTCGTAGAACGCGACGGCTTCTTTGTAGTCCGTGCACTCGAACGAGAGGTGGTCGAGCCACACCGTCTTCCAGGCCGTCGCTTCGAACGGCGCCGGGACGGCCAGCTTCGCGTTCGCCGGCTTCGTGCGGCGGTTCTTGCGATTGCCGTTGCTGATGCGGAGATCGAACCCGTTCGGATCCTTGATCTTGAAGCTCTGGAAACCCTGCTTCGGATCGTTGTCGGCGATCGGATTGAGGCCGCGCTTCTTGAGCTCAGCCTCGACTTTCTTCGCGTCCCAGGGCTCGATGCCCCAGCAGAACGAATCCCACACAGCGAGCCGAGGCGTGCCTCGCCCACCGCCGCCGCCACGGCCACCGCCGCGTCCGGCCGCTGCCGCGCCCGCGTCGCCC
>DATEGZ010000298.1:0-30256 GCA_035279905.1 Vicinamibacterales bacterium
GGCTGACCTGCAGCGCGCGCGCAATCGCCGCTTGGACTTCACCTCGCTGGTGTCGTATCCAGATGTCTGCGCGCGCCGGTACCGTCAGTCGCCCCATGACCAGATCCTCCGTCATGTTGCGCCGACCGGTTGAGTACGCCCAAGTTCGTATACAAGAAATGGCCGTCGGTGTTTGGCTTCTCTGCGAGTCTGGGATTCCCAGCTGCCAGAGCCAGCCCGCCTACAGAGTCCAAAGCAGTGATAGTTAGCTCAACGTTGGGATCAAACGGCGTCACGACGCCTCGGATTGTCCTGACGCCGACCGATGCAAATGCAAAGTCAAGTGCGCCGCGTTCATCACCTGGGGCGACTTGAATAGGAACCGCTTCGGTTCGCCTTGCTGTTCCCGGGAAAAAGATTGGCGCAACCACTCGATCGGTCGGGCTAACCATGGCGCCGGTCGTGCCACGTGGGATAGTTGCGCGCGCGGGAGACTGGGCCGCGCGCAATTCCGCCAACCTCTGGTCAATATCCACCGGAGAGAGCAATTCGATGCCGGGAGTCCCCACACCTTTTTGGGAAAACGCAACGATAATGTAAGTGCCAGGCCTGAGACTAGATATCCGATACGTGCCCCGATCGTCTGTCATTGCGCTGGGAGGTGTTTGCCAGTCGAGTCGTTGTGGAAGAACAACAGCATTCGGGTTTGTGGCGTCGAGCGCGAATACCAGCATTCCCCGTAGTGGCGCGCCAACGGGATCTCGGATCGTTCCTGTGATGACTGCGGCCCGGACCATGCGAATTGCGACGTGAATAGACCGACCGGAAACGAGGTGGACAGGAGTCCCCGGACCACCCACTGAAGTCGCTCCATATGACGTCGTTACATACCCGTTCTTTCTCGAGGACACCTCGACCGGGCCTGGCGGTAAGCCTTGGAATTCGAACCTGCCTTGCTCGTCCGTGAGTGCGACTCGATCGTCGCCAACAGTCGATCCTCGAACTGTGATCGCTGCTCGCGTCAGCGGCTTCATCGTGTCTTCGTCCGTAGTCACCACACCAGACAGAGACGCGCTTCCGCCTGCGGGGTGCGCGGACGCATCGCGACTTTGCTGGATCGCGCCGACGTCCAGAAACATCGCCATTGTCAATACCGAGATGAGCCTGACGATAGCAAAGAAGGGGGTCATCGCGCCTCGACCAGCGCGAGAGCCAGGGTTGTCGTCTCTCCCCAAGTAATCGTTATTCTGCTGGCCCGGGATGTGGCCCAAGCGAGAAACTCCGACTCCTGAAAACGGTCGGCCCAGTCAGCTCGAACTGCAATCACCCTGAACTCGCCTGCAGGCAGCGCTTCAACACGAAAGTTGCCATCTGTTGAAACTGGAACGACCCTGATCTTCGCGGGCGACGGGCCCTGCTTCGACCACTGTGTTTGGTCGAACGGAAATGCAATCACACTAATTCGTCCGCGCGTCGATGGCGACGGCATACGAACCGTGCCCTCGAGAGTTCCACCAGAATTCGTGAGCGTCAACCGAATTCCGGAGAAGGACTCGCCGCGTGAAGTATCCAGCAGTCCGTCGGCTTCGTTTCTGCCGTCGATCACAACACTCTTGACCAACCAACCAGCGGTACTTGGTCTGAAGACATAAAGGCCAGGCAAAGCTCCATCAACCACGAACTCCTCAAGGGAACCGTTTTCCGGATTGCCCTTGGTCAGGGTTACTCGTGGTCTTCCGAGCCTTGGGTTCCCGTCCGCGGGCTCAAGCGAAAAATAGCTCGGACGACCGGTCGGTGCGGGTTTGTTGGGATTTCTGTCGACTACAATCTGTCCCGTGACTCTGATCGCTGGATGGAGAGGGACCAGGCCGACGTTCTTGTCTCGATCTTCAACGTCGACCGCGAGCGTGACCCATGCCAGACTTCCCCCCGAGTAGCTCGTCTCCAGCATGGTCCCGGTTGGCCCGCTGCTTACCCGCTCACCCGCAACGGCGCGAACGTTCGCCGGTCGTGGCAGCCTGATACCATAGCTGTCTTCGAGCTCGAAGCCGATCTGACGATACTGGCTGATCGTCGGCTGGGTGGTTAGAGTGTAGGAACCAGCCGGAACGTCATCAAAGGTGAAGAGACCGTCAGGGCCAACAGCGGCCGTAGCCATTTCGGCACCGTTGCCCAGATCTTCAAGCCCCGCTGGGACAAGCCTCAAGAACACTCCGGCTCTCTCGGCGTTGGTCCCAACGACAACGCCCGTCACGCTTACAGCCGGAACTGGCTTGAGTTCCACATTGACGCCGGTGCGTTCGGCACCGGCAGTCAGTTCGATGGTCTCTGCGTGCGAAACGACAGCGCCATTGCCTGAAAACGTGATCGGATAGACCTCGCGCTTGTTCCCTTCCTGAAATGGCGGCAAAGGGTAGTGTCCGTTCGGTGATCCAACCGCTCTCACGGCGTCTGAAGAGTCGGCGGCCCCGGATGGAACCATGACCACGTAGGTTCCTGGTCTCAGATAGTCGATGCGGTACACTCCGCGATCATCGGTCACTGCGACTGGGCCAGATACGATGCGCCTGATGCCCGCTATTGTTCGATAGACCAGTGATCTTACGAAGACGCCGCCGATTGGTTCGTTGTGTTCGTCAAGGACCATGCCAGAAATTGCGCTGGGGCGCATCATCTGGAGGTTGACATCCGAAACCCACAGACCGCTCGAGATCGTTATAGACGTTGGAGCTAGGGCTCCCCAGTCCGAGGCTCCAAACTCGCTGTCAAAGTAACCTGTCTTCACCGCGGTGACGAGATACTCGCCGACCGGAAGGCCTGTGAACACGAACCGTCCGCTTGAGTCGGTGAAGATGCGGCGTCGTGTTCCCGAGGGGCCGCTGGCGGAAACGACCGAAACGATGGCATCAACGACCGGGCCACCTTCGAGCCTATCTGTAACCGCTCCGCTGATCGAACCGGAGGGCATTGGCGCCGGAGTCTGCACCGACGCCAATCCCCTGGCTTCGTGAAATGCGACGGCGCTCACCGCAAATAGGATTGGCAGTGCCGCCGTCGAGATCCTCGCTAGACGCATGCTCGTTACCGAGATCCGAGCGGCGCGGGCAGTGCCATTGTCCACGTCGCTCTTTGAGTGACCTAGACGACTTTCATCGCGGCCAATTCATCTAGCAACGGATGGCGTGGGCCGGACGCATGCCGCAGGTGCATTCACCACACGTCTGATTGCCACCCTGTTCGTAGCACTCGTCGTACCCTCCGCACCACGAGTCGCACAGGCTTTCGTTGAAGCCGCAATCTTCGGGGCAACCATAATAGACGTACCCATGTGCTGTCATGTAGCACTGACCGCATCCTCCAAAGAGCTCCGGCGGGCAATCGTCGAGAACTAAGCCTGCCACGGCTGGCATTGAGGCTAGGACGTCTGTGTTGATCGTTGCATGCAAGCCGACACGAGCAAGGAATAGGACAGACGTCAAGAGTAAAGCGGATGCTAGTTTTCTGCAGTTGCGCGCGCTCATACTTTCTCCCTCCTGGTTCGTCAATCACTTAGAGTTCGGCGTGCTTGTGGGGCTGCGATCTTGCGAAGGTAGAATGGAGCGCAGCGCTTCATCTATCGCAACAGTGAGCTGTTCAAGGGGCGGCATCCCGCTGAACCTCTTTATCAAGCGAGCGCCACGTATCTGATCGTTTAGACCGATGAATATTGTCGGCGTTCCGTGAAGTTCAAGCGCTCGACCCGCGGCAATATCCTGGGCCACCGCGGCCTCCGCCTTGGACTCGACGCACGAGCCAAACGCCTGTAGGTCGAGCCCTAGACGGTTGGCTCGCTCGGTCAGGTGCTCTGCATTCAGTCGCTCCTGATCGGCAAAGAGAAGGTCGTGCATCGGCCAGAATTTCCCTTGCTGTCGAGCACACTCCGCGGCCTTCGCTGCCGCCATCGCGTGCTCGTGGATTTGCTGGAGCGGAAAGTGGCGGAAAGCAAACTCGACCTTACCTGATGCCAGATACCGGGACTCAACTGTCGGCAGGACGTCAACCGCGAAGCGCCTGCAGACGGGGCACTGAAAATCGGAATACTCCAGTAAGACCAACGGCGCGTCCGTACGACCCTTGATGGCCGCGCCCTCTAATCGAACTGGGGTCTTTGGTAGAGGCGCTTCATTGCCGCCCTGGGCTGCACCGCTCGCCGGCGCCCACAGAAGCCGGACACCGAGGGCCGTCACAACGATAGCTGCGACCGTCATGGCTAGAGCGCTAACGGTGTCAAGAATAATTCGCCAGCGAGCAGGTTTGGTCGAATTGTTGTCGGTCACACTCTTGATTCCCCTCTGCGAGTGACTAAGAAGCAATCTCGACAGGCGCTCTATTCGTACTATTCGTGGCTGAGGGACGTTGTCGTGTTAGTGACAGTTCAAATGACAAAGCCCCGTGAAGAGCAGTTCGGGAGTGATTAATCCTGAGTCACCGCGGTGTCGTTGCGCAAGGCGAATCGATTGCAATTTCTTGCGTCCTGTTGTCAATTCTTGCGCGATCGGGGCGGCAACCGGCTTGCCAACCTCCGAAAGTCACTCGGAGTCACGCCGAGGACATGCTCAAAATCACGGTCGAACTGCGAGAGGCGGTCATGATTGTGGTAGCCGCACTGAATCGCGATGTGTCTGATTGGTTGCAGGGTTCGGGCCAACGAAGCAATTGATGGCCTAATGAGAGCGGCCCAGCGCAGGTCCCTGTAGCCAAACCCGGTCGCGACCTTCAGGCTTCTACCGACCGTGCTGGGGTGAAGGTCGAAGGTGTCGGCGAGTGCCTCTTCCTGAAGAGAAATTGGTTCGGCAAACCTTTCGATCGCCCTGATCACCATCGGGTCCACCCGGGCCAGATCGAACGCGATCGCTTGGTCGCTCAATTGCAGGACTTGACGAAAGAAGTCCCCGTTACCGGGGAGGTCTCTAGCCTGCAGCACAAGGCGGACGATACGAGCGAGAGCCGCGAACTGTGGAAGAGCGATCGTCGTCGCGTCGACACTAGCATCGACGAGACAGCCGACCAATTCTCGTACGGTTGCGTCCGAAAGAGCCGTGTTCGTTCTGCGCTCCGCCCCAATGCGTTGGACCAAGAGCAACACTTCTGGAAGCAGACCGGCGCTTGCGATCACCTTCGAGGAACGTGTCACCGCTCGTGTCTTTACCAACGGCACCTTTGTTGCCGCTCGCAGCGCGTTCATGAGAGCGTCACCCATCAGTGGCTTCTTCAAGTATCTGACCGCGCCCCAGCACCCGGCCTCGTGGGCTGATTCCTCACTCAGGTATGCGGTGAAAATGACCACAGGTATGTCGCAATCTGCTGCGCGAAGTTGTCGCAGGACTTCCAGGCCAGACATGTCTGGCATTCTTAAGTCCAGCACGATGAGATCAAATCCGCCCTTGCGTGCAAGGGCGAGCCCGATCGCGCCGCTACTGGCGACGGTGACGTCGAATCCGTTTCGGGGCAACACGTGCCTCACGTAGTCGAGTATCACGGTTTCATCGTCGATCCACAGCACGATGAGTGATGAACTGCGGACTCTAGTGGTCTCTCCGAGGACCTGCCTGTTGGGCATGTTGCGGTTCCTCTGAAAAGGAATGAAGAGAACGCCGAATCGAACAAGTCTGAACTGCGGGTAGCTTGAAAAGATATCACTGCTGAGCCTTGCTCTCAATCTTCAGTCGGAAGAGCGATCGCTCGAGTGTGACAGTCTCGCGACACGAGCGGCAGTTGGAGTATTCAGAGCTTGGTGGACGGTGAGCCTCCGATCCACAGAGCGCGAGTCGAATCGCATCGACCTCCTATAAGCCTTGAGTCCCGAACTCCGCCTGGCGACGATCAATATGATCGTGTTGCAACCATTCGGAACACCATCGGACGCCGTTTGGCACGCCCGTCCCCACAGTTCCTCGGAAAGAGAAGAGGGGCGCGCCGCAAGCTAGTGCGGAGTCCTATGCCGGATAGCCGAGGGCGGTACGCCCGGCTGCACGCGTGCAAGGACTTGCACGAGGCCGGCGAGCTCGTCAGCGAGAAGCACGTGGGCCGATCGATGCGCGGAGACGGGTTGCGGGCGGGGGCTCAGAAGCGCTTCCGCTCGACCACGATGAGTGATCACGATCAGCCGGTCGCGGCCGATGTCCTCGCGAGACAGTTTGCCGCGGACCGTACCAATCAGCGCTGGGTCGGCGAAGTGCACAACAGTGATCACGAGATTCTTCCTGACGTGCCGCCGACGCTCGCTCACAGCCTTCGGCCAAGACGGCCGGCGCTGTCATCTCGCCGGCGCGCCTCGTCCAGCGTCGAGCGCCTGCCTCTTGGCGTCGATGCAGATGTGCGAGTAGTGCTCCAGCATTAGGAGCGATAGGTGACCGCTGATCGATTCCAGGACGTGATCGCCCATGCCGCGGCGTCGAAGGCCCTTGTCGTCGACCAACCGCAGTAGGCGAATCCTTGGTAACTGAAGTGGACCACTCAGTGCACAGCGTGCGGATTGTCCGGATCCGCGACGCGCTCATCGCGTGCGGCCGGCGGCCGCAAGTGCTCGTGTGCGACAACGGACTGGCGACTTCGAACGACGCCGGACGGACGTTACCTCATTGGGCTCTCTTGAATGTCTCAGAATAATAGAAGTTTTGCTTCGCACGTTCGCCTGAATACTCGACAAACAGTTCGAACTTTAGCTCGTTCACGGTTAGTAACCGAAGAATGATTATCCGCCGCCCCGCTTGGGTAATGGGAGGTTCAAGCATGAGTAGCGTACCAGTCGGCGGCACTCGGAACATCGTTGCATCAACTGGCAGAGGCGTGTTGGGAAAGACGACTACCACTTTCGCGTCCCTCGCTTCAATTGAAAAGGTCGGCGAGATTGCCGGTGCCTCGCCGGCCCCTGGTTTCACTGTGCTGACCCAACTCCCGAGAAGCGGCAATTGACTATTCTGAGCGGACGACTGCGACAAGAGCGCCGTCAACAAGAGAACAATCGGCCTCATCATGCTTCTACCCTCCGCTACTGTGCCTTTAGAATCGACGTCAGACTCAACCGCGCTGCCAATCGGCCTGGCCGCCACACCGTCGCCACGGTCACGCAAACAAACACAATGGCGACAGTCATGTAGGCGCGGAAGTCGCGTGCGTCAAGACGATAGAGCAGGGTTTGGAAAACCCGGGCGGCCCAAAACGCAGCAACGCCTCCGACGGCGCAGCCGAGAATGACAGGACGCAGTATTGACATGACCAACATACTCAGAATTTGGGTTTGTGTGGCGCCAAGCACCAGGCGGACGCCAACTTCGAATTTCCGTTCTGTGATACTCACGGACGCAACAGAAAACAGTCCAAGAGCCGCAAGCACTAGACCGATCGCACCAAACGAGCCAAACAACAACGCATATAGGCGCGGAGCCTGCAGCCACGGCTCGAGTTGACTTGCGACGTGATTGACCCTCACCTTCACTTCAGTTCCGAGGCCTCTATCAATACTGGCACTCAACTCTTTTGCATCAATCGGGACCGCGCGGGCCGTACGAACAACGTAGCGCAGAACACCGCCCGGTGCCGCCATTGCAGGCGTGAACAGTTCCGGCCGCACATCTACACCCTGCCGATCACGCGTGTCAGCCACTACTCCTACGAGCCGCGCCGTCGGCTGACTCTGGAGGTTGACCAACTGGCCCAACGCATCCTGAGGAGACCTATCCGGCCACAGTCCATGCACTGCACTTAGATTCATGATTACAATGGGCGCAGCTACCTGAGCATCGGTGGCACTAAACGTCCGGCCAGCGATGACCTTTGTTCCCATTGCCTCGAAATACTGATCCCCTACTCTTCTCGTCACAATGGACCTGCCCAAGGGATCTTTTGTAACTGGGGCTACTTCCCCGCTAGCTGGGGGAACATCAGCAAATGCTGCCGCGGCGATTGAACGTTGAGCGCGCAAGATTTCCAGCAACCGCTCCGACGTGTTCGACGCACTGCCGGCGATGGCAGCAGCGTTAGAGGCACCCCTGATTGTGACAACAAGAAGACCGGACGGCGAGAAACCTAAGTCGGTGTACAGAAGACCAAGGAGGCTAGCAAGCGCAAGACCGCCAGCTAGGACCAGAACGCTGCTGATTGCAGCTTCGGCAAACAGAAGAACTGATCCGAGACGACGCCGGGAGTGTTTCCACGTCGGTCCGCCGCGAATAGTCGCATTCAGGTCCAAGCGGGTGGCTCGCCAGGCCGGAACTGCGCCAGCGATGACGCACCCAACAGTCATGCAGACCACCGCTACTCCACCGATTCGCCAATCGATCGAGGTCTGAATCAGCGGTCGCACAAAGTCTGGACTAATCGCCACAAGGCCGCGGCTTGTTGCAAGCCAGGACACCAGCGCCAGAGCAGTTCCACCAAAGCAGAGGAACGACGTCTCCACCATCGGTAAGAGTACGAGCTGTGACCTACTGGCACCAAGTGCTGCTCGAATCGCCACTAGCTTGCTGTACGATTGCCATCTCGCGAAAATCAGTGTACCAACATTGATGTAAGCAATCAGCCAGACTAAGCAACCGCCGAGGAAGAGAATGCGTAGAGCCGCCCTGCAGTTCCAGAATAACCCGTCCTGGATAGGTTCGACGACTACGCGACTTCTGCGTGCCTCGGGAATCGCAGATTGATTGCTGCTCACTAGTGCGTCGAATTGTTGTTGAGCCGCAGAAATAGTCTTACCAGGCTGCAAGCGCGCAAAGATAGCGGGCATGCCGTCACGGGGGGCAGCCTGTTCAAGTAGGTCAGCAGTGAGAAGTAGGCCATCCGCGGGCGTGGCCCAGTTGACCGTCGGTAACAAAAGGCCCGTCGGCAGCACACCGACTATTTCAGCGGGTCCGCGCTCGTCGTGCAGCATCTGTCGAAGCACATCCGAACCGCCGAACCGACGCCGCCAAGTCTCTTCTCGCAAGAGGACCCGACGTACACCTACCTCTTGAGCATCTGTTCGTGTAAAGGGTCGGCCGGCTAGTGGACTAACGCCTAGAACTGACAGGACGTTAAATGAGGCATCAGCAAGGAAGAGGGGCTCAGAGTTTGGCCCCATCAACTCGTAAGGACGCGTCACGCCGACGTACGCAAGGTCAGCAATGACGTCCGCTCGTCGCCGGGCTTCGATTGCAACAGCACGCGGAAAAGTAAAGTAGACCTGTCCAGTATTGGCATCGGTTGGATGGACCGTCACTAAAGTCGGAAGGTCGGGAAATGGAAGCGGCTTGAAGAGCACCCTATCCACCACCGAAAAGACGGCCAGGTTAACGCCGATACCTAGCGCAAAAGTGAGCAGTACGCAGCTGCTAAACCACGGCGAGCGGCTGAGGGTCGCAATAGCGAGACGACCATGGGCAAGCACGTCACAACGGTAGCGCACGCCGTCGCAAAGTTCAACGCATCCGCGCGTTGCGATCAATCTTCAGTGAGGTTGCTCCCAACAGTAATTGGGACAGCCTGGGCCGCAGGTCGCCTCACCGGCTCCGGGTGGTAGGCAGATCGATGCGTCCGAACCACACACCTGGTTCAGCTCTTGGCAACAACCTTGATCGCAGGATTCAGATGCGCTCACAGCGGCGGGTCGCGAGAACGTTCCGAACAGCAATCCGACACATGCCGCCACGAGCACGACGGCCCTCGGTACTCTCGGCATTGGCGCTTCCTCCTTTGGGGCGGTGCTAACTCGAGCAAACGGCTCGACAGGTAAATATCGCGGTCGTAAACTCGCCTTCGATGTTTCCCTCGAGATCGCGACAGCACTTGATCTCAGTTTCATTGTTAGCTGAGCACGTACTTCCGTATTGGCAGAAGTACATCGGATCTAGATTCGTGAACGCTCGACCAACGTGCTCTCCGACAAACAGGGAGCAACACACCCAGGCGCAGATGGCCAACAGTTCTGTCGTCTCCACAGACGCCAATCGCCTTATCACTGCTCGCTCCTAGGTCTGCCGACTATTGCCCTGGCCCGATGGCAGGAAGCGTCAGGTCGAAGTACTGCTCGATTCCGGCTTTGACGCTCCCCGCATATGCACCTTCCCATACCGCCAATACCGCCGCGGCGTTGGATACCACGATCGTGGTCGGCGTGCTTCGCAGGCGTAGCCTCCGTCCGTCCTCGTCCGATAAACCCGTGTATATCGGAAACGGCATCGCCTCGGTACTAAGAAACCTAAAGAGACTGTCCCGGGTCGGCGCCCCAATCAGAACGCCTACGAACCTCGCGCGGTTGGCCAGAGCGGCTGATAACGCAGTTGCTGGTTGCCTGTTCCTTGTACACCAGTTGCACGTTGGCGAGATAACGTAGAGAACCGTTGGAAGCTGGCTTTCCGAGTACCTGATGTTCACGGCAGTTCCACTCGCCTCGTGCAAGACCAAGTCTGGCGCCTTCGCGCCGTGTTCAAGACTCGGGCGCGCCTCGGCGCTCGCGATTGCCCGATCAAGGCGAAGAACCTTGTCAGCCAGAGCCGCATTTGCAGCCACTGATGCGGCAAGCAGGACGTGAATGATGCTCCGTCGCAAGGTCATGCGCCATTCCCTTGAGACACCGCTCCTTAGAGCCCTTGTTGCGTACTAGAAAGCACCGCCACAGCTGGTGCCGGTCACGCAGTAGTTGGGGCACACCTCCGGGCCACAGTTTGCTTCCCCTTCTTTTGGCAAACAGCAGCGATACTCCGACGGACTGCCGCAGTTCGTTGTGTGCTCACAACAACCGTCGCATTGCTGCATCGCCGAGGCGCGGATACGTGACGTGCCTGAGACGCCGACAACGAACCCAAGCATCAGCGACAACGCAACCACTTTGGCTCTAGTTCTCATTGCTCACCTCCGATGTGCTGAGTTTGTGTTTCATCATGATCCGCACCTCGTCGTCGCCACGCAACTACAATTACTTGTCAGATAGTGCGCTATTGTCAGTTTGGGACGCACTTCTGAGCAGTCGTTAGGACTGCCACGGCTGGTGTCGGCTCACCCTTGACTAGCAATTGCGGAATGACGCGGCCTAGGCTGATAGGCGAGTTGTGACGGTTCACCTTGGGCCTTCATGTGTGTCAGGTCGCAGGTACGCCTGATCTCTAACCGCACTTGGCTTGACTTCTCCTATGTTCACTAACCTGCGTCCCCAGACTCCGAGGCTGGAACAGGAGTGTCCAGAGCTGCACCTTGTAGTGCCCTATCGGCAATGCCGCTCGAGTCGCCCAACAAGCGTCTAAGCTGTCGCGGACTTAGACCAAAGATGTAACGGAAGTCGCGGTCAAATTGAGATGGCCTGGCGTACCCACAGCCGTAGGCGACTTGCGCGACGTGTTCGCGCGTGCCCAACAGAACGGGTAGGCTCGGCCGTATCCTCAGCGCCCAACGCCACTGCCTTAGCGTCAGCGACGTGTGCCGCTTAACCAGCCGACCGACTTGTCGTTTGCTTACCAAAAGCCGATTTGACAGTTGACGCTGCTCCGTACGGCTCATTTCTAAGTCTCGTAAGGCTTCACGTAGTTTCCGGTTGGGGACCGGCGCAGTCGCGCTACGGATCAGCCGGCTCAAGACGAGAACCGCGGCGGACGTTCGTTCAAGGCGGGCGTTCGTCCGCGCGAGAGTCATGGCACCGGCGCAGGCGAAGATGCTCGGAACGGCCAGATCGTGTTCCCTTAGAAGGGTCGCGACACATGCGAGTACTGCATTGGCGGCCCCGTCTCTGCCGACCAGAAGTTCATCTACTGCCTTGCGCAGAACCTTAAGCCGCTCACAGTTCAAGCACGCGTCAGTCATACTCGCCCTGCTTGTGTCTCATGGCGCTGCGTGCCGCTTCGAGCCATGTTAGTGTCAGGAGTATGTAATATACTCTCACTCTATACTTGTTATGACGTTATGCACCGCGCGTGCTAGGCGCAACCGGGCGACATTGCGGTAGATCGGATATTATGAGCCGGTACTGACAGGTCGTGCTCCTGCGCACTCGACACCAGGCCGGGACAAGCGAAATGGCGGGCTTACTCGATTGGGAGGCGCGTATGCGACACGCATCGGAAGGACCGGTCCAGTTGAGTGCTGCGACGAACGTAGCCGTAATCGCAGCTTGTGCTGTCGTAAGCTGGTTCATTCTGTCACACCGACCGAGTGCCCTGCGGTCGTCGGACACGGAGGCGCCATTGCCCTCACGTCCGGTCAGTTTGGAAGGGGCACACTTGCGCGGAAGTGCCACCGCACCCGTTGCGCTACTTGAATACTCCGAGTTTCAGTGCCCGTTTTGCGGTCAGTTCGCTCGGGAGACGCTCAAGGACCTAGAGGCGACGTACGTCGATTCAGGAAGGGTGCTTCTTGCGTTTCGACATTTTCCGCTTAGTGGACATGACAGAGCAATGCCTGCCGCGCAGGCGGCTGAATGCGCGGGCCACGTCGGCAGCTTTTGGCAAATGCACGATCGCCTGTTTGCCAATCAACACGACCTTAGTCAAGAGAACCTTGGGAGGTTAGCGAGCAGCTTAGGTATCGGACCACCTGAGTTTGCTACTTGTCTTGACACAGTTGTGCAGGATGTCAATGCAGACGTGACTTTGGGTCGCGCTTTGGGAGTGACGGGTACGCCCACGTTCTTCGTTGGCACCATTGGGGTCGATCATCGAGTAACAGTAACGGATCGGATCGCTGGCGCAAGACCTGCAAACGAGTTCAGGGCGGTACTCAACAAGCTCCTGAAGCAGAAGGGCTCTCTGCCGTAGGTGCGTTGCCGCTAGGAGTTGTGTCGCAGTCGGGATCTAAGTTAGTGGTCGCGGGTTCAGATGAAAAACGGAAGAGCGTGTCCCGCTGACGGTGGCGCCTGCCCGCTTCAGGCGCAGAGACCAGGTCAATAGGCAGAAGCTCTGTGCTCCTTGGCCTATCTACGCCATCGTCCGGCCTGAAGCCCGGAGTGACGATCCAAGCCATTCCGAGAGACATGCGGACGCGGACTTAGCGGGTGAGGCAAAGCCCACGCCCCACGCTGCCTCGGTGATCGAAGCTGCTGATCCTCGGCTGTTGAAACCGAAGCTGACTTCGACTGCGGAGGCGCTGCCGTCAATCCAGTCATCAGTCGCCTAGAACAGTCTGCTAGACCGGACCGATCTCGGTCGCTCGCCCGAAATAGGGACTCGTGAGATCAACCATCAGTTCCGTGAGTGTGATGTCTCGCGGCGCCCCTCCGCGCGGGCGCCAGTCTTGTGATGGGTAGAGCTCGACAAGGCGAGGCTATGATCCCGAGAGGGCAACGTCGGCACATCGCAAACGGACCTCAGTGCCGCGCAGTGATAGGCAGGAAGTGGACGGTATCCGCGCTACATAAGCCGAGCTTGTTCAGTCGCGATATTTCCTCCGAAGCCTGCCTAGAAGACTCCGCACTCTGCCAACCTCCAACTGTCTTGAAAAGCCTCGTCGGTCGCGTGTCTCAAGCTCAGGGTGCGAACGGAGAATCTCTCTCTGTTCGGCGTCGAGTTCCAACAAGCGCCGTGCCGCGGCAACTCGAGCGGCGGATCGCGCATAGCTGCTCAGTGACATGGCTGACGCTCCCGAAGCGAGATCGAGTCAAGTGCGACGTCGCCCTTACGCTCGGCATTCTCGTCCAGTTCGGCGATGCCGCACTGATGTCGCGAGTAACAATTCGTAGTCTCATGCCTCGGCAGCCCGCTTGCAAGCGGAAACGAAGTGAATCCAATTGGAAGGCGACTCCGGTCGGAGTCAATTGGCCCGAAGGCCCGCAAGACCGCAGCAGCCTGGAGTCAACGATCCGAAAAACCGGTCACCAGTAACAGTTCTGGAGGCGAAGCGCGTTCCAGTCTGTCACTATTGGCATATTCGAGCTGGCATGTCATAGTGTTGTCGTCACTCTTGTTAGTTCAGGTGGGGGAATTCCATGGCACAGGGGACGGCAAATACGCGGCGGGAATGGGCGCGCCTAGGCGCGCTGGCGCGACTCCAGCAAATTGCGGAGGAGCGGGCGACCATCCTGGCCGCGTTCCCAGACTTGCGCCGAAAAACCTCGGCATCGCTATCCACCTTTTCAGACCCAGCAGCCGGCAAGCGCCGGACGATCTCGCCCAAGGGTCGGCGTGCAATGAGCGCCGGAATGCGACGCTACTGGGCTAAGCGTCGTGCCGCCGAGCAGAAGAACAATAAGTAGCACTGTCCGATGTCCGCAAGATTGAGCCAACAATCCGAGGATGGTCCATCAACGCTGCTGGTGTGCTGAGACAGCGCCACGATCGGACGCTTCGTGCGCCGCGGCGAGAAGGGCATCGCGATTCTCCCGCCCATCGTGAAACGACGCCGTGGCTATTTGAGGGAACGCGCCGCGCCTCGTACTCCCGGCTGGCCGGGTAGGTAGCGCACGGAACTTTGGCTCCTCATAGGGACGAAGGCTCCCGAGGACTATCGCCCGCCGCTACTGGCGTGCTGCACCGTAGTCTGTCTTGGTCGGCTTCTTACCGAATGGAGAACTCGGTTTGCTATTGAAGCCCACGCGAACCGGCCCACGAGGCAACGACCGCGAGGAGATACTGGCCGGGCGGCAAGACTCCGTCAGGAATCGTGAAGACGTAGCCGCCGGCTCGTGAGTCGCCTGGACTGGACAACCCCGATCGCCACACAACCGCAGGTCCAGAATCTCTGACAACGCATTCCACGTCGATCTTCTGTCCATCTGGGCCGTTGGCAAGCACTGGAGCGAACACAGAGATGGCTTCAGCGGGCGAGAATTCCCGGCTCGCTGTTGGCGGCCCTTCAAATATCGGACGTGAACCGCAACGTCTCCTATTGTTGGTTTCAGAGCGGCTGTCTTCGTCGAGAGCATGGGCGAGCCCAACGCGATTGGTCGGGCCGATAGATCTCTTCTCGTGCGCTTCGCGTCAAGCAGCCGGGGCCGACGATCGCCTTTTCGGCGATAGCGGTTCGCTCGAGTCGAGCCGTTCGGGCATCGACTCCCAATCTCGTGTGATCAACTCGTGTGATCAATCTGTGAACAATTCGCTCCCAAACACCCCGAAACAGCGCCATCTCTTCCGAGCTAAACCCTCGAAGAACCAACAAGATACTGAACCAGCCCTACGCTACGAACCAGGAGGTCGCAGGTTCGAGTCCTGCAGGGCGCGCCATCCGCCTTCGCCCGCCTAGAATCGCGGGCTACGGCGTGATGGCGCTCATGGAACCTCGCGCCATCCACGGACAACCCACCAAAACCTGCGGGCGAAGGCGGATGGCGCGCGGGCGTTTGTGCCCCGCCGAAGCGGCGTCGCCGCGAAGGCGGGCAGGGCGCGCCAAATATTGATCCGGGGGGCTTCCACCTCCGCTAAGCAGTCACTTCGTTCCTGGCTATGGTGGACCCGCCGTAGCCTTGGCGGAGGCGGGCGCCCCCGCGGCCCCCGACGAGCCCACTCGCGGGGACCCCTTTCATCCCCGCTCCGTTCGCTCGGGCTCGCTCGCTTCGCTCCTTCGCTTGGGGAATTCGTGTCGAACGGCTACTTGATCTCCACCAACTCTCCGCGTCCCGGAGTGAATCCAGTCTTGATCTTCACGAGTCCAGCCGCCTGGTCGAGCGCGATGTCGTACGCGACGCCGGCGCGGACGAGCATCGGCACGTCCCAAGCCGTCGCCTTGGCCGCGATCTTGGTGGTGCCCGCGTTCAGCGCGTAGATGGACTTCATGTCGAGGCCGGAGATTGGCTTGGGCACGACGATGGTGGCCAAGTGGCTGAGCAGGTCGAGCCGGATGATCGCGCCCGCTTGCACCGTGACGGCATCGGGGATGTGAACCTCCTGATCGCCGGCGGCAGCGACGATCAGATCGTAGATGCCTGCCGCGAGGGGCAGCGTGACGCCGAGCTTCTCGGTCTGCTGTTTGATCAGCCGATCTTTTGCGAAGGTGACTTCCTTGATCGTGGGGAAGCCTTTCTTTGTCGCGGGCTCGATCGCGATGCCACCGACCAGTGCGTTCGGGTTGATGCGCGTGAGCGTGCCCGGCTTCACCTCGACGTTAGACGCGACGACAAATCCCGCGCCAGAGCCCGTCGTCAGCACGACGTCGTACGCGCCCGGCTCCATCGCAACGGTGACGCCGGCTTTCGGCTGATATTTGACACGGTACGCGCCGCGCAGTGACGTGCCGTGATCGACGACGTTGATCTCGTCCGGCGCCTGATAGGGCGGGCTGATCGGATCAATCGTCATGGCGGGAATCGCGCTCGCTTCGGTCCGGATGCCGGGGCCCGAGACCGGCGGCGGCTTCACCGCGGAGTCCGGCAGCGTGCTGTTCGTTCCCGCAGACGTTAGCGCCGCCAGTTTTTCCTTCGATAGTTGAAACGCGCGTTCCGACGCGTCGACGTTCTTGGTTTGCGCGTACTCGACACCGAGGTTGTTGTAGATCGCCGGAATCGGCGCCACCTTCGCGACCTGTTCGAACAGTCGAGCGCTCTCGGCGTGATTGTTCTGCTGGGCGGCGGCCACGGCGGCTTCGATCTGCTTCCGGAGCTCGTCGCTCAGGGGCTGCCCTGTCTGAAGCTCATATTCCCGCGCGAACACGTTGACGTTCGTAATGAACGTGTTGTTCGTGCCATAGACGATCGTGTTCGTGCCGCCGGTGATCGTCGTGCCGCCGCCTGATCCACCCGCCGGCTTCCGCAACTGCGGCACGATGGCGATGAGCGCGAGCACAATCGGCACCACGACGGCCACGACCCACCAGTATTTCTTCGGGATTTTCGCGTCAGCCACCGGCTGATTATGCGCTTTTCTACCCCCGCGGTCAGCGGGAAACGCTTCGCACGATCTGCCCGTTGATCTCCTCGTACTGATAGGTCATCTCGAAGGTCGACGCGCCGACGATGAGGACGTCGGCGGCGGATCGCATGGCGACCGGCACGTGCACGCCCATGATTTCCGCGTACTCGCGCACGACGCGCACTCTGCGGGTCCAGAACGACGGCCGCGCGGATAGCTCGCCTTCCAGGCGAACGAGCTGCGAGGTGTCGGGCTTGAGGAGGAGCGAGCCGTCGATCAGCATCACTTCCTTGCGGCGCGGGTGGATGTCGACCTTGACCAGCGAGTCGCTCGCCTGGCTCACGCCCAGAAAATCGTAGTTATCGAGCGTCAGCGCCGACTGGCGCGCGTCGTTGCCGCGGACGGCCTTTTGCTCCGCCTCGAGCGCGGCCAGCAGGACCTTGCGCTGGATGAGGCCTGATCCGTCTTCCGACACGACGCGGTAGGAAAAGCCGGCCGCCGGATCGAGCGACGTTTCTGCCACGAGCGTGGCGCTCATCTTGCCGCCGCGCGTGGACGCGCTCACATGCCGCAGCGCGCGATAGCTGACCAGCGGCGGCGTCGTTGGCGCGAAGAACCGCGCTAACGTCCGGTCGCGAACGAGCTGCGGCGTATCCGCGGTGAGTGCCACGACCGTGGCGGCAACCGTGATGACGGCGAAGAAGGCTCGGCGCATGCGTCCTACCACTTCACGAGCATATAGCCCCGCACGACGAGACCGACGCTGTTCGTGAACGTGCCGGACAGCGGCGTGCCCGCGACCGGATACACATCTCGAGGATTGGCGTGCCGGGTCATGTTGAAGAGCTGCACGCCGAGGTCCGCGGTCCGCTGCTTCACGGTCACGGTCTTGTAGACCACCATGTCGGCCGCAAAGAACGTCGGGAACAGTCGCGCGTTCGGCGCGTCCAGATAGCGCTGCTGCACGTCGAGGGCGGAGTAGCGGAAACCCGTGTGCCACTCGACCGCCGGCGAGACGACGAACCCCTTCGGCAGATTGACTGTGCCCCAGGTCACGAGCCGGTGGCGCGCGTCGGTCGTCACGCGGGCGTAGCCGCCGCGCTGCAACAACGGCGCATCGAGCCCGCCGAGCTGGGTCGTGAAGTCGTTCAGCTCGCCATACGTGCTCGACAGCACGTAGCTCGCGAACACCTGCTGACTCTCGCCCCAGGTGCGTTGAGCCGCGAACTGCAGCTCGCGATAGTGTCCGCTCCCCGTGCTGGCCGCTGTCAAGAGGCCGCTCTCTGAAGGAACCTCGAGCGTGGGGAGTCGAGACGATCGTCGATCGGTCAGCCCGACCTGAGCGACGAGTCCCGGTCGCAGTTGCCGCTCGAGCGAGATCGTCGCGGCGACGGCGCGCGGCTGCTGAATGGCTCCGACATGCGGACGCAATTCGATTTCAGAGATCAGATCGCCGGTCTCGGGCTCCCACGAGCGGTCGATGCGCGTGGGATAGGCGGCAAACGCCGGCACCGCGAGTGGAAGCGCCCCGACAAAGGATCCGTACCCCGCTTTAAGCACCGTACTTTCCGACTCGTCGAGCGCGACGCGCAGGCCGGCTCGACCTGACGGAACGGCGCCGCCATACCGGCTGTAGTCAACGCGCGTGCCGGCCTCGATGTCGAGGCGGGGCAGCGCATGCCAGAGGTCGCGCGCGGCGGCCGCCATCGGAACGTCCCGCGCGCCGATCGAGACCGGCGCGCCGAACTGCACGTGTCGCGCGAGCCGCCCGTTGCCATCCAACACGTGCACCGGCCCGTCTGTGAGGTGCCCGCGCAACTTCCGGGACGCCAGTTCTCCGGCGACGCCGAGCTCATGAGTGCGCTTGCCGATTCGAACGGCGCGTTCCCAGCCAACTGACATCGCCAACCGGGTGGTCACGCGATCCGCGCGGTTGAACCAGTTGTCGCGCCAGCCGAGCGGCGTCGAGACAGACGGTCCCTCGCCGTTCGGCGTCGCCGTCATGTCGTGGACCACACCGCTCATCCGCCACGTGAGCAGCGCGCCGCTTTTCGAGGCGGAGCGGTGAATGATGCCGACGAAGCGGTCGGTCGCCGCGATGTCCAGCGTCGCCGCTTTCGCGCGTCGCGGGCTCAATCCGAACGCCTCGCGGGCGCCGGGAAAAATCACCGCCTCGACCGTCGTGGACTGACCGTCTCTCCACTGATGATCGAGCCGCCCGAACCACGTGAGCGCGCGGTCGACCGAGTCCGGGCCCCGGCCGGTCGTCACGCCCGGTACCGCAAAGCGTTCGTAGTCGAATTCGACGGCCGTCGCGTATTGCGTGCGTCCCTCGCCGCTCGATCCGCTCGCATAGGCGCGAGGAAAAATGCCCTCGATGCGTCCAAATCCCGGCGTCTCGAAACGCGGCCGCGGCACGACGCCTTGCACGCCGAAGCGCCACGTGTCGGTGCCCGGCCGGCTCTCCATCGCCGTGACGCCCGCCAACAAACCGCCGTACGTCACGTTCATTGGATCGCGGACGACCGTGACGTTTCGCACCATCTCGTACGGCAGGTTGAGCGAAGAGAGGCCCGTCGCCGGATCGGTGACGTTGAATCCGTCGAGGCTCACGGGCGTGTCGTACGCGCTCGCGCCGCCCACGTGGAGCAGGCCGTCGGGTCCGCGGACGACCGACGGCAGGAGCGGAAGCGACTCCCTCGCTTTCATCTGCGCCGACGAAGGCATCCGCGCGACGGTTTCCGAGGTGACGCCGCCGCCGAGCACCGGGCTGTTCGGCGCGACGACCGCGGTCGGCTGAGGGCGGACGATCGTTTCGATCGCCCGGCTGAGCTTCAGCGTGATTCGCGCGGCGCCGGCCACGAGCACGCGGACGGTCTGGAAGCCGCCGAGTGACACTTCCAGGACGTCAGTCGGCTGAACGCCTGCGAAGCTGAAGGTTCCGTCGGCGTTGGTGACGGTCGTCGCCACGATCGTCGAGCCGCGCACCAAGGAAACTGTCGCGCCCGGAAGAGGCTGCTCAGCCTGGTCCAGGACGACAGCGGTGTGTACTTGTGCGGACGCAGCACCAGCCATGGCGAGGACTGCGGTGACGACGAGCGCCAGCGTCCGCACACGCGGCATGGGGGGCGCCGGGATTCTACGGTACTGGTATCCAGTAGAGCAATGGCCGGGCGCGGCGCTTCCACCTCGCCTTGACTCGTTCTCCGCGATCAGTCAGCCTCTGCGTTCCTGATGACCCGCCTGGCTCTCTCCTCGGTGTTCTCGCTCGTCACGATGGCCGCGATCGCCACCGCTCAGGATAGCGATCTCATGAAAACTGCCGCCGGTTTTCATCAGCTGTTCCTGCACGACGAGTGCACGGCGGACTACCCGCCGCAGCCGGACACCTGCCTGCACAAGCAGCGGCTCGAGAGGGCGTTTGCCTTCGGCGGAAAAGGCAGTGTCGTGTACGACGTCACGCTTCGGATTCGCGGAATCTTCGAGCCCACCACGATCGAGGGGGGCGAGAACCCGGACGCCGCGCATCCTTATTACAGGGTGGGCGGCACCATCAAGGCGGTGGAGTGGTCCGCGTGGCACATCGAGGTGTCGAATCCCAGGCAGACCTACTGGCTCAATCACTACCCGAGAGTTGGCCACACCATCTACAACGAGGACTTTCAGGCCACCATTCCCGTGGCGGGCGGCGCCGGCGTCGTCGTGCGCGTCATCGACGGCAACGATCGGCAGATTGACAACGGCAAGCCCGGGCCGGATCGGCTGCAGATCATCAAGGGCGTCGTCGACACGCCGCTCGGCGGTCAGATGCTTCGCCTCGACGTCATCCGCGTCGTCGTACGGTAAAGGTGCGGGCCGCTGTCGATTTGCGCGCGTCTCGTTCGACGTGTCATTGAGAAGGAGAGACGCGATGCGATACATGACGACCGTGTTTGCGAAGGAAAACCAGGGCGCGCCGCCCAAGGCCCTGATCGACGCCATCGGCCGGCTGGGTATGGAAGCCGGGCAGGCGGGGGTGTTCGTGCAGATGGGCGGCCTCCTGTCGACGGCGAGCGGCGGCCGGATTCGTCAGTCCGGCGGCAAGCTGACCGTGACGGACGGTCCGTTCGCCGAGGCCAAGGAAGTCATCGGCGGGTTCGCGATCTACGAGCTCGCGAGCAAAGCTGAAGCCATGGCGTGGGCCATGCGCTTCATGAAGCTGCACGTCGAGCACTGGCCCGCGTGGGAAGGCGAGTGCGAAGTCCGCGCGATGTACACCGAGGGCGCCGGACCGGAGACCCGGTAGTTAACTTCGAACTTCGAACTTCAAACTTCGAACTTTGACTTACCGCGGGCACGTTCCGGAGATCTGCCGCCAGCTTTCAACGTCGATCTGAATCTGCGGCGGGAGCGGGACGCCCCCGGTGCCGCCGGCGCTCGACGGTGACGGTCCCGGTGAAATGCGCACGCCTTTGACGTTGATCCCGTCGGTTCGGAGATCGTCTTTGCGGACCGTGCCGGTGATCTCGATCATCGCTTCCTGGTGCGCTTTGATCTCGGCCATCAGTGGCTTGGCCCCGTTCATATGCATGTGCACGCCGGCGGGCACGTCGTAGGTGCCGGGTTGATCGGTGGACGGCCGCACGGTGGTGAACGCCGCGCCTTTGGCGCAGCCGGGAATCGACACCCGCACCGCGCCCTTGGGCACCGGCTTGGTTTCCTGAGCGATCAGCCAGGCACCGGACAACGCAGCAAGAGTCAGAGCGAGCGTCGCGCGCGTCATGAAGGTCTCCACCCTCATTGTGCGCCGATTCAGCGGGGTTTGTCTTCCGTCAGACGCGCGCTGGCCGCGAGAGGCCGAGCTTCGCCATCCGGCTCTCGAGCGTCGTCGGCTTGAGGCCCAGCAGCTCGGCGGCACCGCCCTGGCCGCGGACGCGCCACTGCGTGCTCTCGAGCGTCGCGCGGATGTGCTCGAGCTCGAAAGTCTTGAGCGTCATCGGCGACGGGACGTGCGGCAGTCGCGGCATGCGCTCCGGCAACTGGACCGTCAGCTGCGGCCCGCGCGCAAGAATCACTGCCCGCTCGATCACGTTGCGCAGCTGCCGGATGTTGCCCGGCCATGAATACTGCTGCAGCAGCCGCATCGATTCCTCGGACACCACCTCGATCCGCTTGTCGAATTCCACCGAGAACTCTTCGATGAACTCCCACACGAGTCCCGGAAGGTCCTCGACACGCTCGCGCAGCGGCGGGATGACGATCGGGAAGACGTTGAGACGGTAGAAGAGATCCTCGCGGAACGCCTTGTCCTCGACCGCCTGCTCGAGATTGCAGTTGGTCGCGGCGATGACGCGGACGTCGACTTTGATTGCCTGCGATCCGCCGAGCCGGTGAATCACCTTGTCCTGCAGCACGCGCAGGAGCTTGACCTGATCCTTGCCCGAGAGCTCGCCGATCTCGTCGAGGAAGAGCGTGGACTGCTGGGCCGCTTCGATGCGGCCGATCTGCCGCGAGATGGCGTCGGTGTACGCGCCGCGCTCGCGGCCAAACAGCTCGCTCTCCATCAGCGTGCTGGGAATCGCCGCGCAGCTTACGCGCACCATCTCGCGCTGACGCCGCGGGCTGAGATCGTGAATGGCCTCGGCAAAGACCTCCTTGCCGACGCCGGTTTCGCCCTGCAACAACACCGTCGCGGTGGTGGCGGCGACCTGTTCGATTTGCGCGATCGCCTGACAGACCGCCGCGTTCTTCGAGACCAGCGGGCGCACCGGCATACGCGCCGGTCGCGCACGACGATCGTCGAGCCGATCTACTGTGCGTTCACGAGCAAGTGCCAACATCCCCGTACCCCTTCCGATCAGATGAGTGTTCGGTTGAGTGGCCGTGCAGCGTGGCTGACGGCACCTCGCCAAAGGCGTGCTTGTAGACGGCGGCAAACCGTCCAAGCTCGTAGAAGCCGAACCCGGTCGCGATCCGCGTGACCGTGGTCGGCTCAGGGGTGGGGGAGCTCAGGGCGCGTCGCACGCCCTGGAGGCGCATCGCCAGCATGGCCCGCTTGGGGCTCATGCCGCGCACACGATAGAAAGCATTCCGCAGGCCGCGTTCGCTGACGCCGACGACCTGGCTAAGCCGCGACACCGGCACCGGCGTCCCAAAGTTCGCGCGCACGTACGCCTCCGCCCGTTCGACCACCGCTTGCCGCGTGGCAAGGGCGGTCGAACGCCGCAGGGGTCCGCGAGTGCCCGGCATGGTTGGCCAAACTATCGTCATCCAACGCCGCCGGGAACTGGGTGATCTGCCAGAATGGATTAGTAAATCTTCCATGTCCTCTAGATCAATGCGGGCGATCCGGGCCTTCGGGCTCCTGATCTGGATGACGATGATGATCCCGGCGGCCGCTTACGCTCAGGCGGCCATCGCGGGGATCGTTCGCGATCCTCACGGCACGCCGATGGCCGGCGTGACCGTGTCCGCAAGCAGCCCGATCCTCATTGAGCGTTCGCGAACAGTGCTGACGGACGCCGCCGGCCGGTACCGGATCGAGGACCTGCGCCCGGGCACCTACCGCGTGCGGTTCACGCTCGCGGGCTGGACGCCGTTCGAGCGCGAGGGCATCGAGCTGACCGGGACGTTCACCGCGACGGTGGACGCGGAGCTCAAAGTCGGGCGGCTCACCGACACCATCACGGTGACCGCCGACACGACGGTCGTGGACACGCACAGCGCCCGGCACGAGGTCACGCTCTCGGGCGACGTCGTGCGATCGATCCCGACGGTGCGGACGTACAACGCGCTGGTGCCGCTCATCCCGGGCGTGCTCACCAACGTCAACGACACGATCACGGGGCCGTCGGCGACGTCGACGTCGTTTCCCATTCACGGCGGCCGCACCAACGAAGGCCGCCTCTCTCTGGATGGACTCACGATCGGCAGCCCTCCCGGCGGCAACTCCGCGGCAAGCTACGTGGTCGACGTCGGCAACGCGCAAGAGGTGACGTTCATGACGACCGGCGGGCTCGGGGAGTCCGAGACCGCGGGACTCGTGATGAACATCGTGCCGAAGAGCGGAGGCAACGCCACGCACGGCTCGTTGTTCGCGAGCGGGACCGGCGCGTCGCTTCAGTCCAACAACCTGACGGACGAGCTCCGGGCCCAGAACCTGATGTCGGCGACGCCCCTGACCGATGTGTACGATTTTTCCGGCACGCTCGGTGGGCCGATCGCGCGCGATCGGCTCTGGTACTTCGTCAACGCGCACACCGGCGGCAGCACGCGAAACAGCGCGACCGTCTCCTACAACCTCAACGCCGGCGATCCAACGAAGTGGCTGTACGCGCCTGATCCGGCCCGGCGCGAGTACTCCGACCGCACCTTCGACAACGCGAGCGGGCGACTCACCTGGCAGATGACGCCGCGCAACCGCATCAGCGGGTTCTGGGATCAGCAGTCGCTGTGCCGCCACTGCACGGGCTCGACGCCCGGGCTCGCCGAGCCGCAGCAGGTGTCGCCCGAAGCGGTCGGCGTGCTGGGGCGGCCGCTCACGGTCACGCAAGTGACGTGGTGGTCGCCGGTGTCGAGCCGCGTGTTGCTCGAGGCCGGCTACGGCGGCACGTACTTCGGCGCGGGCAACTTCGAGCGCGACCCGAATCCCACGCGCAACCTGATTCGCGTCGCCGAGCAGTGCGCGAGCGGCTGCGCCGCCAACGGCAACATCCCCGGGCTCGTCTATCGATCGCAGGATTTCAGCGTCGCCCACGCCGGGTCGTACCTGTGGAAGGGCTCCCTCACCTACGTCACGGGGACGCACAACTTCAAGGCCGGCTACCAGCACACGCTGATGACCGACGATCGGACGTGGATGACGAACGATCAGAACCTGACCTACCGGCTCAACAACGGCGTGCCGAATCAGCTGACCGAATCCATCTCGCCGTGGGTCAACAACGCGCGCGCCGGCTGGGACGCGCTGTTCGCTCAGGAGCAGTGGACGCTCGCGCGGCTCACGCTCGCGGGAGCGGTGCGCTTCGATCGCGCGCGGAGCTGGTTTCCCGAGCAGCAGGAAGGGCCGTCGCGTTTTCTGTCGGCGCCCATCGTGATTCCCGCCACGCGCGGTGTCGACAGCTACAAAGACATCACGCCGCGCATCGGCCTCGCCTATGACGTCTTTGGCAACGGCAGAACCGCGTTCAAGCTGAGCATGGGCCGGTACCTCGAGGGTGTCGGCGTCTTCGGTACGTACGCGAACAGCAATCCGACGCTGCGCATGCCGCAGACGACGTCGGCGTTCGGTACGGCGGGCGTGACGCGCGCGTGGACGGACGCCAACGCGAACTTCGTGCCCGACTGCGATCTCGCGAATCCCAACGCGCAGGACCTGCGCGCGAGTGGCGGCGATCTCTGCGGCGTCGTTTCGAACACGCAATTCGGCCAGAACGTGCTGACCAACAACTTCGACCCAGGCATTCTGAACGGCTGGGGCGTGCGGCCGTCCGACTGGAACCTCAATCTCTCGTGGCAGCAGCAGATCCGATCGCGCTCGTCGGTCGAAGTCTCCTACGCGCGGCGCTCATACCGCGGGTTCTCGGTCGCCGACAACCTTGCGCTGCAGCCATCCGATCTCACGCCCTACAGTGTCGTGGCGCCCGTCGACCCGCGGTTGCCGGGCGGCGGCGGCTACGTCGTGTCCGGCCTCTTCGACGTCGTGCCCGAGAAGGCCGGACAGGTGAACAACCTGATCGCCGACTCGCGGCAGTACGGCGCGTGGACGCAGTACTTCAACGGCGTGGACGTGAACGTGAACGTCCGGCTGGGCCGCACGCTCACGCTCATCGGCGGCACGAGCACCGGGCAGACGGTGTCGGACAACTGCTCCGTGCGGGCCAATCTGCCCGAGGTGTCGAGCGTCACGACCGGCACGAGCGCGTTCGGCGCGGGGCTGAACGGATCGGCGGTGACGCCGACGAGTCCGTACTGCCACGTCGCCTACGGCATCCTCACGCAGCTGCGCGGGCTCGCCACCTACGTCATTCCGAAGGGCGACGTCCAGGTGTCCGCGACGTTCCAGAGCAAGCCGGGCGCGCTGCTCGCGGCCAACTACGCGGTGCCCAACGCCGACGTGGTGCCGTCGCTCGGCCGGGATCTCTCGGGCGGCGCGTCGAACGTGACCGTCAACCTCATCGCGCCGGGGACCTTGTACGGCGATCGCATCAATCAGCTCGATTTGCGGATCGCGAAGTCCGTCAGCGTCAGCCGCGCGCGGCTGCTGCTCGGCGTTGACGTCTACAATGTGCTCAATTCGAGCGCCGTGCTGACCTACAACACCACCTTCGTGCCGGGCGGCTCGTGGCTGCAGCCGCTCACGATCCTGACGCCGCGGTTGTTCAGGTTCACGGCCGAGCTCGTGTTCTGATCCGACATGCGGACGATCTCGCTCCTCCTGTTGCTCGCGGCGCTCGGCGAGGTCGTCGCCGCGCAGACGCCTGCCCGGCAGAAGCAGGTGCTCGTCCTCTATTCAACGCGCCGCGACTCGCAAATCGCGATCGTCGGCGAGCGGGAGATGCCGCGCATCCTCGACAACGGCCTGTCGGAGAACCTCGACTACTACTCGGAGTACATCGACCAGGCGCGCTTCCCGGATCCGGACTACAAGAAGGCATTTCTCCGGTTTCTGCGCACGAAGTACCGGGAGCAGGACTTCGACCTCGTCATCACGATGGACGATATCGGGCTCGGCGTCTTTGCCGGGGTGCGCAGCGAGGTGTTTCCCAGGACGCCGATCGTCTCGTACGTGATTTCGCCCGACAGCCCGCGTCCGGCAAACTCGACGGGCATCGTCGCGGCGCTCGATTTCGCCGGGACGATCACGATGGCGCTGGCGCTCCAGCCCGACCTGCAGAACGTCTTCGTCGTCGCCGGCGCGGACAACGCGACGCCGACGCTCGACGTCGCCCAGGCGCAATTCAAGGCGTTCGAATCGCGTCTGGCGTTCACGTACCTCCGTGGCCTGACGGACCAGGATCTGCAGCAACGGCTGGCCGCGCTGCCGCCGCACTCGATCGTCTACTACCTGTCGGTCGGGCGTGATGCCGCCGGCGAGAACTTTCACCCGCTGGAGTACCTCGATCGCGTGGTCGCGGCGTCGAACGCGCCGGTCTACTGCTGGGTCGACTCGGCGATGGACCACGGCATCGTCGGCGGCAGTCTCAAGAGCCAGCAGGCGGAAGTCGATGCGCTCGGTCAACTGGCGCTGCGCGTGTTGCACGGCGCGCACGCGGACAGCATTCCCTGGTCGTCGCCGGACCTGAACGTCCGTCAGGTGAACGCGCGCGTCCTCCAGCGCTTCGGCATCGACGAGTCACGGATTCCTCCCGGCACGCTCATCAAGTTCCGCGATCCCTCGGTCTGGAATCGGTACGGCGTGTACATCGTCGCAGCGGCCGTGTTGCTGCTCGCGCAGACGGCGCTCATCGCCGGCCTGGTGCTGCAGCGCGCGCGCCGGCAGAAGGCGGAGGCGCAGGTGCGCGGCAGCCGCGAGGCGCTGCGCAAGAGCTACGAACGCATCCGCGATCTCGGCGCGCGCCTGCTCCACGCGCAGGAAAACGAGCGCGCACGCATCGCGCGCGATCTGCACGATGACATCGGCCAGCAGGTGGCGCTGCTGGCGATCGACCTCGAGCTCATGGGCAGCGCGCCGAACGAGCAACTCAGTGACGATGCGAGGAATCGCGTGCAGACACTGTCGCGCAGCGTCCACGATCTGTCGCACCGGCTCCACCCGGCGAAGCTCCGCCTGATTGGCCTGGTGCCTGCGATCATGGGCCTGCAGCGTGAGCCGTCGCACGCCAGCATCCCGACCGACTTCGAGCACGACAACGTGCCGGCCAAGCTGCCGCCGGACGTGACGCTCTGCCTGTTCCGCATCGTGCAGGAGGCCCTGCAGAACGCGAACAAGCACAGCGGCGCGCGGCTCGTGAAGGTCGCCCTGCACGGCCGGCCCGACGGCCTGACGCTGACGGTCGCCGACGACGGCGCGGGTTTCGACGTCGAGGGCGCGTGGGGCAAGGGTCTGGGCCTCCTCAGCATGCGCGAGCGCGTTGAAGCGATCGGCGGCACCGTGAAGATCCAGTCCGCGCCCGGCGCCGGTACCCTGTTGGAAGTGACAGTGCCGCTGCGTGCCGATTCTGCATAGCCTGTTCCTAGCGGAGGAAAAACAATGTCTCAGATAGGCCGGCCTCGCGTGTTGCTGGCTGACGACCACGCGCTCCTCCTGGGCGCGTTCGAAAAACTGCTGGCGGCTGAGTGCGAGATCGTCGGGCAAGCGGCCGACGGGCGCGCGCTCGTCGCCGAAGCCGAGAAGCTCAAGCCGGACGTGATCGTCCTCGACATCTCGATGCCGTTGCTGAACGGGCTCGAGGCCGGACGCCAGATCAAACAGAAGTTGCGCGACGTGAAATTGATCTTCCTGACGATGAACGAAGACTCCGACCTCGCCGCCGAGGCGTTCCGGGCCGGTGCGTCCGGCTACCTGCTCAAGCGGTCGGCCGCGTCCGAGTTGTCCGCGGCGATTCGCGAGGTCATGCAGGGACGGTCGTACGTCACGCCGCTCATCACCGAGGGCCTGGTCGAGTCGCTCCAGCAGGGCGACGAGGGCAAGCCGGCGCACGAGCTGACGGCGCGTCAGCGCGAGGTGCTGCAGCTGCTGGCCGAAGGCCGATCGATGAAGGAAGTCGCGAGCGTCCTGAACGTCACACCGCGGACCGTCGCGTTCCACAAGTACCGAATGATGGAACAGCTCAAGGTCAAGTCGACCGCCGAGCTGGTCCAGTATGCCGTGAAGCAACGCATTGTCTAATCCTGTGCGCGTCCTCCTTGTAGACGACAACCAGGCCATGCTCAACCGCGTGGCGACCGTGCTTACGCCCGACTGCGAGATCGTCGCCGCCGTCAACGACGGGCCGGCCGCGATCCGCGCGGTCGATGCGCTCCACCCCGAGGTGATCGTCCTCGACATCTCGATGCCGGGCATGACCGGTCTCGAAGTCGCTTCGCGCCTGCGCGCGGCCGGGTCGAAGGCCGCCGTCGTGTTTCTCACCGTGCACGACGACGAGGAATTCGTCGTCGCGGCGCGCGCGGCCGGCGGCGTCGGGTACGTCGTCAAGCGCCGCCTCGGCGCGGATCTCCTGCACGCCGTGAAAGAAGCGCAAGCCGGACGGTCGTTTACATCCTCACTGCCTTGATTAGTCGGGGGGACTTCCGCCTTCGCCAAGGCTACGGCGGACTTCTCAGCTCACGGGACTTCTTAGTTCACCTGGACTTCTCAGCTCACCGGACCTCTCAGTTCGCCGGACTTCTCAGTCACCGCACTTGTCGGAACGGCCCTTACACAAATGTCGATATTGCCGTGGGGGCTTCCGGCCGAAATGCCGAACGTGGGGGAGTTTGTCGCACGGACCCTCGCGGCGCTCGTCGCGCTGACGCCGGCGGCCATCGGGTGGTGGCGCGGCCGGGCGCTCGTTCGGCTGATTGACGATCCGGCGCTGCCCGAGCGCCTCGTCGCGGGCCGGCGCCAGGCCACGTCGACGCTGATCGTGGCTCTGGCCGCGCTCATCTATCTCTGGCCGGGCGAGTTCTGGTGGGCGCTTCCGCTGCTGCTCGTCGGCCGCCTCGCCGCGTCGTATCCAACTCGCCGCGCGCTGTTCGGTGAGACGTGGAGCTTGCCGCGGTACCTCGCGTTCTTCAGCCGATTGATCGTCGGTGTCTACGGTTTCTGGCTGCTGATCCTGCTCACGCCGTTCCTCGTGATGGAGAGCGGCCCGCGCGCCTGGCTCGCGGAGATCGTTCTGGGTGCCTGCATCCTTCTCGGCAATCTCCGCTGGACCAGCCTCTTCCGCTGGCTCGTGCGGAGCCGCCCGGTGGATCATCCGGCCCTGGTCGCGCGATTTGCCGATCTCGTCGAGGCCGCGGGTCTGCCGATGCCGCGCTTCGAGCGCGTCGATCTGCACGGCGGCGTGTTCGCCAACGCGGTCGCGCTGCCGTCGCTTCGCGGATCGGCCGTGCTCGTGAGCGAGACGCTGCTCGATCGCTTCGAGATCGACGAGGTGCTCGCCATCGCGGCGCACGAGCTGGCGCACCTCGAGCAGTTCAACCGGAAGCGGCTGCGACGGATGGCCGTGAGCACGTGGATCTGCAGCGTCGTCGCGCTGGCGCTGCCGCTCGCCGCGCTGCGCATTCCGCACCTGGAGCCGAGCGTGCTCCTCGTGCTCTGGACGATTCCGGTCGCGCTGACGCTCGGTGTGCGCGCGCGGCATCGACAGCAGCATGAGACCGACAGCGATCTCCGCGCGGTCGCGCTCACCGGCAACCCGGAAGCGCTCGTGCGCGCGCTCACGAAGCTGCACGCGATCGCGCGCGTCCCGCGCCGGTGGGACGCGGAAATCGAGCGGCATGCGACGCACCCGAGCCTGGCCCGCCGCATCCAGGCCATTCGCGCCGCGGCCGGCACGCCGGCGGCCATGCTG
>DATEGZ010000299.1:0-10934 GCA_035279905.1 Vicinamibacterales bacterium
GTCGGAGTACATGGACCTGGTCCACCTTGAGCATCCTCCCAGCGGACCCGAAGCTCGACGCTTCGGCAAGCCCGCTATCAGGCCTCCGGGTGGATCACTTTCTGAACGGCGACTGGATCACTTTCCGAGCGGCGCGTCCACCTTCGGCGCGGTGAAATGTACGGGCTGGACTGGCGTGATGTTGATCTCGACGAACGCATCCTCCGGATCCGGCGAGGCAAGAACGGAGAGGGTCGATACGCTCACCTCAATTCCATGGCGTTGGCCGCGCTGGCGAAGCTCCGTGAGCGAAGTGACGGCACGGGTCCGGTGATCCGGAATCTCGCGGGCGCCCCGCTGCTACGACCTCGCCACTGGTTTGAGCGGTCGGTACGGCTGGCGGACGTCCAAGATTTCCACTGGCACGACCTGCGTCACACCTTCGCGTCCCGTTTGGCCATGGCTGGCGTTGGGCTCGCGGTGATCCAACGGGCTCTTGGGCACAAGAGCATCGTCATGACGACGCGCTACGCTCATCTGACCGAAGGGTTCATGCTACAGGCGGTCGAGAAGTTGGTTCCTTGGCCTGCCGAAACCAGGTCAGCCCAACGAACTGGCGCCAAATCCGACGACGCAATCGAGGCGGATAGAGACCTGAAGGCTGTGCTCGTCCACTGAGTCGTTTACGTGGCTTAACATATGAACTCGACGCGCCCATTCCTCAGGATCGGCCGCAGGCTCCTGACTTTGTAGCCTCTACACTTTCGTTCAGTCTGGTTGGGAATCGCCCGAATCACCCTCGTTACGAACTTCAGGACCTCCCGGTCCTGCCGTCTTGCAACCTTTGGCTCACCGTACAGGCCGCCGGTTGCCTCAACGAGTTTTTCTCAGTCAGGCCAGCCCATGGTCGAGAATCGGAGATCCGCACACGCCCTGAGTCGCGGCGTCGGATCGCGCTAGCATTGGGGCGGCATGACCCCCTCTGGCTTGGGAGCGACGCTCAACTGGTTGCGCCTAAGACCCCGCACGCACTTTCTGGGGTGCGTGACGGCGACCGCCTTGCTACTGAACACCGGTCGAGCGCCGGTCCCGCCCGCCCAAACTCTCCCGCTCACATTTGCTGATCTCCTCCACGAGTACCGCCGCGGCGACGCCGACCGGGCGCTTCAGATCTTTTCAACATGGACCGACAAGCGGGTCAAGGCGGAGGCCAAGCTGCCGTCTGACGAAAAAGATCCGTGGTCCAGGGCCGCGCTGGCGCTGTTTCTCTCGGAACTCTCGGCATTTCCCGAAGCACCACCGCCCCCGGGCGTGACGGTCGTGCGCATGGACTATCGCGTCGCGGCGTTCGAGAGAGCCATCGCGCTAATGGGCGAGGCATGCGACGCTGCGAAGGCGGTCACTGACCGTGAGCTGCTGACCCTGTGTCGTGACTACTATCTCGTTGGACTGCCGTTCAGCTGGGGCTTCGGAGTGGACATCGAGTCCCAGGTTCGCAAACGATTCAGCAATGATCCTTTGGCGAGACTGGAGTTGGGCAAGCGGGGCGAGATGTGGACGGAGGTTATTCCCGATAGCGACCACGACGGATACTCGGTGCTGTTCAAGTACGACGTGATGGGCACTTCATCGCACGGCGCATATAGCTCATTCGCAGCCGAGGCTATGAAAGACTTCCGGCGCGCTCTCGAACTCGATCCGACGCTCGTCGAGGCCCGCGTGCGTCTCGGACACGTCTTGTGGTTTCTCGATCGGCGCGAAGAAGCCCAACGCGAGCTTCTCCTGGCGGCGCAGGAGGCCAAGCGCACCCAAACGCCGACTCTGTCCTATCTGGCCAACCTCTTCCTTGGCCGACTGTACGAAGAGATGGGCCAACCCGACGCGGCGAGGGAGGCGTACGAAGAGGCCGTCCACTTGTATCCAACCGGACAAGTCGCGCGTTTGGCGCTCGGACGGGTTCTCGTCGCAACGGGTCGCGAGGCCGATGGTTGGGACATAACAGCCCGCGCGTTGGATCCCCAAACGTGGGATCACCATGCACCCGACCCTTGGCGAGTCTATTACTTCCGCCAAAACGGCGCGTGGCTACCCGATGCACGATACGAAGCGCTAAGGCCCAGGGTTCGCCGATGACGGCTCTGCGGCCCGTCGCTGCCGCTCTGCTCTTGCCCGCGATCGTCGGGACAACAACCATCGCTCAACAGAGGCCTACCCTGCGAACGACGACGCATGGCGTGCGAATCGATGCGCTCGTGAGCGAAGGCAGTCAGCCAGTGGTCGGCCTGCGCGCCGAGGACTTCGAGGTGCTGGACAAGGGCGTACGGCAGCAGGTCGATTCCGCGGACGCGGCCAACCATGTCGCGGTGGCACTTGCGCTCGACCTGAGCTTGAACCTCAGAACAGAAGACCGCGTCGGCCAATTCGGCCGTCCCGATCCGATGTTCCCCCTGAGCTTGAAGGCCTGCGAAGCGCTGTTGCAAGCTGTCGGCCCCGGCGATCGTGTCGCGCTATTGGCTATTGCGGATCGCGTGATGCCCCTCGTCCCGTTGACAAGCGATCTCGGAGCGTTGCGGCGGGCCTTGGCGCAAACCCAAGCGGTGCCACCCCGAACGACGGCACTCTTCGGTGACTCTCGTGGAGGCGTAACCTTCGCCCATGAAACCGACGGCCTCATGCTTCAGTCGAGCATCTGGGATGCGACGTTCGCGGCGGCGTCCCTCGTGGCAGAGGATGCCGGACGGCCGCTCGTGGTCGTCGTCAGCGATGGCATCGACGACGCGAGCTGGCTGTCGCGCGCGGACGTCTCACGAACGTTGGCCGACTTGGGCATTGCAGTGGACTTGATCCAGCCGCCGAAGCGCCGAACGCATGCAGGATTTGCGACGCCTGAAGTGCTCGCCAAAACGACAGGCGGCCTCCTGTACAAAACGGACGACTCGAAGCTCCTCGCGAAGCTTCGTGATCGCCTGGCCGATCTTCGCCAGTCGTACGTTCTGACGTACGAACCGCGAGGCGTCGGCACGAATGACGGCTGGCACGACGTCGTCGTCAAAGTGAGAGGTCGTAACGCCTCGGTCAAGGCGCGCCCCGGGTACTACGCAAATCGGGTGAAATAGCGACGCATACAGGCTGAAGAGTCGCACTGCACAGAGGGCACGCGTCTAGGCGCGCCATGCCCAGTCCGCACGCAGCTGCCTTGGCCAGTCACGGTGAGAAGCAGGATGACCGTGCGCTATTCTCGTCTCGCGCCGGACTTCATGGCCGACGGAGTCGAGCGGCTGGTCCCGAGGTCGGAAACGACTCAACAGACTGACACCAGAACTGACACCGCGCGACGTGACCCAGCAGACGCGGAGATCGGAAACGTTCACTAAGTCATTGAATACTCGTAAGATTGTTCCTACGACGCGCCCGTAGCTCAGGGGACAGAGCATCGGCCTTCTAAGCCGAGGGTCGGAGGTTCGAGACCTCCCGGGCGCGCCATCCTTCGCCAAACGCTCGCTTCGCTCGCGGCTTCGGCTCGGCAGGCCAGGCGATCGATTCGAACCTCCGACCCGAGGAAAAGCGCTTGCCGGCCGTAGCTCCGTTGGAGCAGCCTGCCCACCGTGGCTCCGAAGGAGCGCAGTGAGAGGGTCGGGTGCCACAATTTATGTATATACTTAAATAAGTGTTCGAATGGGACAAGGACGGCGTATGCCGAGGCGCAAGAAGATTGATTCCTCCGATCTGCCGGAAGCGTCGGACGCACAGCTGCGTGCGATGCGTCGCGTCGGGCGGCCTCCGCTTGGCGCCCGGGCACGGCGGCTGATCGCTATTCGCCTGGATCCCGAAGTCCTCGCGCGGTTCCGCAAGGAAGCCAAGCGCCGCAACATCGGGTACCAGACGCTCATCAACAAGGCCCTTGCCGAATGCGTGCGAGGCGACCGCCCTAGGATCTGTCTAGTGAGGTAGACAGATTGGCTCGAACGGTCCATACTCAAAGGGACGGATGAAGGCCAAGGCGCTGCGACGAATCCTGAAATCGAAGGGGTGCGTCGAGACCAGGCAGAAAGGTCGCATCTCCGCGTCGAGTGCGGGAGCTGCGCGACCACGATCCCGGTCCATGCTGGCGAGGATCTCGGCCCTGGTTTGTTGCGAAGCATCGAGCGCGATCTCGAACGGTGTTTGGGCCCTGGATGGTTGAGGAAGTCATGAAGGCATACCACGTCGTCTACGAACGGGATCGTGCGGGCTGGTGGGTGGCCTCGGTGCGTCGTGTCCGTGGGTGTCACACCCAGGGTCGCACGGTCGATGAGGCCCGGCGGCGCATCCGGGAGGCTCTCGGTTTGTTCGTCGAGGACGCCGAGACCGCAAGGCTCGTCGACCATGTCGCGCTGCCGGCGACGGCTGCGCGAGTCGTTCGTGAATACGCCTCGTTGAAGAAGAAAGCGAAGGAACAGGACCGGCGCGCAATCGCGGCTGCACGGCGAGCCGTGCGGATCCTCCGACGCGGCGGGCTGAAAATGAGTGGGCGTGACGCGGCGCAGTTACTCGGGCTGTCACATCAGCGAGTGCATCAACTCGCCCAAGACGAAGCCTGACGCAGGCATCGGCTGTCACATCACGTCCGACGATTGTCGGAGCGAGCTAGCTGGAGGGGAACCAATGAAAGGTCATCCTTGGCGGCGATCGATCGGCGCCCTCGCGCTGCTCCTGATACACCCGCTGGGCGCGTCATCGGTGATTGGCGCCGGCGTGTCAGACGAACGCGGCGGCGGTACGGCATCGACGGAGCAGATCACTGTCCTGTACGACGCGTTCGGCAAGATCGCAACGATGAAGAAGGACTGGGGCTTTGCAGCGCTCGTTGAAATCGGCGGACGGCGCATTCTGTTCGACACTGGCAACAACCCGGATGTGTTCGCGCAAAACGTCAAAGCAGCCGGCGTCGACCTCGGGAAGCTCGATTTCGTGGTCATGTCGCATCGTCACGGCGACCACATGGGCGGCATGACGTACCTCCTGGGCAAAAATCCCAAAGTGAAGATCTACGCGCCTCAGGAAGGCTTCGGAGTCTATGGCGCCTCACTGCCAGGCAGCTTCTACCGCAAGGACGAGTCTCTACCCCGGGAAATGCGCTACTACGATGGCACGCCGCCCGAGGTGCTGAGGTTCGGCACCGCCTGGCCCAAGGCGAACATCCTCTTGATCGACAAGACGACCGAAGTTGCACCCGGCGTGACGCTGATCGCGCAGGTTTCCGATGCGCCTGGTACCAAAGAACTCAAGGAGCTGTCATTGGCGATAAACACCCCTGAGGGCATCGTGTTGATCGTCGGCTGCTCGCACCCGGGCATCGAGGCGATTGTCGCCGAGGCGGCCGCGATCAATCCTCGTATTCGCTTCGTCGCCGGCGGGTTCCACCTTGTCGCGGCGCAGGACTCTGTGATCGACAAGGTCGTGGCTGCGCTACACGATACCTACAAGGTTGAGAGGATCGCACCGGGCCACTGCAGCGGTGAGCACACGTTCTCGGAGGTCAAGCAGATTTTCGGCGACAAATATCAGTATGCCGGAGTCGGTACTGTCGTGCAGCTCCGGGCCGACGCCAACTCTCGCGCCCGGTAGAGTGGAGCTCAATCGGGACGGATGGCCACCAGCGGACTCACGGCGAGGGCGCGACGCGCCGGAAGCCAGGCCGCGACAACGCTCACAACGAGAAGAAGACCCGCGACGCCGACGTACGTCGGCACATCGGTGTGGGTGATCCCGAACAGCAACGCCTCGAGGTACTTCGCGGCGATCAGCGCGCCTCCAACGCCGATCGCCGTACCAACAATGGTGGACAGGGCACCATCTCGCAGCACGAGCAAGAGCACGTTGCGCTTGGTGGCGCCAAGCGCCGCCCGAATCCCGATTTCGCGGGTCCGCTGCTGGACCGAATAGGCCACCAAGCCGTAGACACCAATGCTCGCCAGCATGAGGCCGGCCGCACTAATCACGCCGACAAATCCGGCGTAAAAGCGCGGCGTGGCCTGTGCACTAGCCAGGCGCGCTTCGAGTGTCTCCGGGTTGACCATGATCGCGTTGGGGTCGAGCTGTGCGATGGCGGTCTGTACAAAGGGAATCGCGGCCGCAGCATCGTCGGTCTTCACGATAAACGACACCTGGCGACCAAAATAGTCGAACGCCGGATCGTGCTGGAACGCTCCGGCCATCTGGCGAAACTCGAGATAGAACTCAGGGTCTGGTGGATCGTTGAGCGCCGTCTGGCGAAGGTCTGCCACGACGCCGACGATGGTGAATGGCGTCGGGCCGATCGTTGTGATCGAGCGACCCACCGGTGTGTCTCGCCCGAAGTAGCGTCGTGCCAGAGACTCATTCACCAGGACGACCGGCGGGCCGCCTCGGTCGTCGTGCTCGTTGAAATACCGTCCGGCGATCAGTCGAATACCGATCGCCTGCAGGTATCCATAACTGACGGGCAACGCGCGCGCCTCCCGTCCGAGCGCGCGGCGTGCGTCTTCGTCCATCCCGATGACGCTGAAGTCCAGGCTGGTTTCACCGTTCTGCAGCGGTGGCTGATGCGCATAGGCCGCAGGAAACGCTACACCCGCCGACAGCCGTTCGACCAGGCGATCGTTGAAGCTGTCACGAGCGGCCCCGCTCGCCGGCGAGAGGACCTGAAACGTCAGCCCGTTGCGCGGAGAAAAACCCAGTTCCACGTGCGTCAGTTTGACGAAGCTGCGCACCAACAACCCGCCGCTGATCAGGAGAATGGTCGCCACCGCGACCTGGACGATCACCAGGAGCCTTCGAAGATTCATGCGCCAGATGGTCGGACGACTCATCTCCGAGGTCCCCTCACGCTCCCGTGCGAGGGCATCCCCGTCGGGCCGCGACACTCTCAGGGCCGGGATCATCCCGAAGACCACTCCCGTGCCGACAGAGAGAACGGCGATGAACAGGACGACAAAGGGACTGACACCGATCGTTGCGAGCCCTGCGAGAGAGGGGACGCCGCTACCTAGATGGCTCGATGGCCAGACCGCGATGAGGAGCCGGACCGATCCGAAAGCCAGGACCAGACCCATGAGCCCACCAAGCAGGCCAACGATGATTGACTCAGCCAGCAGGTACTGAAAGAGGCGCGCGCGGCTCGCGCCCAGGGCCCAACGAATCGCCATTTCGCGCCTTCGTGCCGTCCCACGGGCGACCACGAGGTTGGCCACGTTGCTGCACGCAATGAGCAGCACCAGGAAAACCGCGAGGGAGAGGATGCGAAATGCCGGCCGGAATGGTGCCGCTTGTTCCTCCTGAAGTCTGGACACCGTAAACCGCGGAGGCGCAGTCGGATTCGGCCGAATTCTTCGAATGGCGCTCAGCACAGCGTTTGTGTCTTCTGCGGCGGCGCCCAGGGTGGCCTCTGGCCGTAACCGCGCGAGGACGCCGAAGGTGTTCACACCGCGGCCGACGTCCGCGAGAATCAGCGGTGTCCACACCTCAACGGAAGGGAATCGAAATCCGACCGGCATGACGCCGACCACACGATGCGCCTGTCCATCAATCTTGAGGCGTTGCTCGAGAATCTTCGGGTTGCGGCCGAACCAGCGGTCCCACCCGTCATGACTGAGCACGACGACCTTTTCGGCGCCCGGTAACCCATCTTCCGCCTGCAGCGCGCGACCAATGGCCGGCGGCACGCTCAGCACCGAGAACAGCGAGGGCAGCGTAACGGCCCGAGTGACGACCGCTGCCCGACCAGACAGTTCGACCACGACGGAGCCCTGTCGGTAGATAGCCACGTCCGCCAGCGTCCGGGAGTTGGCCACCAAGGGTGTCAGGTCCGACGAACGAATATTCGACGAGCGCATGGGCGCGCCTGTCGGTGTTTCTGCACCAGGCACGAGCTCGACGATGCGCACCAACCGGTCGGGTTCGGGAAACGGCGGCCGTTCCAGGACGAGCGCATGGACCAGGCTGAAAATCGCGCCGTTGGCCCCGATGCCGAGACCAAGTGCCAGCACCGCCACCAACGTGAAGGTCGGCGTCCGCCTGAGCGATCGGCACGACTGGCGCACATCGGACGTGATCCGCTCGACGAACCTGAGGCTTCGAGAGTCACGATGCTCCTCTCGAATCCTCTCGATGCCTCCAAAGCGCAACCGGGCCTCCCGTGCCGCCTCCGAGGGGGACATGCCCAACGAGATCGCGTCCCGCTCAGCCAGTTCGAGGTGTGCCGCGAGTTCATTCTCGAAGTCCCGGTCGTACCGGCGCTGTTGGAACAGCGCCAACAATCGCTTCAGGAAGAGGCGGAGTTTCACGACTTGGCTTCCCGAAATCTGGCGATGAGCGCGTTCGCGCGTTCCCAGTCGGCGATCTCGCGCGCGAGCTGTCGAGAGCCCGCCCGCGTCAGCGAGTAGAACTTGACCGTCCGTTTCGTGTCGGAGGCGCCCCATTCCGCGCGAATCCACCCCTGCTGCTCGAGGCGGATGAGGGCCGGATACACGGACCCCTGGCTCAGGCGAGGGAGATCGGCGGCGACCTGTTCAATCCGCCGAGCGATGCCATACCCGTGCAATCGCCCCATCGTGTGGAGCGTCTGCAGGATGAGGATGACGAGCGTGCCGTACGGAACCTCGCGATTAGACATGTCGTCTTTAGACATATACTCAGGGCGAGCCGTCACATTGTCAAGAGCGACTGATGTTTCACGGGAGACGCCGATGAAGAAATCGCAACGATGGGCAGCTGGTGCGGTCGCGGTGATTTCACTCGCGTCCGTGACGGCGGCGAACCAGGCCGTTCCCGACTTCTTCGAAACCACGCGCACCATTACGATCAAAGGCCAGGTGGGCGGTTTTACCAGTCCCGATCAAACCCACCCGTTTTACCTGCACGTGAACGTGCCGACCAACAAGGACGCCAGGGAACGATGGATGATTGCCGGCAGGAACCGTCCAGGCCTCATTAAGCTGGGCTGGCTGTTTGGCGATAATGGCAACCTCAAGACGGGTGACATGGTCACGGTGACTGCCTACCCGCTGAAGTCGTCGGTGTCGCTGAACGACGCGCTCGAGAACGTTCCGACCAGGGTCATCGAGGAAATGAAGCCGGGCCGACTGGCCCATGGCATCGAGGTCAGCGTGGCCGGCGGCGCGACACGTGCGTGGGGCGAGCGATGAGGATGAGGAGGAGGCGATGCGCACGACAATCGTCGCGGCAGCGCTGGCGACTGGATTCGGGCTGGCGCTTCCACTGATCGCCACAGTTCAGCCTGAGCCGGTCACGTATCACGACATGTCCGTGATACCAATCGCACCGTATGGGCCCTACCCGGAGGCCCGTGCGATCGTCGCCGGGAACAGCAGCCTGATCATCTTCAAGGTGGTGCCTGGATATCATCAGGCAATTCATCATCATGATCAGGAACAGGTGTCGATGAATCTCGGTGGATCGCTGGGCTACTCGATTGGCGGCGTCGTGCATCAACTGGGCGCCCGCAGCGCGGTCCTGCCTCCGTCCAACGTCGAACACGGCATGTTCAATGACAGCGATCAGCCGACGACCGGGTTCGAGTACCAGCCCGTCCGCCGGACCGAATGGCTCCCGCCGCATCCGCCACAAGCACCGCCGCAGCCGCAAAGCCCGACGCCGTTGCCGCTGCCGGCCAATCAGCCGGTCGCGATCGACTTCGATTGGTCCTCGAGTGGATGGCGCGTCCAGACGAATGGCGCGCGCGTGAAAGTCCTCAGCGGCCAGACGATTCGCGCGACGTTCTGCGATCTCTCGCAGCCGGGCGCAGCCATCGATGTCGCGGCCGCGACTTCAACGCGCGAGCGGTTTGTCTTCGTGGTCGACGGCCAGGTCACTAGCCGCGTCGGCTCGACTTCCCGCGCCGTGTCGCGCGAGATGCTCATAGAGATTCCGCCGTCGTCGAAGGACGTCGGAATGACCTCGCTCGGCAAAGGTCGGGCTCTGATTGTGATCTTCGAATATATCGGGCGCTGAGAGCATTGACTGCCCGTTTTGGGGCATACTTCACCCCTCACGGCTTCGGCCCACCTTCGCTCCTGCGGAGCTACGGTGGGCAAGTGTGACGGTCATGACCAAACTCCCGATCTCCAACCTCGCGCTGGCGGCCGCCATCTGCACCGGCATGGGCTGCAGCCAGCCGGCCGGCGGCGGTGACGCGGCCAAACAGCCGGCAGCCACGCCCGCCGCGCACGCGATCGTCCAGCCCGGTGCGCCGGGCCAGGCGTCCACCGTCGTCTCGAGCGTCCCGGCGTTTCACGACAACAACTACACGGACGCCGACGTGAAGTTCATGCAGGGCATGATTCACCATCACAACCAGGCCCTGCTGATGGCGGCGATGATTCCGAGCCACACCGAAACGCCCGAGCTCATCGCGATGGGCAAGAAAATCACGATCTCGCAGACCGGCGAGATTCAGGCGATGAAAGAGTGGCTCTCCGCACGCAAACAGGAAGTGCCGATGATCATGCCCGACGGTGCCGCGATGATGGGCACGATGGACATGTCCGCGATGCCGGGCATGCTGACGCCCGAGCAGATGAAAGCGCTCGACGCGGCGCGCGGCGGCAAGTTCGACGAGCTCTTCCTTACCGGCATGATCCAGCATCACAAAGGCGCGCTGACGATGGTCGCCGACCTGCGCGCCGCGGGCGGAGCGCACGAGACGAACATCGGCGACTTCTGCAATAACGTCGACAACGATCAGCGGATGGAAATCGTTCGCATGTACGGACTCTTGGGGAGGCCAGTGGAAAAGTCATGAACCCGCGCCATTACGTTCGCCTCATCGTCGTCTCGGCAGCCGCGAGTCTGGCTGTCGCCACCGTGTTCGCGCAGAATCCGCCGGCACCTCCCCCGGCAGGCGCCGCCCCCGCGCAACAGCAGGCGGGCCGCGGACAGATTCCGATTCCGCAGCCGTGCACGCCCGACCAGATTGC